>JBBIVU010000122.1:0-10075 GCA_037439585.1 Roseateles sp. | reverse complement strand
CCGCTCGACGCGCTGGCCGCGCTGGACACCGGCGACGTCCCCTTGCGCGCCACGCTCCACCGCGCCCGCCGCGTGCTCGACAAGTCTGCCATCCCACTGCTGCTGCACGGTGAGACAGGCACCGGCAAGGACGTGCTGGCCCGCGCCCTGCACGCCAGCAGCACACGCCGCGACCAGCCCTTCGTGGCCGTGAACTGCGCCGCTCTGCCCGACACGCTGATCGAGGCTGAACTCTTCGGCTACCGCCCCGGGGCCTTCACCGGCGCCAGCCGCCAGGGCGCGCCCGGCCGCATCCGCGAGGCCCACGGCGGCACGCTGTTCCTGGACGAGATCGGCGACATACCGCTGGCCCTGCAGGCGCGGCTGCTGCGCGTGCTGGAAGAGCGCGCCGTGACGCCCCTGGGCGGCGGCGCCGCGGTGGCGGTGGACTTTCGCCTCGTCTGTGCCAGCCACCGCAGGCTGCACGATGAGGTGGCGGCAGGGCGGTTCCGGGAGGACCTGTACTACCGCCTGAACGGCCTGACGCTGACGCTGCCGCCCCTGCGGGAGCGCACCGACCTGCCCGCGCTGGTGGCCCGGCTGCTGCAGACCGAGGCACCGGAACGCAGGCTGCAGGTGGACGACACGCTGATGGCGGCCTTGGCGCGGCTGCGGTGGCCAGGGAATGTGCGGCAGCTGGCCCAAGCGCTGAGAACCGCCGTGGCCCTGCTGGACGATGCCGCCACGGTGCTGACCGCCGCGGAGATGCCTGAGGACCTGCAGGCGGATCTGGCCGCAGCAGCAGTGGCGGCCAACCGCGTGGGTGCACAGGCCGCCGAGCGCGAGGGCGCTCCCCCGGCGGCGGCTCCCGACGAAGCCGCCGCCGGCCGCACCGACGACCTGCGCCAGCTCACGGATGCCCGCATCCGCGCCACGCTGGCCGCCGCAGGGGGCAATGTGTCCGAGGCAGCCAGGCGCCTGGGGATCAGCAGGAACACGCTGTACCGAAGGGCCCGGTGATGCCGTCAGCCATGCCGGGCCGGGGGCCGGGTTCTCGGCGCTGAGCCCGGCCGTCGGATTCCCGTGTCCCCGGCTTGCGCGAACCTCACTTGAAGGTGTAGCCCGCCGTCACGTAGACGAAACGCCCGCGCACGTCGGCGTAGCTGAGGTCGTAGCTGCCGACGAACCCGCCGCCGTAGTTGGTGTACGGCGGGTTGACATTGGCCAGGTTCTTCACCCCCAGCGTCAGCTTGGTGGCCTTCAGGCCGGCATAGGACAGCTGCGCATCCAGCGTGCTGTACGACGCCACGTCGCGCGTGGCGCTGTCGGCCGGTTGCTTGGGCGTGCGGGTGTCGTGGTAGCGGTTCTGGTAGTTCCAGCCCAGCACCGAAGACCAATCGCCGGTTTCCCAGGTGGCACTGGCGGTGTGCCGCCAACGCAGCACCGCGCCGATCGCACCGGTGACACCGGGGTTGTTGATCGACGAGGTGTAGCTGCCGTCCAGGTTCTGGCGGTCGTACTTCGTGATGTACGTGCCGTCCAGGCGCAGCGTCAGCTGATGGCCGCTGCTGTTCAGCACGCGCGACTTGACGGCCACGTCGACGCCGCTGGTGACGGTCTTGCCCAGGTTGGTCAGGCCCTGGTTGATGGCCGAGATGCGCCCGTCGGCGCCCCGGAAGATCAGGCTGCCGAACTGCGCCTGGTTGGCCAGGATGGTCTGGTACGGTGCCGCGCCGCCGACGATGGTGTCGGTCACCGTGACGCGATACACGTCCAGTCCCACGGAGGTGTCCCGGCTGGGCTCGAACAGGGCGCCGAAAGTGACCGACTGGGACTTCTCCGGCTTGAGCTGCGGGTTGCCGCCGATCAGCAGGTTGTACTGGGCATTGCAGTCGGGGTTGCTGCCGGCATTGGGCGCCTTGGGGTCGGGGCAGAGCTTGCTGTCGACCTGGCCGTTGGTGGTGACGCCACCGATCGACTGCGGCTGGTTCAGGTCGTACAGCGTCGGGGCGCGGAAACCCGTGCCGTAGGAGCCGCGCATCAGGAGCTGCTCGCTCGGCTGCCAGCGCAGCGAGGCCTTCGGGTTGACCGTGCTGCCGACGCGCTGGTAGTCGTCGTAGCGCACTGCGACGTTGCCCTCCAGGGTTTTCAGCAACGGCAAGTTCACCTCGGCATAGGCCGACGCGACGTTGCGCTTGGCACTGGTGGGCACGCCGCCGAGGCCGCCAAAACCGAGCACCAGGTTCTGCCGGCTCGCGTCCGACGGTGCCAGGTCGATGGACTCGCGGCGCAGGTCCACGCCCAGCGCCAGACCCGCCATGCCGGCCGGCAGCTGGAACAGGTCACCCGACACCTTGGCGTTGACCGCCGTGATGGCAGAGGTGTTGACGTAGAAGGTGCCGTTGTAGTTGGCGTCCTGGGCCGCTTGCAGCGCCGCCGGGTCCGTGGTGGGACCGAAGGGGTTGATCACGCCGCTGTTGACCAGCGACAGGTACTCGTTCGTCCTGGCCCAGCCGCCCACCAGCTTGTCGGTGAGGCGGTTGCGGCTGTAGAGCACGCTGGTGTCGTAGTCCCAGCCTGCCAGCGTGCCGCGCGAGCCGGCCACCAGGCGCACGCTGTCGGTCACGTCCTGCGTCTGGCGCGAGCCGCTCGGCACCGAGCGGAAGTACAGCGGCAGCGGCTGCCCGGCAACATTGTTGGCCGCCGCGAAGGCGGTGGGGTAGTACGGGCTGTTGGGGGTGATGAAGGTGGCTGTCTGGCCGATGAACCTGCGCAGGGCCGGGAACTGCGGGTACTGATTCAGGAAGTTGGTCAGCGTGGCGATGTACGGGTTGCCTGCGTTCAGGCCGCTCGGACTGATGGTGACCGGCTGGACGGTGTTGAGCGTCTGGTTGCGCGTGAAGCTGCTCTCGACGTAGGCCTCGGCATCACCGCTGAGCTTGAGGCGGCCGTTGACCGCGACGTTGCTGGTCTTGACGTCCGGCTGCAGCGCGATGTACTGGCCGTAGTCGTAGCGGCAGATCCCCGGGCTCAGCGGCGACACCAGGGAGTAGGGGCCGCAATCCGGGTACTTCGGGTTGGCCAGCGCCCCGTTGGGCAGCTGCACGTTGGCCGGGAACGCGACCGGGTTGGTCCGGTCCAGGTAGTGCTCGAGGTTCAGAAAGGACGCGAACGGCCTGCTGGCGCCGAGGATCGACTTCACATGCTGGTGGCTGGCCGACACGGTGGCCGACGCACCCTGGCTGTCGAAATTCCCGAAGCCCGAGAACACCGACAGGCGCGTCTCCTGGCCGCCGCCCGCGCGGGTGGGCGTGCCCAGCGTGGCGCTGACCTCGGTGCCCTGGAAGTCCTTGCGCAGGATGAAGTTGACGACACCGGCCACCGCGTCGCTGCCGTAGATGGCCGACGCGCCGTCCTTCAGGACCTCCACGCGCTCGATCGCGGCCACCGGGATGGTGGAGATGTCCACCGCGGACGACACGCTGATCGGCGCACTGCGCCGGCCGTTGATCAGGACCAGGGTGCGGGCCGAGCCGAGACCGCGCAGTGAGATGAGCGCCACCGAGCCGCCGCCGCCCTGGCCGCCGCCGGCGCCGGTGTTGGCCACGCTGGTGGCCCCTGCGGTCGACGTGGCGGTGATGGTCTTGAGCAGCTGCTCGACATTCGACACACCGCTGCGCTCGACGTCCTTGCGGCTGAGCACCTGCACCGGCAACGCGGTTTCACCGGCGATGCGCTTGATGGACGAGCCGGTGATCTCGACACGCTCCAGCCGCGTGTCTGCATTGGCTCCGGCCTGCGCGAGCGCAGGGCCGACGGTGACGAGGGCAGTGAACAAGCCGCCGCCGAAAGCGTGGGCGAGGCTGCGCGTCAGGGGGCGAAGGCGAAGAGGCATGGGAGGGGACACAGAGGCCGTCAGTTGAAAAAAGCGGGCCCGCGGCTGACATCGTCACGCCGCGATGGATTCTTTTCAGGTTCGCAGAGTCGCCGGATGTGTTGATGCGGGTTTCCACGCGCGCCGACACCGCCACAGGTGCTTCGAGCGGCCGGGCGAGGCCGGGCCGAGCCGTACAACCGCGGGCCTCGGCCACGGTGCCTGAGGGTGCGGGTGGCCGCACGCGGATCGATGCAATCGCTGCTGCCGGCGCCGGTTTTCGTGAGCCTGTCGGCCCTTGCCGTGCCGCCGTTGTGTGCGTCTCGCGCAACATCCGACACCCGTATGCCCCTGCAAGGCGCACGGGCTTCGTGGTCATTGCGCCACGCACCGCCAGATGCCGTGCCCTCCGCCGGGCTGTGAAGGCCCGCCTGCCAAGCCCACGCGGCGGCGGCTCATGCCGGCCATCAGCCGCGCGACGGATGCGGGTGACCGGCACACCGGGTTCCTTCACCGCGTGTGCCTTCGGCAGATCCACGCCCTGCTGACGGAGACGAAGCTGGCCCGGCCGTACGCCACGGTGGAACGCTGCTGGCCCACGCCGAGATACGCCGTTTCGTGGACTGGGTGCGCACCAAGCCCGACGACTTCTTCGTCGCCACGCGCAAGAGTGCGGCGGTGCCAGGTGCTGTGCCTCGGCCGGTGGAGCCCTGCCGGAGCGCGGGGATCCGCCCCGCCTGGCCCACGGGTTCGGCGAACAGCGCCTCCGGCGTGCTGGCCGCGTGCTGCAGGGGTGGAACTCAGCCTGCGGGGAGAGCCTCAGGAAGATCTGCCGGCTGGCCTCGGTGGCGGGCATCACGCCCATGGTCTGAGCGCCGATTTCGCCGCAGACCAAGATGGCCGGATCCCGATGCCGGCGGTCCAGCGCAAGGTTATCCAGCCGCCACGGACCTCGCCCTGCACGGAGAGCCAAGCCCTGGCATGCTTCGCGCCCTGCCTGCCGTTCTGCCCTCACCCTGTCGCCCCCTGGCACGCCATGCCCTGCCCTCGTCCCGCTCGCCACCCCGCACACCGCCCCACCCGGCTGACCGCCCTGCTGGTGCCAGCCCTGTCCCTGCCGCTGCTCGTCATGCCCCGGGCGGCACGGGCGCTCGAGCCCAGCCACCTGGAGCCGGTGGTGGTGACCGCCACGCGCACCGAGATGCTGCCGTTCGAGGTGCCGGCCTCGATCACCCGCACCGACGGCGATGCGCTGCGCGCCGGTCGCGCCCAGGTCAACCTCTCCGAAGGCCTGGGCGGCGTGCCCGGCCTGCTGGCCCGCGACCGACAGAACCACGCGCAGGACGTGCAGATCGCCATGCGCGGCTTCGGTGCCCGCGCCAGCTTCGGCATCCGCGGCGTGCGCGTCTACGTGGACGACATCCCCGCCACGCTGCCGGACGGCCAGGGCCAGGTCACCAACGTGGAGCTGGGCACCGTGGGCCGCGTGGAAGTGCTGCGCGGGCCGTTCTCGGCGCTGTACGGCAACGCCTCGGGCGGCGTGATCAGCCTCTACACCGAAGCCCCCAGCGGCCCGCCGCGCGTGGACATGAGCGTGGGCTCAGGCAGCGACGGCCTGCAACGCGTGGCGGCGTCTGCCAGTGGCACGGCAGGTGCCATCGGCTACACCCTGGGCGCCAGCCGCTTCACCACCAACGGCTACCGCCAGCACAGCGCCGCCGAGCGCCGCCTGGGCAATGCGCGGCTGGCCTTCAAGCTGGGCGCCGCCACCCAGCTCACCCTCGTTGCCAACAGCGTGGAATTGCCCGAAGCCCAGGACCCGCTGGGCCTCACCCGTGCCCAGTGGCAAGCTGACCCGCGCGGCGTGGACCCGTCGGCGCTGAGCTTCAACACCCGCAAGACGATGCAGCAGCAGCAAGGCGGCCTGGTGCTGGAGCACGGCATCACCGACGCCCACACGCTGCGCGTGATGGTCTACCAAGGCCACCGCACCACCACGCAGTTCCAGGCCCTTCCCGTGGCGGCCCAGGCCAGCCCGCTGCACCCCGGCGGCGTGATCGACCTGTCGCGCGACTACCAGGGGGCCGACATCCGCTGGCGCTGGCAGAGCGCCACGGCCAGCCTGGCGGCCGGCGTGGCGGTCGACGGGCTGCGCGAACACCGCCTGGGCTACCAGAACTTTGCCGGCACCACGCTGGGGGTTCAGGGTGCGCTGCGCCGCGACGAAACCAACCGCGTTGCCAGCGCCGACCCCTACCTGCAAGCCCAGTGGCGGCCCACGCCGGCCTGGCTGCTGAACGCGGGCGTGCGGCGCAGCCGGGTGGATTTCAAGTCCACCGACGCCCACGTCACCCAGACCAACCCCGACGACAGCGGCAGCGCACGCTACGCCGCCAACCTGCCGGTGCTGGGCGTGAGCTACGCTGCGAGCGACACGCTGCGCCTCTACGCCAGCGCCGGCCGTGGCTTCGAGACGCCCACGCTCAACGAGCTGGCCTACCGGGCCAGTGGCGCCACGGGCATGAACTTCGGGCTGCAGGCAGCCGTCAGCCACAGCATGGAGCTGGGCCTCAAGGCACGAGCCTCAGCAGGCCGCGCGCTCACCCTGGCCCTGTTTCAGACCGGCACTGCACACGAGATCGTCACGCAGACCAATGTGGGCGGCCGCGCCACGTACCAGAACGCCGGCGCCACGCGCCGCCGCGGGCTGGAGGCTTCCGGCGATTTCCAGCTCGGCGCCACGCTGCAGGCCCAGCTCGCCTTCACCTGGCTGGACGCGCGCTACCAGGACGGCTTCCTGACCTGCACCGCCACGCCCTGCGCCGCCGCCAACCAGGCGGTGGCCGCCCGCAACCGCATCCCCGGCATCGCCCGCAGCTCGCTGTACGGCACCCTCGCTTGGCAGCCGCTCGGCGGCTGGCGACTGGGGGTGGAGGGCCGCGCGCTGAGCCAGGTCTGCGTGAACGACCTGAACACCGACGCCGCACCAGGCTACGCCACCGTGGCGGTGAACGCCGGCTACCAGCTCAGCCTGGGCCCCTGGGACCTGGGCGCACTGCTGCGCGTGGACAACCTGACCGGCCGCCGCTACGCCGGCTCGGTGATCGTCAACGACGGCAACGGCCGCTTCTTCGAGCCCGCCCCGGGCCGCACCTGGCTGGCCAGCCTGAACGCCAGCCACCGCTTCTGAGCCTGCTGCGCCCGCACACCGAGGCCCTGGCAGGGGGCGACGGCGCTCACCACACCTTGCAATGCTGCCCTGCCGGCTTCACGAGCTTGGCGCCGGGCTTGCAAGCGAAGGCCTTCTCGAACTCCGGCATGTTCACCACCACGCCGTTGATGCGCCAGCGGGCCGGGGAGTGCGGATCCACCTTGGCCTGCACGCGCAGCGCCTCGGGGCGGGCGTCCGCGCAGTCCCACTGCGCGAAGCCGACGAAAAAACGCTGCTCGGGCGTCATGCCGTCGCGGTTCTCCAGGGTCTTGCCGGTCATGTGGACCTTCCAGGCTTCCCACGCGAGGAGGAGGCCGCCGAGGTCGGCGAGGTCTTCACCCAGCGTCAGCCTGGAATTGATCTTGATGTCGTCCACCACCGTGTAGCCGGCGTACTGGTCCGCCACGCAGGCGGCGCGCTTCTCGAATTCCTGGCCATCCTTCTTCGTCCACCAGTTCTTGAGGTTGCCCTGGGCGTCGAACTGGCGGCCTTCATCGTCGAAGCCATGCGTGAGTTCATGGCCGATGGTGCCGCCGGTGTTGCCGTAGTTGGGGGCTTCGTCCAGGCGCGGGTCGTACAGCGGGGCCTGCAGCACGCCGGCGGGAAAGTTGATGTCGTTCATCTGCGCGTCGTAGTAGGCGTTCACCGTCTGCGGTG
The DNA here is from genome assembly GCA_037439585.1 of Roseateles sp. Lineage (GTDB taxonomy): Bacteria > Pseudomonadota > Gammaproteobacteria > Burkholderiales > Burkholderiaceae_C > Pelomonas. Next base: position 2,354 of record JBBIVU010000122.1, on the reverse strand, counting down.
TCATGCCCCACTCGCCGCGGTCGATGGGCTGGCCGATCTTGGCCAGGCGGCGCCGGGCCTCGAAGGCGTTGCCGCGCAGCACGTTGCCGAGGAAGTCGCCCCGCTGCACGCTGAAGGCCGAGTAGTCGCGCCAGCGCTCGGGGTAGCCCACCTTGTTGACGATGGCCTGGAGCTTGGCGTGGGCGCGGGCCTTGGTGTCGGCGCTCATCCAGGCCAGGCTGTCGATGCTGCGCGCCATGGCGGCCTCGATCTCGTCGGTCATCTGCACGGTGGCGGCCTTGAGGTCGGGCGTGAAGTTCCGCGCCACGAACTCCTGGCCCAGGGCCTCGCCCAGCTGCACGTCCACGAGGTGCACGCAGCGCTTCCAGCGCGCCTTGAGCTGGGGCTGGCCGGTGAGGGTCTGGCCGTAGAAGTCGAAGTTGGCCTGCACGAAGGCGTTGCCCAGCGCGGGGCTGAGGCTGCTGGCCAGTTGCCAGCGCAGGTAGGTTTTGAGGTCGGCCAGCGGCATGGCGTTCAGCCGCTGGCCCAGGGCCTTGAAGAAGGCGGGCTCGGTGACGTTGTAGCGCGCGTGCCAGGGCGCCGTGCCCAGCGCGGCCTGGTAGCGGGGCCAGTCGAAGCCGGGCATGAGCGCCTTCAGGCCGCGAGCGTCCACCCCATGGAAGGTCTTGTACGGGTCGCGCTTGTCCACCTTGCTGAGCGAGGCCTTGGCGAGCACGGTTTCGGTGGCCAGCACGCTGCGCGCGGCGGCACGGGCGGCTTGGGGCGATTCGCCCAGCAGCGTGAAGACCTGGGCCACGTGGGCCTCGTAGGCGGTGCGGATCTTGAGCGTCTTGTCGTCGCGCTTGAGGTAGTAGTCGCGGTCGGGCAGGCCCAGGCCGCCGGCCGTGGCAAAGGCGATCTGGCGCGTGGCATCGGCAAAGTCCTGGCCGGCGCTGAAGCCGAAGAACAGGCGGTCGTTGGCGGTGGCCAGGTGCAGCTCGGCCAGCAGCGCGGGCAGGCCCTGCTTGTCTTTCAGCGCAGCGATGCGGCCCAGCAACGGCTGCAGCGGCTGAAGGCCGGCGGCCTGCACCGCGCCTTCGTCCATGCAGGCGGCGAAGTAGTCGCCCAGCTGGGCCTGCGCGGGCGTGCGCTCGGTGCTGGCTTCACCCAGCTTGTTCAGCACGCCCCACAGGTAGCGCTGGTTCTCGTTGGCCATCTTGGCGTAGACGGACCAGCGCGACTGATCGGCCGGGATGGGGTTGGTGGCCGTCCAGGCCCCGCAGGCGAAGCGGTAGAGGTCGTCGCAGGGGTCGGCACTGCGGTCCATCACCGTCACGTCCAGGCTGGGCGTGTAGGGCAGGGCGTCGAGCGGGGTTTCGGTGGCCGCCTGGGCCACCGTGGCGGCCAGCAGGGCGGGGAAGAGCAGTCGTTTCATGGACACGATAGGGCCGGATTTGATGGGGCGGGATTGTGAGTGCCGGCCCGGCCACCGGCCATTCGCCATGCCGTCAGCGCACGCGCTGGCCGATGGCGCTGGCAGCCATCAGCTGGGCCAGCCGCCGCGCCTGCGTGGCGGCCTGCTTGGCACTGAGCACCCAGCGCAGCGTCTGCCGCCGCCAGCCGGGTGGCTGGGCCTCGAACCAGGCCCAGGCGGCGCGCTCGCGCCGGAAGCGCTCCTCCATCGCCGCCGGCAACGCCACCTCGCCTTCATGCTCGTAGCTGTAGATGATGCTGCGCCGGTCGATGCGCCGCTCGAACGCGGCCAGGCCCGCAGGCGTCATGCGGCCCTCGGCCGTGAGCACGGCCACGCGGTCGATGTTCACGCGGCTCCAGATGGACGTGGGCCGTCGCGGCGTGAAGCGGATCTGGTAGCGCAGCTCGTCCACGCGCTTGCGGATGCCGTCGATCCAGCCCACGCACAGCGCCTCGTCCACCGACTCCGGCCACGTCATGCTCGGCAGGCCGGTGCCCACCTTGTGATAGCCCACGGTGAGCTCGGGCGCCGTGGCGGCATGCGCGGCCAGCCACGCGCGGAAGGCCTCGGGCGACGGAAAGTAGACGGGTTCGGCCATGATGCGCGCATTCTGATTCGCACCACGCTTGCCATGAACACCCTGCTGCTGCTCGTCGCCATTGCCGACGAACACAAGGCCCTGCTGCTGAGCCGCTTTCGCGTCATCGACGCCCCCACCCCCGCGCTGCGGGCCGCCGCCCTGGCAGCGCACGGACCAGAGATCGACCTGGTGCTGACCAACGGCGCCACCGGCTTCACCGCTGCAGACATCGCCGCCTGCCCCCAGCTCCGGCTGCTGGCCGCCCAAGGGGCCGGCTACGAGAACCTCGACGTGGCCGCCGCCCGGGCGCGCGGCGTGGCC
>JBBIVU010000121.1:0-10087 GCA_037439585.1 Roseateles sp. | reverse complement strand
CTTGAGCCCCTTCTCCGTCATCGCGAAGACGCCGATCTCGTTCACCGCGCCGAAGCGGTTCTTGATGGCACGCACCAGCCGGAAGCTGCTGTGCGTGTCGCCCTCGAAGTACAGCACCGTGTCGACGATGTGCTCCAGCACGCGCGGGCCGGCGAGGGCGCCCTCCTTGGTGACATGGCCCACCAGCACCATCGCGCAACCGCGTGCCTTGGCGGTGCGGGTGAGTTGCGCGGCGCACTCGCGCACCTGGGCGACTGACCCCGGTGCCGACGACAGCTGCTCGGAGTACAGCGTCTGGATGGAGTCGATGACGCAAAAGTCGGGTTGCTCGGTCTCGATGGTGGCGAGGATGCGCTCCAGGCCGATCTCGGCCAGCACGCGCACCTTCTCCCCCGCCAGCCCCAGGCGGCGTGAACGCATGGCGACCTGGGCGCCGCTTTCCTCACCGGTCACGTACAGCACCTTCACCGTTTGCGACAGCGACTCCACCGCCTGCAGCAACAGCGTGGACTTGCCGATGCCTGGGTCGCCGCCGATCAGCACCACGCCGCCGGCCACGATGCCGCCGCCCAGCACCCGGTCCAGTTCCTCCTGGCCGGTGGGCGTGCGCGCATGGTCGCTGGCCTCGATCTCGGACAGCGTGGCCACGGGCTGGCTCTTGGCCAGCGCCTGGTAGCGGTTCCTGGCGCCGCCGGTGGGCTCGGCAGCGGTTTCGGTGAGCGTGTTCCAGGCGGCGCAGTGCGGGCATTTGCCCAGCCACTTGGCGCTGGTGCCGCCGCACTCGGTGCAGGTGTAGATGCTTTTGCTCGTGGCCATCAGCGCATTGTCACGGCCGGCCGCACCCAGGCTGTCAGCAGCAGGGCGGCCGCCAGCGCGCAGCCGGCCGAGAAGCCGAAGGCGATGGGGGCTGACACGCCCTCCCACAGCCCACCGAACAGCAGCGACGCCGGCAGCAGCATCGCGCCCATGACGAGGTTGAGCCAGCCGTAGGCCGTGCCGCGCTGCTCGGGCGGCGTGAGGTCGGCCAGCAGCGCGCGCTCCACGCCCTCGGTAGCAGCCATGAAGATGCCGTAAAGCGCGAACAGCGCGTAAAGCCGCCAGCCGGGCTCGGCCCAAGCCGCCATGCCGGCGTAGAACACCGCATAGGCCACGTAGCCGGCCACCAGCAGCCGCACCCGGCCGATGCGGTCGGACAGCCCGCCCAGCGGCAGCGCGAACAGCGCCGCCACGGCCGACACCGCCGCCCACAGCAGCGGCACCTGCGCTTCGGCCACACCCAGCTCCCGGGCGCGCAGCAGCAGGAACATGTTGCTGGAGTTGCCCAGCGTGAACAGCGCAACGACCACGAGGTAGCGGCGCAGCGGTGCGGGCAGGCCGGCGAGCGTCCAGCTGAAGCGTGGCGGCGGGGCGGGCGGCGGCGGGGCTTCGCGCACAGCCAGCGTGAGGCCCAGGCAGAGGAGGCCGGGGATGACCGCCCACAGGAAGACCTGGCCCAGTGGCACGCCCGCGCCCAGCAGCGCCCAGGCCAGCAGCGGGCCGATGACGGCGCCAGCGTTGTCCATGGCCCGGTGCAGGCCGAAGGCCAGGCCCCGGTGGCTGGCCCCGATGCTGGCAGCCAGCAGCGCGTCACGCGGGGCTGCGCGCACGGCTTTGGCGACGCGGTCGGTCAGCCGCAAGGCCAGCAGCACAGGCCAGCCGGCCACGAGGGCGATCAGCGGCCGTGCCAGCCCCGCCAGGCCGTAGCCACCGACCACCCACGGCTTGCTGCGGCCGCTGCGGTCCACCATCACACCGGCCCACAGCTTGAGCAGGCTGGCCAGGGCTTCGGCCACACCCTCGATCAGGCCCAGCACGCGCGGGCCGGCCATCAGCACGCTGCTGAGGTACAGCGGCACGAGGGGGTAGACCAGCTCGCTGGCGCTGTCGTTCACCAGGCTGATCAACCCCATCAGCCAGACGGTGCGGGGAAGCTGGGTGAGGGTGCGCCACATGGGGCCACTGTAGGCGGCCCGAGGCCCTGTGGCATGACGACCGGCGGTTGGCGGCCGCCTCAGGCACACTGCAGCGCTTGCCATTGTTTGTCCGGAGCCTTGCATGGAATTCGCCACCTGGTTGACCCTCTTCGCCGCCTGCTGGGCGATCAGCCTGTCGCCCGGCGCCGGTGCGGTGGCGGCCATGAGCGCGGGCCTGAGCCATGGCTTCAAGCGCGGCTACTTCATGACCTTCGGGCTCATCCTGGGCATCCTGACGCAGGTGCTGTTCGTCAGCGCCGGGCTGGGGGCGTTGATCGCCGCGTCCGAAACGGCCTTTGCCGTCATCAAGTGGGCCGGCGTCGCCTACTTGATCTGGCTGGGCGTGCAGCAGTGGCGCGCACCGGCCAAGCCCCTGGCTGCGGCCAGCGATGACGGCGGTGTGCCCGTCACCCGCCGCCAGCTGGTGCTGCGCGGCTGGGGCATCAACGCCGTCAACCCCAAGGGCACCGTGTTCCTGCTGGCCGTGGTGCCGCAGTTCCTGGACCTGGCCGCGCCCATGGGCCCGCAGTACCTGGTGATTGCCGGCACGCTGGGCTTCACCGACCTGGTCGTCATGGGCGGCTACACGGCGCTGGCCGCTCGCGTGCTGGCGGCGCTGAAGAGCGCACACCACATCAAGGTCATGAACCGCGTGTTCGGCTCGCTGTTCGTCGTGGCCGGTCTGCTGCTGGCCAGCTTCAAACGTCACACCTGAAGCCCCCGCCCGTCTCGGCACTGGCTGAACGTCGGCCGTTCCGGTCGCCCTCCGAGGGGCGGTGTGCTGGGCGGCTCGGCTTGGCGAGTTGGCGTCGGACACAAGCAGTCCCTGCGGACTGCCTGTGCCTATGACAGGCCAAGGGGCTCTGGCCCTTGGCAGCCCGGCGCTCGGCCCGCATGAATCGCTGGACGTCCTGTGCCGCCCATGGCGGCGTTTTGTTTTCTGGTTCCGCCATGTCCATTCCATCACCCAGCCGCTGGCTGTTCTGGGGCCCCACGCTGATCTGGGCCAGCACCTGGCATGTCATCCTGTACCAGCTCGACGCCGGCGTGCCGGTCTTCAACTCGGTGGCCTGGCGCTTCGGGCTGGCGGCGCTGGGGCTGGCGGCGCTGGGCCGTTGGCAGGGCCAGTCGCTGCGGCTGCCGCGCAGCGCCCATGGGCTGATGCTGGCCACCGGCATCGTGCAGTACAGCGGCAACTACCTGTCGGTCTACGAGGCCGAGCGCCACATCCCATCCGGCCTGGTGGCCGTGCTGTTCTGCCTGATGGTGTACGGCAACGCGCTGTCCGGGCGGCTGTTCTTCGGCCAGCCGGTGACGCGGCGCTTCCTGGTGTCGGCCAGCGGGGGCGTGCTGGGGGTGGTGTTGATCTTCTGGCCCGAGATTGCGGCCACCGGTGCCCGGCCCACGGCAGTGCTGGGCCTGGGCCTGGGGCTGTTCGCGGTGCTGGTGGCCTGCGTCGGCAACGTGCTGACGCTCACGCTCACCCAACGCGGCTTCCCGCTGGTGCCTGTGCTGGCCTGGAGCATGGGTTACGGTGCGGTGTTCCTGGTCGGGGTGTCGCTGGTCAGCGGCCAGGGGCTGCACTTCAACCTGCACCTGCCGTATGTGCTGAGCTTGCTTTACCTGTCGGTGGCGGGCTCCGTGATCGCCTTCGTGCTGTATTTCAAGCTGGCGCAGGCGCGTGGTGCTGCGCATGCAGCGCTGACGGGCGTGGTCATCCCCGTCATTGCGCTGGTGATTTCGGCTGCGTTCGAGGGCTGGCAGGTCACGCCGCTGGCTGTGGGCGGCATGGTGCTGTGCCTGGCCAGCCTGTGGATGGCAACGCGGCCAGCATGACGCCGCAGATGCGCGGGCGCTGCACCGGCTACCGAACCGGGGGGCTGTGAACGGGCAGGCTGCGCTGCAGCCGTCGCGCCAGCGGGCAGTCTAGAAATCCGGTCTGCCGCGCCGGCCGGCCTTCACCGTGCTGCGCTTGGCCTTGCCCTCCAGCCGCCGCTGCTGCGACCCGTAGGTGGGCTTGGTGGCACGCCGTGCCTTGGGCACGTGAGCCGCGGCCTGCACCAGCGCGATCAGCCGGGCGACGGCGTCGGCGCGGTTGCGCTCCAGGCTGCGCGAGTCTTGCGCCTTGATGATGACGATGCCGTCGCCGCTGATGCGTTGATCCGCCCAGCGCAGCAGCCGCGCTTTCACGGCCTCGGGCAGGCTGGAGGCGCGGATGTCGAAGCGCAGGTGCACGGCATTGCTGACCTTGTTGACGTTCTGTCCGCCCGGGCCGCTGGCACGGATGGCGTCGAACTGGAGCTCGTCCGGCTGGGGTGTCCAGTGAAAGTCAGGCACCGCCAGCGCTTCGCACGGGCACGCGGGGGGCGACGGCGCACATCAGCTCGTAGCCAATGGTGCCGGCCGCGCGGGCCACTTCGTCGATGGGCAGGCGGCTGTGCTGCGGGCCTTCGCCCCACAGCGTCACCTCGCTGCCCCAGCCGCAGGCGGGCAGGGCGGTCAGGTCCACGGCCAGCATGTCCATGGAAACGCGTCCGATGGTGCGGGTGCGGTGCCCGTCCACCAGCACCGGCGTGCCGGTGGGCGCATGACGGGGGTAGCCGTCGGCGTAGCCGCAGGCCACGACCCCGATGCGCAGGGGCTGGTCCGCGGTGAAGGCGCTGCCGTAGCCCACGGTGTCGCCCGGCTGCAGGTGCTGCACACCGATGACCTTGGAGCGCAGCGTCATGGCGGGCCTGAGATCCCAGTGGGCGGCATCGTGCTCCGGGAAATCGGGCACGCCGCCGTAGGTCATGATGCCGGCGCGCACCCAATCGTGGGCGGTGCGGGGGGCGTGGCGCAGCGTGGCGGCGCTGTTGGCGATGGTGCGCTCGCCGGCGAGGCCTTCAGTCGCGGCCTCGTAGGCAGCCACCTGGTGGGCGATGCCGTCCTGGCCCTGCCGCAAGGCGTCGGCGTCCGAAAAGTGGGTCATCAACCCGATCTCGTCCACCTGGGGCAGTGCGTCCAGCCGCGCGTACGCGGCGCGGAAAGCGGCAGGCGTGAATCCCAGGCGGTTCATGCCGGAGTTGAGCTTGAGGAACACCCGGTGGGGCTCGTGCGTCTTGTGCATCGCCAACCAGTCGATCTGCTGCTCACAGTGCACCGCGTGCCACAGCTTCAGGCGCGAGCACAGCTCCAGGTCGCGCGGCTCGAACACGCCTTCCAGCAGCAAGATGGGGCCGCGCCAGTCCAGCGCGCGCAGCCGCTCGGCCTCGGTCAGGTCCAGCAGCGCAAAGCCATCGGCGGCACGCAGGCCTTCGAAGGCGCGTTCGATGCCGTGGCCGTAGGCGTTGGCCTTCACCACCGCCCAAACCCGGGCGTTGGGGGCCTGCGCCCGGGCGCGGCCCAGGTTGTGCGCGAGGGCGTCGGTATGGACGAGGGCTTCGATGGGACGGGGCATGGCGTGATTTTCGCGCGCTCGGGGGCTGGCCTTGCCGAAGGGTGCGCGTGCTATAACCTCGCGCCGCACCGGCCCTACAAGCAAGAGACAGTTCAGGATTGCGCCCCCGCCCGATGAAACGCGGCTTCTACACCATCATGTCGGCGCAGTTCTTCAGCTCGCTGGCTGATAACGCCCTCTTCGTCGCGGCCGTTGAGTTGCTGCGATCCTCTGGTGCTGCGGAGTGGCAACGGGCCGCGCTGGTGCCCATGTTTGCGCTGTTCTACGTTGTGCTCGCGCCCTTCGTCGGCGCCTTCGCCGATGCGGTGCCCAAGGGCAAGGTGATGTTCTTCTCGAACAGCATCAAGGTCATCGGCTGCCTGATGATGCTGTTTGGCACCCACCCGTTGGCCGCCTACGCCATCGTCGGCCTGGGCGCCGCAGCCTACTCGCCGGCCAAGTACGGCATCCTCACCGAGTTGTTGCCGCCGTCGCAACTGGTGAAGGCCAACGGTTGGATCGAGGGCCTGACGATCACCTCCATCATCCTGGGTGTGCTGCTGGGCGGCCAGCTCATCGGCGACCATGTCTCCGGCCTGCTGCTGCGTTTCGACCTGCCCTGGGTCGACACCGGCATCGACACACCGCCAGAGGCGGCGATCGCCAGCTTGGTGGGGCTGTACGTCATGGCCGCGCTGTTCAACCTGCGCATCCCGCGCACGGACGCTCCACTGCAGCCGTTCGCCCACAGCCTGCCCGGCCTGGTGCGTGACTTTTCGAGCTGCAACAGCCGCCTCTGGCAAGACAAGCTGGGCCAGATCTCGTTGGCCACCACCACGCTGTTCTGGGGCGTGAGCGGCAATCTGCGCTACATCGTGCTGGCCTGGGCGGCCGCGGCGCTGGGCTACGGCACGACGCAGGCGTCCTCGCTGGTGGGCGTGGTTGCCATCGGCACGGCGGTGGGCGCGGTCGTGGCTTCGCTGTACTGCCGGCTGGACCGGGCCACCTCCGTCATCCCCCTGGGTGTGGCGATGGGGTTGCTGGTGATCTTCATGAACCTCATCACCAACGTCTGGGTGGCGGCGCCGTTCCTTGTGCTGCTGGGAGGCATTGGCGGCTACCTCGTTGTGCCCATGAATGCGCTGCTGCAGCACCGTGGGCACAACCTGATGGGTGCCGGTCGCAGCATCGCCGTGCAGAATTTCAATGAGCAGGCCTGCATCCTCGGCCTGGGGGCTTTCTACACGGCCATGACACGCTTCGGCCTGTCGGCCTTCGGTGCCATCACGATCTTCGGCGTGGTGGTGGCCGGCACGATGTGGTGGATACGCCGCTGGCACCAGCGCAACCTGGTGGAACACCAGGCGGAGGTCGAGCACCTGCTCGACCTGGCCCGCACCGACCATCTGCCTCAGGACCGGTGATGCCGCCCCCGGGAGCGCGCTGACGACGCCGTCAGATGCTGGCGTTGCTGCTGCCGCCGCGACCCCTGCGGCCCGTGGGCACCGGGATCAGGTGCTTGCCTTCGAGCACCATCTCGATGTGCTCACTCCAGGCGCGTGCGATCTTGAAGCATCCGCTGTGGTTGAGGTGGATCTCGTTGTGCCAGTCGCCGCTGATGCCGGTGGAGCCCGGCGCGGCCAGCGCCAGCGGCACGGTGGTGGAGTCGAACACGAACAGCCCCGGGAAGGCGGCCTTGTCGGCGGCCATGCCCTTGAGCAGCTGGGCGAGGTGGAAGACCATCAGGCGGCTGACGGCCGCCCAGTCGGCGCTCGGCACACCATAGGCCTTGAGGGCAGGGAACAGCCAGGGCCCGCTGGCGCCCAGTTCGTCGCTCACTTCGGCGCCGGCCGGCCGGGGCATGGGCACCGCGTAGCAGTGCATGAAGACGGGCTTGCCCGCCGACGCGCCCTGGTCGCGCAGGCTCAGCAGGTGCTTGACGTTGGCCCGCAGGTAGTCGGCATAGGTGGTCCAGCCGGGCTCCGAGAAGTAGCGCGCCACGCCCGCCGAGGGCGGGCCCCACTCGGTCTGGCGGCGCAGCAGGCGCAGCTCCAGCGGGATGGGCTCGCCGTTCCAGTTCAGCGCCGGCGTGCGCGCCGCGGCGATCAAGTCGTTGCCACCCAGGGAGAGCAGCACGCCATCCCAGGCTGGCGCGTCCGGTCCGGCCAGCAGCCGGACGAAGTCGGGGCTGGACTCCAGGTCCACCATGTGCGAAAGCGCGTTGCCGGTGCCGGCGCAGTTCACGGCAGCCGTGCGGGCCTTGAACACCAGCTCCTGCAGCAGGTTGGCGTGGGCGTTGAGCTTGGCGCGCGCGTTCGAGAACCACGAATCCCCCTGCGCCAGCAGCGTCCAGCGGAAGTTGCCGAGTTCGGCCGGGGAGCGCCCGGCGAGGTCGGCCGGGGTGAAGCAAGCCAGGTGATCCATGAACGTGGGTGATCCGAAGTTGCTGACAGGAAGGCGCGCCCCGGGGTGGCGGCTTCGCTGAGTTCGCGCGATTGGAAGCCCAGCCGCGCGCCGGGCGCCATGCTACAAACCCTCGGGGTGCCCGGCGGTAGCATGCACCCCGTCTTCCAGGGGGAATGCCCAATGAGCGAGAGCATTTTCGATTTCCAGGCCGTGTCCATCCGTGGAGAGCCCGTCAGCCTGGCCTCGCAGCGTGGCAAGGTCCTGCTGATCGTCAACACGGCCAGCGAGTGTGGCTTCACGCCGCAGTTCAAGGGGCTGGAGCAGCTCTGGGAAGAATATGGGCCCCGGGGGCTGGTGGTCATCGGCTTCCCGAGCAACGAGTTCGGTGGACAGGACCCGGGCAGCAATGACCAGATCGCCAGCTTCTGCGAGATGAACTACGGCGTGAGCTTTCCGATGATGGCCAAGATCAAGGTCAACGGCGCCGAAGCCCATCCGCTGTGGAAGTTCCTCAAGAGCGAGAAGCCAGGCTTCCTGGGCACCGAGGTCATCAAGTGGAACTTCACCAAGTTCCTGGTGAGCCGCGCGGGGCAGGTCATCAAGCGGTACGCCCCCAACGACGCGCCCGAGAAGCTGCGCGCCGACATCGAGGCGGCGCTGGCCGCCAGCGCCTGACCGTCCAGGCCGTCTGACTCAGCCCTGCGGCGGCGTGCGCCACCACCAGCGCCCCCGGCCCAGGCGCAGCCGACCCTCGGCCTGATGGACCTGCAGCAGCGCGTTCACCGTCTGGCGTGACAGGTGGGCCAGGCGCGCCAGCTCGGCCTGCGTCGCGGCCACTTCCTGCCAACCGGCCACGGGCGGGTGGCCGCGCTCCCGGGCCAGTTGCGCCAGCGCCAGGCCGAATCGCTCCGCCGCGCTCTGGTGCCGCGCGGCCTGCAGCAAGCGCAGCGTGCCGTCGTAGCGGGTGGCGAACTCGGCCAGCAGTGCGCGGGCGAACCCCGGCACCTCGTCCATCAGCAGCATGTAGGCTTCGCGGCCGATGACGAACACCTCGGCGGCCTCGCGCGCCACCGCCTCGTACTCCGACGGCAGCCGCGCGGCAAAAGCGGCCAGCCCGAAGAACTGCGGCGGTGTCACATCGCCCAGCACCGACACACGGCCATCCGCCCCCGTGAAGCGCGACTCGATGGCGCCCGCCGCCAACGCATAGAACGCTGCCGGTCGCTGCCCCTGCATGAACAGGCTGCGCCCGGCCGCCAGCCGCCGGCGCGGCACCAGGGCCGGCAGCCGCGCTGCCACGCCGGGTGGCACGGCCAAGGCCGGGAAATTCGCCGTGATCAGCTGGCAGACCTCGGGGGCGTCGGGCATGCCCGCATTGTCGGCTGGCCGACACAAGCGCGTGGCACCCCACCCTATGCTGGCCCCATGAACCCCGACGACCTCTCTCACCTGCTGCGCAGCTTCGGCCGCGAGGAATGCCGCCAGGAGCCGCTCTACACGGCACTGTGCGAACTCGCCGCAGACAGCCCCCGCGCCCTGGCCCTGCTGGCCGAGGCGCCGCAGCAGCAGCGCAAGGCCAACCTGCTGCTCGCCGCCTTGCACGAGCGGGTGCTGGCCGGCGCGGCGCCGGAGCTGGCTGCTTATTTCCCGAGCGCGGGCGGCGCACAGCCGCCCGATGCCGGTCTGGCTGCCGCGCTGGAAGCCTGCATGGCGGCGCAAGAGGCCGCCCTCCTGCAGCACCTGCGCCACGGCGCCACGCAGACCAACGAAATCGGCCGCGCCGCCGCCATCTGGCCCGCCTTGGGCGCTGTGGCCGCTGCCACCGGTGCGCGCGACCTGGCCTTGCTCGACTTCGGCTGCAGCGCCGGCCTGAACCTGGGCATGGACGAGGTCGTGCTGCGCTTGCGCACGGACGACGCCTCGGTGCACCTGCGCGGCGCGGCGCCGCTGGGCGAGCGGCCCGAGGTGGCCTGCCGGTGGCTGGGGCAGGCGCCGCTGCCGGCTCCTTCTGCTCCCCTCCCCCCTGTTTCAGGAGCATCTCGTCCAGGGACTTGTACGCCTGCTTCACATCCTTTTCCGGGAAATAGACATTGATTGTTATAATGGCGCAACTGGCCAGCAAAGCTGTCGCCAGAATTACGTACGTCGTACGGAATTCGCTCACTTGCGCGTACGCTGCGCGGCCGCCTTGAGCGCGTCGTACTCGGCCTTCATGGCCGGCTGGTCGGCGAGGATCGACTCGTTGACCTTG
>JBBIVU010000120.1:0-10099 GCA_037439585.1 Roseateles sp. | reverse complement strand
CGCGGCGGTCGGCTTTGGGCTCACGGCCTACCCGATCGGCGTCGAGCGGCAGTACATCACGCGTGCCGAAGCGCGCGACCGGGTGCTGGCGACATTAAAGACTTTCCAGCGCGCGCCCAACGAGCAGGGCCAGTTCCGCAACTTCAACAGCTATGGCGTGAACGCCACGGCCGGCTGGGAGGTGGACCTTTGGGGTCGCGTGGCCGCCACCGCCCAGGCGGCCAGTGATGACGCCCGAAGCGCCGCGCTGGACCGCGACGCCGCCCAGCTCAGCCTGGCCGGCACGGCGCTCAACCTGCAGGCCCAGCTCATCGGCCTGGGTCACCGCCTGAAGCTCGCCAAGGAGACGCTGGTGGTGCAGAACCAGGTGCTGGCGCTGGTGAAGGCCCGCGTGGGCGCCGGCCGCGGCACGGCGGTGGACCAAGCCCGCGCCGAGGCCCTGGTGGCGCAAACCTCTGCGAGCGTGCCCGCGCTGCGCAACGCCGCCTGCCTCACCCGACTGCAGCTGGACGTGCTGCGCGGCCAGCCGCCGGCGGATTGCGACAAGACCGACAGCGACCCGCTGCCCGCCATGCCCGAGCCACGCCTCGTCAGCCTCGGCACGCTGCCCGACCCGGCGGCCCTGCTCGCGCAACGCCCGGATGTGAAGGCTGCCACCGTGCGCGCCCAGGCGGCGGCCGCCCGCGCCCAGGTGGCGTGGGCCGCGCGCTGGCCCACGCTGGGCCTCACCGGCCAGATCGGGTGGAGCGCCGGCAGCGGCAGCGACCTGTTCAAGAGCGCCACGCAGATCCACAGCCTGGCCGCCGCGCTGAACTGGAACTTCCTCGACTTCGGCGCTCGCAAGGCTGACGAGGGCGCGGCGCGGGCCGGCTTCGAGGCCGCGGTGGCGGCCGCCGAGCAGGCCCAGCTCACCGCGCTGCAGGACGCGCAAGGCAGCCTCTCCACGCTGCGCGAGACCGAACTGCAGGCGGCTTCCCAGGCTACGGCTGCCGGGGCGACGCAACGGGCTCGGGACCTGGCGCTGAAGCGCTACGAGGCGGGCGTGACCGACTTCTATGCACTGCTCAGTGCTGAACAGGAGCGGCTCACGGCGGCGGACGCACTCATTCAGGTGCAAACCAGCCGCGCCCTGGCGTTGCTGGGTGTGCACAAGGCTTTCGCGGCCCGGCTGACCGCACCTTGATCCCGTGGGTGTCGGCGCAGCGGGTCAGGTCGAGTGCCCAGCCGCCGTGCGTGGCAGCGCGTCCAGCTCGCCCGACTGGCGTGCCTTGCGGCCGTACACCGCTTCAAACAACGGCGTGGCCATCACGGTGGTCACCACCGCCATCAGCACCAGCATCGAGAACAGCGCCGGGCCGATGATGCCCTTCTGCAGGCCGATGTTGATGATGATGAGCTCCATCAGCCCGCGGGAGTTCATCAGTGCGCCAATCCCCAACGCCGTGCGGTTGTCTTCACCGGCCAGCCGTGCGGCCAGGTAGCAGGCACCGAACTTGGCCAGCACCGACACCGCCAGCACCCCCAGTGCAATCAGCAGCAGCTCGGCCGAATTGATCATGTCCAGCCGCGTGTTCAGCCCCGAATAGGTGAAGAACATCGGCAGCAGAAGCACCACGGCCAGCGGCTCGACCTTCTTCTTCAGTTCGTCAGCAAACAGGCCTCGGGGCATGACGGCCCCCAGGATGAAGCCGCCAAAGATGGAGTGGATGCCCACGGCATCCATGACGAAGGCCGACAGGCAGAACAGCGCCATCGTGATGCCCAGCACGGTGGTGTTCATGTGGCCTTCGCGCGCCACGAGGTGGCCCAGCGGCGCGAGGAGCCGGCGGCCGAACAGCATGATGAACGCAGCGTAGATTGCGCCGCCACCAATCGCCAGCACGGCCACGCCCGGACCAGCCCCAAACGCCGCCAGCACCACCGCCAGCACGCACCAGGACACCGCATCGTCGAAAGCGCCGGCTGTCAGCGACAAGGTGCCCAGCGACGTGTTCGCCAGCCCCCGCTCGTTGATGATGCGCGCCAGCATCGGGAAGGCGGTGAGTGCGATGCACGCGCCCATGAACAGCGTGGCGTTGGCGGTGGAAATGCCTTCGGCGAACAGGCCGGGTACCGTCAGCAGCAGGGGTGTGATCAGGAACGCCATGAAGAAGGGTGCCGTGATGCCCGCCAACGACACCCCGATGGCGCTGCGCGCCTTGGTGGCGAAATGGTCCAGGCGCAGCGTGGTGCCTACCAGGAACATGTACAGCCCCACGCCCAGCTGCGCGCCGCTGTACAGCACGTTGCGCATCTCCTTCGGGAAGATGGCCGCCTGCACCTCCGGCGCCAACAGGCCGAACAGCGACGGGCCCAGCAGCACCCCGGCAATCATTTCTCCCACCACCTGCGGCTGCGCCAGGAACCTGCGCCCCGCCCAGCCGACGATCCGGCAAGCCAGCAGGATCAAGGCGAGTTGCAGGAAGAAGTGCACGCTGAAGTCGCCCGGTGAATAGGTTTTGGCCGCCGCCGGTGCCGCCGGGCCGTGTTTGGCGAAGACATCGGCCAATGTGGCCCAGAGGTCGAAATCCATGGAAATGCCTTGTACGTCAGAGGAGCGCTGCGCGGGAATGCCTGCGCCACGCGACAGCCGTGTCCGCGCACCGGTAGCGCGCGGTGGCTGTGCCAACACACACTGTGCCAGCCGGTTTTGTGCTGTCCATTCGGAGGTGCAGAGTTGTGCCTACGTACCTACTTTCGAGGGTGGTCGCGCCGGCCGGGCAGGGCTACAGTGGCCGTCACCATGAAGCGACTCAGCAGCCGGGAGTTCAACCGCGATGTCAGCGCGGCCAAGCGGGCCGCGCAGGTCGAGCCGGTGGTCGTCACCGACCGCGGCCAGCCCACGCACGTGCTGCTCAGCATGGCCGAGTACCGGCGCCTCACCGGTGGGCAGGACAGCATCCTGGACCTGTTGGCCCAGCCCGACCCGGTGCCGCTGGACCCGGCCGACGCCTGGGTCGACGGCGCCTGGGACCATCGTGAGCCCCTGCGCTGATGTTCCTGCTCGACACCGGCATCGTTCTGGAACTGCGCAAGGCCAAGGCAGGCGAGGCCGATGCCGGCCTGCTGGCCTGGGCGGGAGGCTTGCCGCGGCATCAGCTCTTCATCTCGGCGCTCAACCTGCTGGAGATCGAGACTGCGGCGGCGCGGTTGGGCCGGCGGGACCGCGCCGCCGGGCTGCAGGTGCGCGACTGGATCGACAGCCGCGTGATGCCTGCCTTCGAAGGGCGTGTGTTGCCGGTGGATGCCGCCGTGGTGCGCCGCCGTGCCCAGCTGCCCTATGCCAACACCCGTGATGGCCTGCTGGCCGCCACTGCGCTGGAGCATGGGCTTACCTTCGTCACACACCGCGTCTCGGCCTTCCGTGTCGGCCGCGTGAAGCTGCTCAACCCCACGGGCTACGTGGTGCCGGAGGGTGACGACGACGAAAACTGGGCCCATGGCATGCAGACCAGCCACCAGTGGCTCAAGAATCTGTACACCCGAGCATGACGAACAAGCGACGCATCCTCATCGGCGGCGGCGGCACGGCCGGCTGGCTGACGGCGGCCTACCTGGCCCGCCACCTGCGCCTGGCCGAGCGCCCTCACCTGGAAGTGACCGTGCTGGAGTCGCCCGACATCGGCATCGTCGGCGTGGGCGAAGGCACCTTCCCCACCATTCGCAACACGCTGCAGTACCTGGGCATCGACGAGGCGTGCTTCATCCGTGAAACCTCGGCCACGTTCAAGCAGGGCATCCGCTTTGTCGACTGGGCACATGCCGCCGGCAGTGCGGCACGGCACGAGTTTTTCCACCCGTTCGAGGCCCCGTACTTCGCCGATGACCTCAACCTCGTGCCCTACTGGCTGCTGCAGGATGCGGGCACCCGCCTCCCCTTCGCCGAGGCCGTGACGCTGCAGGCCCGCGTGGCCCAGGCCCAGCGCGCACCCAAGCGCGCCGGCGAGGCGCCCTTTGCCGCGCCGCTGAACTACGCCTACCACTTCGACGCCTTCAAGCTCGCCAAGCTGCTGGCCGAGCGGGCGCGCGAGCTGGGCGTGCGCCACCTCGAAGGCGCGGTGACCGAGGTGGCGCTGGACGAGGCCGGTGCCATCGCCCACGTCGGCACCGCCCAGCATGGCCGCCTGGAGGCCGACCTCTTCATCGACTGCACCGGCTTCCGCGCCCAGCTCATCGGCACCGCGCTGGGCAGCGGCTTCAAGTCGGTGCGCCACCAGCTCTTTGCCGACCGCGCGCTGGCCTGCAAGATCCCGCTGGCCGCCGATGCGCCCATGGAAAGCTGCACCGTGGCCACCGCCCACGAGGCCGGCTGGCTGTGGGACATCGGCCTGAGCGGCGCACGCGGCATCGGCTGCGTGTATTCCAGCAGCCACCTCAGCGACGAGCGCGCCGCTGACATCCTGCGGGCCTACTGCGGCCCTGGGCATGAAGACGTCACCCTGCGCAGCATCCCCTTCGTGCCCGGCTACCGCGAGCAGCAGTGGGTGAAGAACTGCGTGGCCGTGGGGCTGTCGGCCGGCTTCCTGGAGCCGCTGGAGGCCACGGGCCTGGTGTTCATCGAGGCGGCCGTGGGCATGGTGGCCGAGATGCTGCCGCACAGCGGCCCCATACACGCCCCGGCGCGGCGCTTCAACGAGCTGATGACAGCACGGTTCGACAATGTCATCAACTTCCTCAAGCTGCACTACCTGCTCAGCCAGCGGCCCGAGCCCTTCTGGCGCGACAACGCCGCGCCCGCCACCGTGCCCGAGCGCCTGGCCGGCCTGCTGGAGGAATGGCGCCTGCGCCCGCCGGGCCGTTTCGACTTCGTGCTGGACACCGAGACCTTCGCCTTCTTCAACTACCAGTACATCCTGTACGGCATGGGCTTCGCCACCGACCTCAGCGCCGGCCGCGACGACTTCCCCCGCACGGACGAGGCCGCCAAGGCCTTCGCCAAGATCCAGCGCTTTGCCGACCGCGCCGTGGCTGACCTGCCCAGTCACCGGGCGCTGATCCAGCAGATCAATGCGGGGCGCTGAAGCCCGGCGACCGAGTTCTCAGATCGCGGATGGGCAGTCAGCTGCAGGAACGATTGTGCAGAGAGACGCAGAGCGCCAGGACGCGTGGTGCGTGCCGGCACGGTCAGCCGCCCGGACGTGGGCAGGTCGCACAGGCCGCGGCGCGCAGCGCGGGGAAGGTGGCGTCGGGGAACAGCGGCTCAGCCATGGGGCACCTCGGCCGGTTCGCGGCGGCCGGACAGCAGTTGATCAACCCCCACCGCCACAGCCACACCCGCCAGCTGCGCCAGCACGAAGCCGGGTGCGCTGGCCGGTGCAATGCCGGCGAAGCTGTTGCTGAACATGCGTCCGAACACGGCTGCCGGGTTGGCGAAGGCGGTGGACGCAGTGAACCAGTAGGCCGCGCCGATGTAGGCCGCCACCATCGCCGGTGCCCGGCCCGCCGGCGCGCGCAGGATGACCAGCAGCAGCCCGAACGTGGCCACACCCTCGGCAATCCACTGCCCCGTGCCGCCGCGCAGCTTGGGGGACACCTGCAGCAGGCTCATGTCGAACATCGCATGCGCCAGCCAGGCGCCCAGCAGCGCCCCCAGCAGCTGTACGGCGACGTAGGGCAGCAGCGCCGCCGCCGGCAATGCGCCGCGCCAGGCCATCACGGCGCTGACGGCGGGGTTGAAGTGCGCGCCGCTGACGGGGCCGAACACCTCGATCAGCACGTACAGCCCGCCCACGGTGGCCAGCGTGTTGGCCAGCAGCGCGAGGGCCACGTTGCCGCCCGACAGGCGCTCGGCCATCACACCCGAGCCAATGACGACGGCCAGCAGCAGGGCCGTGCCCAGGCCTTCGGCAAGGAGCTTTCGAGGCAGCGCCATGTTCAAGCCGTGGCGATCTCGGCCAGCGCCTGCTGCAGCTGGTGGTGGTTCATGGTGTTCAGCGGCACGTGCAGCAGCTGCAGCATGCGGTACCCCATCGCCTGGCGCGTCAGCTCGAAGGCGCGGCGCTTGCCCTCGTCGCCGCCTTCGGCATTGGACGGGTCGGGGTAGCCCCAGTGCACCTTGACCGGCTGGCCAACCCCGCCGAAGAACACCGGGCACTGCTCGGCTGCCGCGCTGTCGCAGACCGTGATGACGAGGCTCAGCGGTGCGGCCGCTGGCGTGGTGAATTCGTCCCAGCTCTTGCTGCGGTAGCCGGTGGTGTCCACGCCGGCGTTGTGCAGCGCTTCCAGCGCCAGGGGGTTGATGCGGCCGCTGGGCGCGCTGCCGGCGCTGTGGGCCCGCACGTCTTTGCCGAGCTTCCTGGCCCAGTGGTTGAGCATGCCTTCGCCGAGCACGCTGCGCGCGGAGTTGTGGGTGCAGAGGATGAGGACGTGGGTGGTCATGGGGTGTCAGCCGCAGCAGGAGGTGGCCGGCGCGGCGCAGGCCTGGCCCTGGCAGCAGTTCTCGGTCAGGTACCCCAGCAGCGAGTTCATGCTCGCGTAGTGGGCGCGGTAGATCAGGTTGCGGCTGGCGCGTTCCTGCGTGATGAGGCCGGCGTTGACCAGCTCCTTCAGGTGAAACGACAGCGTGGCCGGTGCCACGCCCAGCCCGTCCTGGATGGCGCCGGGCGTCAGCCCGGTCTCGCCCACCACCACGAGGGCGCGGAACACCTGCAGGCGCAGGGGCTGCGCCAGTGCGGCCAGGGCTTTGACAACGACTTGTTCATCCATTATTCCATTATTGTCGAATCATGGATGGGTTCGCAAGCCGTGCCGCGCGTCAGCCCGAGCAGCCGACCGAATCGGCCTGCGTGACGACGCTGCCCGGCGGCACGCTGCGCGTGAGCCACACGTTGCCGCCGATCACCGAGCCGCGCCCGATCGTGACGCGGCCCAGCACCGTGGCGCCGGCGTAGATGACCACCTCGTCCTCCACCACCGGGTGGCGCGGCTGGCCCTTCACGGCATGGCCGTCGCCATCGGTGGGGATGCTCTTGGCGCCCAGCGTGACGTTCTGGTAGATGCGCACCCGCTCGCCCAGGATGGCCGTCTCGCCGATGACGACGCCGGTGCCGTGGTCGATGAAGCAGCCGCTGCCGATGGTGGCGCCGGGGTGGATGTCGATGCCCGTGTCGGCATGGGCCAGCTCGGCGACGACGCGGGCCAGCAGCGGCAGGCCCAGGCCGTACAGCTCGTGGGCGATGCGGTGGCTGATCAGCGCGCGCAGGCCCGGATAGCACAGCAGCACTTCGTCCACGCTGCGCGCGGCGGGGTCGCCCTGGAAGGCGGCGATCACGTCGCTGTCCAGCAGCACGCGGATGCGCGGCAGCGTGCGCAGGAAGCGGCTGGCCAGCTCGGCGGCGTCGTGAGTGGGGGCGTCGTCGCCGCGCTGGCGGGCGTCGTGGCGCAGTTCCAGCGCGGCCTGCTGGCGCAGCGTGGTCATGGCCGCGCCCAGCGTGTGGCCCACGTAGAAGTCTTCGTTCTCCGGCCTCAGCGTGGGCGGGCCCAGGCGCATCGGGAACAGCGCACCTGACAGGCACTGCACCATGCCCGCCAGCAACTCGCGCGAGGGCAGCTCGCGCCCGTCGCCGCCGCGCCGGTGGGCCTCGCGCCACTGCCGCCGCGCGCCGCGCAGGGCTTCCACCACGGCGCTCAGTTCATCGCCGGCCGTGGGTTGGGCGGGGGAGGGTGCGGGGGCAGATGTCATGCGGCTCAGTATAGAAATCCGGCCTTGCCCATGGCTGCTTGCGGGCCATGGGCGGCCTGAGTCTGCCTCCGCGGAGACGGCATGACGCGGTCGGCTCACCCGGGCGCGCGTGATGCTGGTGTGCCTGCGGCGGACCGGGTGCGCAGCCGCGTCAGTTGACGCTCACCGCATCGCCCACCGCGATCACACCGGACTCGAGGATGCGCGCCGTCATGCCGCCGTGGCCCCGCATCGCAGCGTAGCCGCCGGGCCCGATCACCTCCTCCATGCGCGAGCAGGGCGCACAGGGGCCGACGATCTCGATCAGCGCCTCGCCGATGCGCAGCCGCACTTTTTTCAGCGACAGCAGGTTGATGCCCGAGATGACGAGGTTGCGGCGCAGGGCGACAGGGTCCAGCGGGCCGCTGCGCGCGAACGCCGCGATCAGCGGCAGGTGTTCGTGCTGGATGAGCGTGACCTGGCGCGTGGACAGCTCGGCCTCGCCGCGCCGGCCCAGGCGGTCATCGGCCAGCCCGATATGAGCCAGCGCCGTGGTGCGCTCGATGGCACGCGCCGGGTCGCGCGGCGCGCCCCGCACGATGAGGGCTTCAACCCGGCCCTGGACGTGGGCCGGCGGTGTCATGAGGTCGCGCAGGGTCTTCATCACCGGCACCTTGGCGCAGGGCTCGGGCAGACTCGGAAAAAGCTGTGATTGCATACAGTATTATGGCTACATCGACTCCGCCGAACCGCCCGCGCCCTTGGAAGCCAGATCGATGCGCACGCACTTCGTTCCCGTCACCGACAACGACCGCCTGCAGGCCTGCTTTGGCACCTGCCTGCCCGAAGGCCTGGCGCCAGAGCACGAGGCTGTCGAGGGGGTGATGGCGCCCGTCATCGTGCCCGCGGAGGCCGCGCCGCCGGGCGCACCGGGCCGCGCCTGTCTGGGGGTGCTGGGGCTGCTGCCGCATTTTGCGAAAGACATCGGCCTGGCCCGGCACGGCCGCCATTGCCGGGTGGAGACGATGAAGTCCACCCCCACCTTCCGCGAAAGCTGGTGGGCCGGGCGCCGCTGCATCGTTCCGGCGAAGTCGGTGTCGGCGTGGTGCTATGAATCAGGCCGCCCGGAGCTCTGGGCCATCCAGCGCCCGGGCGAGGAGCCCCTGGGCCTGGCCGGGCTGTGGAACGAGTGGGTCGGCCCGGCCGGTGAGACGCTGCTGTCGTTCAGCCTGCTGACGCTCGACGCCCGGGGGCACGAGGTGTTCGGCCGCATGGACGCGCCCGAACACGACAAGCGCATGCCCGTCATCCTCCCCACCGGGTCGCACGCGCTCTGGCTGGGCGGCGCGCTGAAAGACGCGGAGCGGCTGCTGGTGAGCTGCCCCGCCGCCCAGTTGCAGGCGGTACCGCAAACGCCTGCGGCCAGGCCGCGGCGAGAGCCCCGCAGCTGGGCCGCCGTGCCCGACATGTTTGCCTACGAGTGGCATGTCAGCGCCTGCGAGCTGCCCACCCCGCGCCGCGCCCGCGCGCCCCGGGCCCTGCCGGCCCTGTTACCGGAGCTGCCGGACCTGCCGGCACCCACCACGGGCAGCCTCTTCTAGCGGATCCGGGCCCGTTTTTTCATGCCGGCCGGTGGAGTCGATATCCTGCCGCCCCATGTACGCGCCCTTCTACGGCCTGAAACAGGCGCCGTTTTCCATCGCCCCGGACCCGCACTACCTCTTCATGAGCGAGCGCCACCGCGAGGCGCTGGCGCACCTGCTGTACGGGCTGGACGGGGGCGGCGGCTTCGTGCTGCTCACCGGCGAGATCGGTGCGGGCAAGACCACCGTCTGCCGCTGCTTCCTGGAGCAGATCCCGGCGCACTGCAACGTCGCCTACATCTTCAACCCCAAGCTCACCGTGCCGGAGCTGCTGCAGGCCATCTGCGACGAGTTCCACGCCCCCGTGCCCGCCGGGGCGCAGACGGTGAAGGACTTCGTCGACCCGCTCAACGCCTTCCTGCTGGCGCAGCACGCGGCCGGGCGCAACAACGTGCTCATCATCGACGAGGCGCAGAACCTCTCGGCCGATGTGCTGGAGCAGTTGCGCCTGCTCACCAACCTCGAAACGGCCGAGCGCAAGCTGCTGCAGGTGGTGCTGATCGGCCAGCCGGAGCTTCGGGGCATGCTGGCCCGCCCGGAGCTGGAGCAGCTGGCGCAGCGCGTGATTGCGCGTTTTCACCTCGGCGCGCTGTCGGAGGCCGAGACGGTGCAGTACGTGCGCCACCGCCTCACCGTGGCCGGCCTCACAGGCGCACTGCCCTTCGACCGCAGCGCACCCGACTGCACCGCCCACGTGCTGCGCGCCCTGGCCCGTGTCGTTGAGGTTCGCGGTCGTCGAGATGGTCACTTCGACCCG
>JBBIVU010000119.1:0-10130 GCA_037439585.1 Roseateles sp. | reverse complement strand
GGCGGCGGCGAGGTTGGCGGCAATTAGCGCGGCCACCGTGACCACAGCGAAGACGGCCCAGGCGATGGCAGCTGCCACATGTCGCCGAGGGCTCAGTTGTTGCCAGAAATTCATGGGCGAAGCCTGCCACGGCAGGCCACTGTCACAGAACGGAAGGGACAGATCATGACTCCGAAGTGCCGCTGGTCACTCAGGCGAGTCGCACCATTCAGCTAAGCTGCCCGATATGGTCATCACCTGCACAGCCGCTTGCCAGCGTTCATGAAAGCGGCCTATCCCATGGACGAGTTGGTCCAGGCGGTCTCGGTCGCTGGGCATATCCCGCCCGATCGCGCTGCCGTTGCCGTTGAGGCGATGCTTCTCTTCTTCGGTGCCAAGCTGCCGTCTCCACTGTTCGGTGAACTGCTGGAAAGACTCCATGTGTCGAACCGCGGAGCTACGCTTCCTCCCGGCATGCTGATGCGACAAATTTGATGCTCGACCCCCAGCCATGCGATTGCTCATCGTCGACGACCAACCGCTGATTCGACGTGGGCTCGCCATGATGCTTGCGGCTGAGCCTGACATGGAAGTGGTTGGTCAGGCTGCAGATGGACAAGATGCCATTGACCAAGCGCGTTCGACGCGACCGGACGTGGTTGTGATGGACTTGCAGATGCCGCGTGCCAGCGGTGTCGTCGCCACGCGTGAAATCACATCCAGCTTGCCAAACACCCGTGTCGTAGTTTTGAGTACCTACGACGACGACGAACTCGTGTTCGAGGCCATCCGGGCCGGTGCTCAAGCCTACCTATTGAAAGACGCCTCAGAAGGTGAGGTGTTGGACACCATCCGCTGTGTCCATCGCGGCGAGTCGCGCCTGTCGCCACCCATCGCTCGCAAGGTCATGGCGCAGTTCCGGCTTCTTGCTGCAGCGGGCTCCCGCCCCGAGAGTGATGTCAGTGAGCAGACTCCCTCGCAACTTACCGCCGATAGCGCCGGATCGAAATCACACTTCGCAGTCCATCCAAGTGCAGACCAAGCGTCTTTGAACGAAAAAGAATCTCGCATCCTGGATCTGCTTGCTCAAGGCTTGAGCAACAAGCAGATCGCCGCCGCCGTATTCCTCGCGGAGGGAACCGTCAAGAACTACATCAGCAGGATCATGGAAAAGTTGCATGCTTCTAGCCGTCTTGAGCTCGCCCTGAGGGGGGTTGCGCGACGCGTTTGATGCCAGGCCCGCACTTTTCGCGCGGTGTGACTGCAGATCTGCGTGCTTTCCTGCTTTCCGTCCATGCAGTCTGATTCTTCAAGTCATAGGACGCGAACCATTGCCGCCAGCGCGAGCGCTGCCATGCAGGCCCACCCGGAAAACAGCAGCTGCCAGACCCAGTGCCGCGGGATGAAGCCCACTCCGCGCACGAAGCCGGCGCTCATGGCCCAGAACAGCAGCAGGGCCAGCCCATGGTCGGCACGTCCGTCGGCGCGGGCAAACACGAGCGGGTAGGCCGTGCCTGCCAGCATCAGCAGAAGCCCTGTCGCGAGGCTGGGCCAATGCAGGCCCTGCGGCGACGGCGCGTTCATGTCGCGTCATCCTGTTGATGTGAGGCGCGGCGGTCGTCGGCCATCTCGCCCCACATCGCATTCATCACGGCCAGCAGCACGGCGAAGCCGACGCCGAGGATCCAGGCGAAGTACCACATGGCAAATCCTTTCAGTACGCGGTGTGTTCGTTGGCGCGGATGTGCTCGACGGTGACCTTGCCGCGCATCACGCGGTAAGCCCAGCTCGTGTAGAGCACGATCAGCGGCATGAAGATGACGGTGGCACCCAGCATGAGCGCGAGCGTCATCGGGCTGGAGACGCTGTCCCAGAGGGTCAGGCTGGCGCTGGGCATGCTGGACGAGGGCATGATGAACGGGAACATCGCGGCGCCTGCCGTGCCGATGATGCCCAGCATCGCCAAGGCCGATGCGACAAAGGCTGACAGCGTGCGACGAGCGCTGACCAGTGCGGCAGCGGCTGCCGAGCCCAGGACGCCAAGCAGCGGCAGTGCCCACAGTGCCGGCAGCTGCTGGTAGTTGGTCCACCACCCCTCAGCGCTGCGCACGACCACTTTGGCCAGCGGGTCAGGCAGGCCGTTCGGGTCCGGCGCCTGGGCCATGGCGAAACCTTGGATGCCGCCATATCGCAGCCACAGGCCAGCGGCCACAAAGGCCAGCACCGTGACCAGCGCGGCACCGCGCGCAGCCGCGATGGCACGAGACTGGATGACGCCTTCCGTGCGGTGCGCCAGGTAGGTGCCGCCATGCATCGTGATCATGGCGCTGCTGACCACGCCCGCCAGCAGCGCGAACGGGTTGAGCAGTTGCCAGAAGCTGCCGGTGTAGGTGCTGACGAGGTAGTCGTCGAACTGGAAGGGCACGCCCTGCAGCAGGTTGCCGAAGGCCACGCCGAAGATCAGCGGAGGCACGGCGCCACCGATGAACAGGCCCCAGTCCCAGGTGCTGCGCCAGCGGGCGTCGTGGATCTTGCTGCGGTAGTCGAAGCCGACGGGCCGGAAGAATAGCGCCCACAGCACGGCCAGCAGCGCCCAGTAGAAGCCACTGAACGCCGTGGCGTAGACCAGGGGCCAGGCCGCGAAGATGGCGCCGCCGGCCGTGATGAACCAGACCTGGTTGCCGTCCCAGTGGGGGCCGACGGTGTTGATGACAACGCGGCGTTCCTCGTCATTGCGGCCCGCGAAGGGCAGAAGGGTACCGACGCCCATGTCATGACCGTCCATGATGGCGAAGCCGACGAGCAGCACCCCGACAAGAACCCACCAGATGACCTTGAGGGTGGCGTAGTCCAGCATTGTTTTCTCCTCAGGCGTGAGCCGGTTCGAACTGGTAGCGGCCCGTGCCCAGGCTGCCGGGGCCCTGTCGGGCGAACTTCACCATCAGGTAGACCTCCACGATCAGCAGCACCGTGTAGAAGCCCACGAAACCGGCGAGTGACCCGTACAGGCTTTCGGCGCTGAGCGTGGAAACGCTCAAGTGCGTGGGCAGCACGCCGTAGATCGTCCACGGCTGGCGGCCGTACTCCGCCACCACCCAACCCAGTTCGCAGGCGATCCAGGGTGTGGGCAGCATCCACAGCGCCCACTTCAACAACCACGGCTTGTGGGCGCAGGCGCCGCGCAGCGTCGTCCAGAAGGACAGGGCGAAGAGGGCCAGCATCAGCATGCCCAGGCCCACCATGAGGCGGAAGCTCCAGAACATCGGCGCGACGCGCGGCACGGTGTCGTTGACAGCACGCTCGACGATGTCCGGCGTGGCCTGGCGCACGTCGGTGACGTACTTCTTCAGCAGCAGGCCGAA
This sequence comes from Roseateles sp., assembly GCA_037439585.1. Lineage (GTDB taxonomy): Bacteria > Pseudomonadota > Gammaproteobacteria > Burkholderiales > Burkholderiaceae_C > Pelomonas. Next base: position 6,789 of record JBBIVU010000119.1, on the reverse strand, counting down.
GCCCAGGTCGACCTTGTGGCGCTCGAAGGCTTCCAGCGCCACTTTGTCGTCCCGGTGCTTGCGCAGGCCTTCCAGGGCGATGACGGCCTGGATGCCGCGCTCGATGCGCTCCCGGTTCTTGGCCTTGATGTCGCGGATGCCCGGGATCTCCTTGCTCAGGCTGCGCGTGCCGATGATGCCCATGACGTAGGGGATCTCGACGGCCCAGTCGTTCTTCTGCTCGGCTTCGTTGATGCCCGCGATCATGTTGAAGCTGGCCGGAGCGGGCTCGGTCTCCCACATCGCTTCGATGGCAGCCATCTTGGTCTGCTGGGCTTCGCCGACCGTGTAGCCGGATTCGTCACCCAGCACGATCACGCTGAGCACGCTGGCCAGGCCGAAGGCGGACGCCACGCGGAAGCTCCGCTTGGCGAACTCCACGTCACGGCCCTTGAGCAGGTACCAGCTGCTGATGGACAGCACAAACATGGCACCCGTCACATAGCCGGCCGAGACGGTGTGCACGAACTTGGCTTGGGCATCGGGGTTGAAGACGACGGCCCAGAAGTCGGTCATCTCCATGCGCATGGTCTGGTAGCTGAACTCGGCGCCCACCGGGTTCTGCATCCAGCCGTTGGCGATCAGGATCCACAGCGCCGACAAGTTGGTGCCGATGGCCATCAAGGTGGTCACGAGCAGATGCTGGGGGCGCGAGAGCCGGTCCCAGCCGAAGAAGAACAGGCCGATGAAGGTCGATTCCAGGAAGAAGGCCATCAGGCCCTCGATGGCCAGCGGTGCTCCGAAGATGTCGCCCACGTAGTGCGAGTAATAGGCCCAGTTCGTGCCGAACTGGAACTCCAGCGTGATGCCGGTCGTGACGCCGAGCGCGAAGTTGATGCCGAAGAGCTTGCCCCAGAAGCGGGTCATGTCCTTCCAGACCGTCTTGCCCGTCATCACGTAGACGGTCTCCATGATGACCAGCAGCCACACCATGCCGAGCGTGAGCGGCACGAAGAGGAAGTGGTACATCGCCGTGGCTGCGAACTGCAGCCGCGACAGGTCGACGACATGTTCCGAAATCACCGGGGTTCTCCTTGGTCGGGGGCAGGGGCTGCGAGGTGCTGGGCAGCCGTGGCGGCGTCGGTGCGGACATGCTGGTCGCGCACGAACATCCACCAGAGCCCGCCGAGGGCCAGCAGCTTGATGACGACCACCCAGGCCAGGTGGCGGACGAGGCGGTGTTCATCAGGGCGCATGCCCACTGCACTCCAAGAACCGTGCCAGCAGACCCGCGTCGTGCGATCTCGCGCTAAGTCGCTGTCCCAGCTGACGAATCCGTTTGGCAGCGCCGCACTGCCAACTGCGTGCGAACTGGCAGTCTGAACTGCCGCACGCGAAATGGCAGCGTGAGGTGGCAGATGGCCGGTGGCCCCTTGAAGCCGTGGTGAGGCGCCCGATATGCCATGCCAAGTCCTCTTGGAGCTCTCCATGCTGCTCGTCTGCCCCCACTGCGGCACCCGCAACCGCGTCCCCGATGAACGTCTGGGCGATGACCCCGCCTGCGGGCGCTGCGGCCAACCGGTCGCGCCTCGCCAGCCTGTGGCGCTCGGCGACGCCGACCTCAGCGCCTACCTCAAGGGCACGGAGTCACCGGTGCTGGTGGACTTCTGGGCGGCCTGGTGTGGCCCGTGCCGCTCCTACGCGCCGCACTTCGCACAACTGGCCCAGGCACGACCTGACTTGCGTTTCGTGAAGGTGGACAGCGACGCTGCGCCTCACAGCAGCGCGGCCCTGAACATCCGCAGCATTCCGACTACGTTGCTTTTCGTTGGTGGTCGGGAGGTCGCTCGCCAGAGTGGCGCGATGTCGGCCGCACAACTGGGCGCTTGGGTGGATGGGGCGTTGCGTCGATAGGAGCGCTGGAAGCCTCGGAGCGGATTTTGGCCTGACTGGCCGCCAGTGCAAGTGATGACCGGACTAGGCTGATGACGGTCGTTCCCGGTTCATCGACCGAGCGACGCGTTTGTGCCACATTGCCGCCCGTCACCGCATCGCCCTCAGTTAGCCGCAAGCTGTTCCGCCGGCAGTGGAGCGTGCAGGCCGAGGCCCCTGGCCACGCCGGCGCTGCGCGCCGACAGCTCTGGCACGATGCCACGCATGCTCGGCATGCGTGGTCTTCCCCCCACCGATCCTCTGGGCCTCCCGCCCGAAGTCGCCGCGCTGATTGCCCAACGCGTTAGATGAAAGTTTCGCAGCCCACGTTGGCTTGTGGTCCCCCCTGCTTCATCAGCAGGTGGGTGTCGTATACCGCCGTGTTGGCGTCGCAGAAGAAGAACAGGGGTCTGTCGGCCATGGGCTTGCGGGCGTACCTGACCCTACTGTACGCAAGACATCAAGGCACCAGACCCACACTCGTCCCAGCGCGGGGCCGCCGCAATTCGGGAGATTGCCCAGAGTTTCAGCACTTGGCCTTGCGAGGCCGTGCCTTGCGGGGAATGAAAGCACCTGCGGCAACCAGCCGCTTAATCTCAGACTCAGCGCCAACGGCGCTGCATCAGACGCTCACACAGCAGGGGCAGTACCTCGCACAGCCGCCGTTCCCCTCGGCGCTCGTCGATCATCCCAATGACCGCTTCGTGCAGAACTGCGTGAATTGGCCAGGCGCCGGTCAATGTCAGAGAACGCTGCAGTACCGCCGCTCGCAAATGGGCAACACCGGCGCCGTTGTGAAAGGAAGCCAGAACCGAAGGGCAGCGCAGACAAGTGGCTGCACCTTAGAGATCCTCAGACCTCAGAGAAAGCGCGCCAGGGCTTCCACGTCCTCTGGGAATATCTGGCCGGTCTCTGCAGCGGCTACCCGGCTGTCGCGTCCGCGCACGACGGTGACGGGCAGTCCCTGTGGCTTTGGCAGGAAGGCTTCCACGGCTGGCGTCACCCAGCCGCTCGGGAAGTCGTAGTTCCGGCGGGCGCGGTAGGACTTCGCCGCGGCCAGGTCCTGGTCGATAGAGAGCCCCAGGACCTGCAAGCCTCGGTCTCGTTGCGCATGCCAGAGCTTCTGAATGTGCGGCGTGACCTGAGCACAGAACGGGCACCAACTGGCCCACCAGTAAACGACAACCACTTGACCTTGGGCGGCAGCGGCCTTGAACTCGCCGCCGTCCAGCAAGGGCACATCCGGCAAGCGCAGCGCGGAACCCAAGGCCGGCAAGTTTTTCAAAGGTTCAGCCGCGCGTGCAGCTGGCAGCGTCACAGCCGCAAGGTACGCCGCCAGCCGGGCATTGCACTGACGCCGGTCCAGCAAGGGCATCGGCGCTCTCAGCGCAGGCCGCCGACCAGCAGCCGCTCCTCGGTGGGCACGGGCTCATCCCCGTCCAGTTCCACCGCGAGCTGCGTGCACACGGCACGGCACAGCATCGCCACCTTCTCGCTCTGCAGCCGGTAGTAGATCTGCGTCCCTTCGCGCCGCTTGCCCAGGATGCCGGCGCGGTAGAGCGTGGACAGGTGCTGGGACATGTTGGGCTGGGTGGTCTGGATTTGCGCCAGCAGCTCCGAGACGTTGCGCTCGCCGTTGCACACCGCGCTGATGATCTTCAGGCGGATCGGCGTGGCCAGCACGCCGAACAGTTCGGCAGCGGACTCGAAGACACGGTCTTCTTCGGGGGCGTCGGACATCGTGGCGGGGCAGGGCGGACAGCTCGGGAAAATCACTGTATCAGCAAGCGCCGATGTGCACCTCCCTTGAACCGAGAATGAAGCACTCTCTCAACTTGCAGAACCCTGACCCACATGGACGAATCGAGCTTGCCCGCCCTCACGCGCCAGGTGCTGGCGGCGGCTTTCGGCCTGGCCGTGATCTTCGGGGCGCTGTGCCAGCGCACGCGCTTCTGCACGATGGGTGCGATCTCCGACGTCTACGCCATGGGGGACTGGCGGCGGGCGCGCCTGTGGATGGCGGCCAGCGGTGCGGCCATGCTGGGCTTCCAGGCCATCGCCGCCAGCGGCGCCATCGATCCGGCCGCGAGCATCTACACGGGGACCCGGCTGTTGTGGCTGTCTGCGCTGTTCGGCGGCGCCCTGTTCGGTTTTGGCATGGTGCTCGGCTCCGGCTGCATCAGCCGCAACCTGGTTCGGCTGGGCGGCGGCAACCTGAAATCCCTGGTGGTGCTGTTGGTGGCGGCGATCGCCGCGGGGGCGACGCTGCGGGGCATCACGGCCGTGGCCCGCGTGGGCACGCTGGAGACGGTCTTCATCGAGCTGCCGTCGGGGCAGGCGCTGCCGACGCTGGCGTCCCACCTGTTGGGTGGCAATGCCGTCACCTGGGCGTGGGGCATCGCCGCCGTTATGGGCCTGGCGCTGCTGGTGGTCGCGTCTCGCGGGCGGGATGAGCGCGCCTGGCCGGTGCTCGCCATCGGCGCGGGTGTGGCAGCGGTCATCACCGCGCTGTGGTGGGTGTCCGGCCACCTGGGTTTCCTGCCCGAAGACCCGCGAACCCTGGAGCCGGTCTACCTGGCCACCAACTCCCGGCGCATGGAGTCCCTCAGCACGATCGCGCCGGTGGCCTACGCGGTGGACTGGCTGCTGATGTTCAGTGACCAGAGCAAGACCTTGACGATGGGCATCGCGACGGTCGCCGGCATCGTCGTCGGTGCCGGGCTGATGGCCTGGAAGGACCGCAGCTTCCGATGGGAGGGGTTTGCCGGCGTTGGCGACCTGGGCCTGCACCTGGTGGGCGCCGTCTGCATGGGTGTCGGGGGCATCGTGGCGATGGGATGCACGGTCGGGCAGGGGATCACCGGGGTGTCGACGCTGTCCCTGGGCAGCTTCCTGGCCCTGGCCGCGATGGTGGCCGGCGCCTGGGGCGGCCTGCGCTATCAGGAGTGGCGCTTGGACCGCGCTTGAGCCTTGAGCAGGTCACGCAGATCGTCATCGCTCATCTCACCGGGGATGCAGCGTGGCTGGGTGGGTGCTTCGCCCAGCCAGCAGGTCATGGGAATGACGCGGCGTGGAGTGAGCTGCGGCCTCATGGCGCAAGGCCCGGACCCGTCGACAATGACCGGGAACGAATAGCCGCGGCGCTTGACGGCGCGCGTCACCGCCTCAACGCTGCTGTCCACCGCGATGCCGATGACGGCGGCGTCTGGCAGCTCTCGCAGCAAGGCCTCGAGCTTGGCGTTGTGGCGCTGGCAGAAGGCGCAGTCTGGCGACCAGATCACGGCCAGGATGGGCGCGGGGCGCCAGGCGGCCCAATCCAGCGGGCGTCCCTGGAGGTCGCTTGCCGGCAGGCCGGACGGGCATTGGGCGAACAGCGATTCCGCTTGCGGATCCGCCTCTGCGAGGTTGGAGAACGCCAGCAAGCCTGCAAGTAGCAACCGGCCGATGGGGGCGCTCAGCAGTCGCGATGCTGGTCGTCGCATGGGTCGAATTTGCTGCCGTCAGCAGCAGGACCCGCAGCACGCCGACCGCCGTGGTGCGGCGGCGGCAGCGGTACTCGGTTGCATCTTGACCGGCGTGTAGCCCGCATTGGCAATTGCAGCGGCCAGTGCGTCGGCGTCGACATGCGCGCCGTCGATTCGAACGGCATGTTGCGCGAGATCGACTTCGACGCGAGCGTCGGCATCGACCGCCTGAACCGCCTTCGTGATGGCGCTGACGCAATGGCCACAGGTCATGTCGGCGACTTGGAACGTGTGCATGATGAACTCCAGGTTGAACAGTGCCTTCAGTCTGAACCTAGCCCCCATGGGGTGGTCAAGCGCTGTGGAAGCAAGGCTTGACGCAGCGCAAACCCATCGGTCGTGCGGCCAGCTCAGGGCGCTGCCCGTTCCATCAGGAGGTAGGTGTTGTAGGCGTTCATCCGGTTGGCCGCCTTGAAGAGCGGCAAGTGCTCGAAGGCGCGCCAATCGGTGGCGGCGTAGGCTTCGTCGAAGGGCTGCATGTCGGCGGCGGCGCGGCCCATCGTGTCTCGGAGGTACTGCAGGTAGTCGCGCGTCAGCCGCAGGTCGGCCAAGGCTTCGGTGGACAGGGGGCCGTGCCCCGGCACGATGGCCGCAGGAGCGCTGTCGATCAAGCGTGAGAGCGCAGTGATCCAGCCCCGGCTGTCGGCCTGGCCCACGTAGGGGATGCGACCGCGGAAGGCGAGGTCGCCCGCGAACAGCACACGCGCACCTTCGACGAAAACCGTCAGATCCTCCGGTGTGTGTGCCGGGCCGACATGGCGCAACTGCAAGCGGACACCGCCCAGTTCCAGCAACTCGTCGCCTTGCAGCCAGCGGTCGGCGGCTACAAGCCGAGTCTTGGCATCCACCCACGGCGCCAGGCTTTCGCGGGTGGCCTGCAAGCGCAGTTGGGCGGTGTCGGACTGGAGGTACTCCCGCCCGGCCTCGTGGGCGAGCACCGTGGCGCCTTGGTCCTTGAACACCTGAAGGCCGTAGATGTGGTCGGCGTGGTAGTGGGTCAGGATGACGTAACGGACCGGTAGAGGGGTGATGCGGCGAATGGCCTGCAGCAAATCGGCAGCCACCGCGGGCGACCCCAGCGCGTCGACCACGACCACCCCCGCCGGCGTGACGATGACGCCGGCATTGGAGATGAAATTGCGGTTCTCCGGCGTGCCGAGGGCGGCCTCGCCCTGCACGAACCAGATGTTGGGCGCAACCGGCTGCAGCGTCAGCGGGTCTGCCCAGGCCCCTCGCACGGCCCCTCCGCAGAACTTCCGCGCCGTGCGCGAGCCGGCGATGTCGAGCGCGGCCATGCGGGGGCTGGTGAAGGTGCAGATGGGCACGCCGAGCGCGGTGCAGAGCGAGTCGGGCC
>JBBIVU010000118.1:0-10135 GCA_037439585.1 Roseateles sp. | reverse complement strand
CGCCCCAGCCCGTACAGGGCGATTGCCGCCTGAGCGTCGCGGCCGGAGATCATATTTCGATCGAATGCAGTCGAAGCGGCGCTGCCCACGTGATCGCGACCGCGCAAATCGAAGTGCTGGCCGATCTCGATTCGTGCTTCGGCTTCGTTGACTAGTGCGAAGCCACTAACGAACGGCGGCAGAGCCACCCCGTAGCGGTTTGACTTGATCGCCACCAGACCAACACGCCTCGCCGCTCGGCGCGCCCGTTGGTCGAGCGCCTTCCCAGCCCGCGCAATGCGCAATTCTTCAGAGATTTCCATGGTGTTTCCTTCATTGTCGGTTTACGAAAATGAAGGCGAGTCCGGATGCGTTCAGGGTCTCCTGACTCAAGCCTTCGGTGCGACGCACCCTGGCCATACCAAACCACGATCAATGCCCCTGGAGGCATAGCCTGAACGTTACAAGATGATAGCGAAGACGATGCAAGCACTGCGATCACCTAGCCACGGGGGCTCATCATGATGCTGTGCGGTCGATTCCCGGTCCCGTAGACGTTGAAGGTGGCCCCTCTGGTCCTGATCTGGTCCACATTTCTCGTCCGCCAGCCTGCTACAATCCAGCCTAAGTTACTGATTTTCAACACGTTTGGCTTCACGTCCGGTTCCCGCGACGTAGGACTGTTAATCCGTAGGTCCCTGGTTCGAGCCCAGGTCGAGGAGCCACTCAAGATGCCTCACATGCGAAAGCGTGTGGGGCTCTTTTCTTGAGCGCATCAGCCCGCGCATGGCGCATCCGCCTGACAGAGCGCACCCAAGTCACCGGCCACAAGATCGACGGCGTGGCTGCACCAAAGGAAACGGCGATCCGGTGCTTCCACCAGATCGCCGCTCGAAACCAAACAGCGGCCCTGGGTCGAACCAGGGCTGCACTCACAGGCCTGGCTCAGGCCGCCTTGCGACGACGCGCCATCAAGGCCATGCCGGCAGCAGCCACCAGAAGCAGGCTGGACGGCTCCGGCACCGTGCCGCCGGTTTCGGCCGTGAGCCAGGTGACGATGTTGTTCGCGAACGCGACGTTCGCAGCACCGCCGGTATTGGCAGCGCCGAAAGCACCCGCCTGCCAGTTGGTGTCCCCGATGAAGAGCAGTTCACCAGCGCCAACCTGGTAGACGGCAGCCATGCCGTTCGCCGTCAGCAGTGTCGGGCTGGCCAGACTCGAGTTCACCGCCGACCACGTGTTGAACTGCAGGTTGGCCACGCCGGCCACCAGGGCGTGGCTGCCAATCGTGCTGTGGATGTTGTTGTCGCCACCCGTGATGATGTCATCACCGCCGAAGATGCCCAGCACGGAATTGGTCGCGGTCGCCCACGGGCCTGCGTCGCTGCGATCGGTGATGTAGACGACATGGCCGCCGGCGTTCAGGTAGTTCAGCAGGTTGGCCTGCTCGGTCGCCGTCAGCACATTGGTGCCACCCGCCAGCCACAAGCCGTTGGCGGCATTGACCGACGCTGCGTTGCTGAGGTTGACGTTCGTGACCGTATCGCCCGCCGCGGCGAACAACGCATCGAAAGCCGAATTGCCACCCAGGCCGCCGAACGTGCCCACGCCGGCCCGGTAGCCCACGACGCCAGCCGATGCTGAACCCGCCACCAGCAAACTCGCCGCCATCACGGTCATGGCGCGCAGGGTCACAGACTTGAACTGTTCGATCATTTCAATGCTCCAAAGAAAGATGACTGGCCACAGCAAGAGGCGGGCCAGAGATGAACAATCCAAGGCGCATCAAGGACTTGAACTTCAAACTAGGGATAACTCCGCACCTGGCAGCAGGCGCGCGAAGGCGGGTTGTAAAGGAAGCCGACACCCTCGAATCGAGGGCCGTCACGACCGGCCCTGGTGGCATCGATGGCGTCAGGGCCGGCGACCTCTTCACCCCGCAGCTGCCGACCGATGGCGTGGCATTCGACCTCTGCAGGGCAATTGGCGGCTGATTCGTTCGGGCGGTCCTGGTCAAAAAGAGTAATCAGAACGGCGATTGCGTTCCGGATCACTCGTGATGCTGCGCGGTCGATTCACGGTCCCTTCAGCGTGAAAGACCGTCCCTCTGGTCCAGATCTGGTCCGCATTTCCAGGCCCTTCCAGCCTGCTACAATCTCCCCTATCTTGTTGATTTACAACAGATTTGGCTTCCACCCTGCCTCCTGTGACTTAGGACTGTTAATCCGTAGGTCCCTGGTTCGAGCCCAGGTCGGGGAGCCAAATCAAAGCCTCGCTGCCCATGCAGCGGGGCTTTTTTCTTGTTCAATCGAGAACGAACCGATGAGCACCCTGCCCGCCTGCCCCCAATGCCAGTCTGCGTACACCTACGAAGATGGCGCCCAGTTGATTTGCCCCGAGTGCGGCCATGAATGGTCGGCGGCAGGTACCGCACCGGTCGCCGAAGAGGCGCGTGTGATCAAGGACGCCGTGGGCAACGTGCTGCAGGATGGCGACACGGTCACCGTCATCAAGGACCTGAAGATCAAGGGCTCGTCGCTGGTGGTGAAGGTGGGCACCAAGGTCAAGAACATCCGCCTGACGGACGGCGATCACGACATCGACTGCAAGATCGACGGCATCGGCGCGATGGGGCTGAAGTCGGAGTTCGTGAAGAAGGCTTGAGCGTTTCCGTCGCCGTGAACTCACTGCAGCAACTCCGCAGCGGCGAACTCCAGGGTGCGCGGCAACTGACCCTCAAGGCCGGCCTGCGCGAGCTGCCGGCCGAGGTGTACGACCTGGCCGACACGCTGGAGGTGCTGGACCTCTCGGGCAATGCGCTCGATGCCCTTCCGCCGGACCTCGGCCGCCTGCACCGGCTGCGCATCCTGTTCTGTTCGGCCAACCGATTCACCCGGCTGCCCGAGGCGCTGGGCGCGTGCCCGTCGCTGGAGATGGTGGGATTCAAGGCCAACCGCATCGCCGAAGTGCCGGCCGCTGCGCTGCCCGCGCGGCTGCGCTGGCTCATCCTGACCGACAACTGCATCGACACCCTGCCCCGCGCGCTGGGCCAGCGCCCTGCGCTCCAGAAGCTGGCGCTGGCCGGCAACCGGCTGCAGGCGCTGCCCGACAGCATGGCCGCCTGCGAGCGGCTGGAACTGCTGCGCATTTCGGCCAACCAGCTCAAGGGTCTGCCGGATTGGCTGCTGCGCTTGCCGCGGCTGACCTGGCTGGCCCACGGCGGCAACCCGTTCAGCGCGCGGCACGAGGCGGCAGCACTGGCCCAGGCCGCGTTGCCCCAGGTGCCCTGGGGAACGCTCGACGTGCAGGCCCTGCTGGGCGAAGGCGCGTCCGGCTACATCTACCGGGCCGCGCAACCCAGCGGGGCCTTGGCCGCGCTGAAGGTGTTCAAGGGCGAGGTCACCAGCGACGGCCTGCCCAGCACCGAATTGGCGGCGTGCCTCCAAGCCGGCAGCCACCCGGTGCTGATCCCCGCGCTGGGCCGTCTGGCCGAACACCCGGCGGGTGCGGACGGCCTGTTGATGCCGCTGATGGGGCCGGAGTTCCGCCCGCTGGCCGGCCCGCCAAGTTACGTGTCCTGCACCCGCGACGTCTACGCCCCCGGGCTGCAGTTGACGGTGGGCATGGCACGCACCATCGCAGCGGATGTGGCCGGTGCACTGGCACACCTTCACGCGCATGGGCTGACGCATGGCGACCTGTACGCCCACAACCTGCTGCACGACGGCCAAGGCCACGTGCGCCTGGGGGACTTCGGCGCCGCCTCCTTCCTGGCCAGCGTGCCACCCGAACAGGCCAGGCAGCTCCAGGCCCTGGAGGTCCGGGCGCTGGGCTGTCTGTTGGAAGAGTTGCAGGCGCTGTGCGCAGACGATGCCGGGGCACTCACCCCGCTGGCTGAGGCCTGCCTGCAAGCGGATGTGGCCGCCCGCCCAAATGCCTTGGCTGTGGCCCAGGAGCTGGTCTGACCGGGTGGGGCCACTTCGGCCCGCCAGCGCCAAAAAGATTTCAAAACACCAGCAGCGCCTCCTGGGCAGCTCAACCACCATGCGTGGAACAGGCATGTCGCCCCTGGGACGCGACGGCCCGGGGCAGGGGTGATTCAATGGCAGCTGTTTGTTTGATCCCGTTGCAGCATGAGCCTCACCAACCGCCAGATCGTCCTTGCCTCCCGCCCTCACGGAGAGGTGACACCTGCCAACTTCCGCCTCGTTGAGAGGGTGCTCGCCCCGCTGGCCGACGGCCAGGTGCGCGTGCGCAACCACTTCCTGAGCCTGGACCCGTACATGCGCGGCCGCATGAACGAGAGCAAGAGCTACGCGGCCTCGCAGCCCATCGACGAAGTGATGATCGGCGGCACGGTCGGCGAGGTCGTCGAGTCGAACAACAGCCATTTCGCCGTGGGCGACAAGGTCGTCGGCATGGGCGGCTGGCAGGAGTACCAGACCGTGGACGCCACGCAGCGCGGCGTGCTGCAGAAGGTGGACACCACCCACATCCCGCTGTCGGCCTACCTGGGCGCTGTGGGCATGCCCGGCGTCACAGCCTGGTATGGCCTGGTGAAGATCATCAACCCCAAGGCCGGCGAGACGGTCGTGGTCAGTGCTGCCAGCGGCGCGGTCGGCTCGGCCGTGGGCCAGCTCGCCAAAGCGCGTGGCGCCCGCGCGGTGGGCATTGCCGGCGGTGCCGACAAGTGCCGCTACGTGGTCGAGGAACTGGGCTTCGACGCCTGCATCGACTACAAGCAGCACGGCGACACCCGCGCGCTGTCCGCCGCGCTGAAAGCCGAATGCCCGAACGGCATCGACGGCTACTTCGAGAACGTGGGCGGCTACATCCTGGACGCTGTGCTGCTGCGCGCCAACGCTTTCAGCCGCATCGCCATGTGCGGCATGATTTCCGGCTATGACGGCCAGCCCATCCCGATGGCCGCGCCGCAGCTCATCTTGGTGAACCGCATGAAGGTCGAGGGCTTCATCGTCTCCGAGCACATGGAGGTGTGGCCCGAGGCGCTGAAGGAACTGGGTGGCCTCGTGGCCACCGGCAAGCTGAAGTACCGCGAGACGGTGGCCGAGGGTCTGGCCGCCGCGCCCGAGGCCTTCATGGGCCTGCTCAAGGGCAAGAACTTCGGCAAGCAGCTCGTCAAGCTGGCGTGAACGGCGCCACCCTGCGCTGGACCTGCCAGCCCTTCGACGCGCTGACCGCCCGCGAGGTCTACGCGCTGCTCCAATTGCGCAGCGAGGTCTTCGTCGTCGAGCAGCAGTGCGTGTTCCAGGACATGGACGGGCTGGACCTGCCCGGCCAGCACCTGCTGGGCTGGGCGGCCGACGGGCGCCTGGCTGCCTGCGCGCGGCTGCTGCCGCCGGGCGTGAAGGCGGACGACGTGGTCATCGGCCGCGTCATCACCGCGCCCTGGGCGCGCGGCCAGGGGCAAGGCCATGCGCTGATGCGCGAGGCCGTCTCCCACTGTGAGCGCCTGTGGCCCGGCCTGCCCATCACGCTGCACGCGCAGGCCCGGCTGGAGGCCTATTACGGCCAGCACGGCTTTCACACCGTGTCCGAGCCCTACATCGAGGACGGCATCCCCCACCTCGAAATGAACAACCGCGCGCCGGCCTGAGCCCCGGCGCAAGAGGAGACTCCCATGACCCGCAAGACCGCCGTCATCACCGGCGCCGCCTCCGGCTTCGGCCTGGAAACCGCCCGCATCGCCGCCCAGCGCGGCATGAACCTCGTGCTCGTGGACGTGCAGGCCGACGCGCTGGAGAAAGCCGCCGCCGAGTTCACCGGCGTGGAGGTGCTGCACCGCGTCGTCGACGTGGCCAAGGCCGACCAGATGCAGGCGCTGGCCGCCGCCGTGCAGGAACGCTTCGGCGCACCGCACTTCGTGTTCAACAACGCGGGCGTGGGCTCGGGCGGCCTGATCTGGGAGAACGCCGCCACCGACTGGGACTGGGTGATGGGCGTCAACGTGATGGGCGTGGTGCACGGCGTGCGCCTGTTCACCCCCCTGATGCTGGCGGCCGCCCAGGCCGACCCGGCCTACGAAGGCCACATCGTCAACACCGCCTCCATGGCCGGCCTGCTGGTGCCGCCGGTGTCCGGCGTCTACAACGTCAGCAAGGCCGCCGTCGTCGCGCTGACCGAGACGCTGCACCACGACCTCCGCATGGTCACCGAGCAGATCCACGCCGCCGTGCTGTGCCCGTTCTACGTGCCCACCGGCATCAGCCAAAGCCACCGCAACCGCCCTGGCGACCTGGCCGGCGCCCAGCCCACGCGGAGCCAGCTCGTCTCGCAGGCCCAGACCGACAAGGCCGTGTCCTCCGGCAAGCTCACCGCCGCCGACGTGGCCGCGATGGTGTTCGACGCGATGGACCACCACAAGTTCTGGATCTTCAGCCACCCCCAGGCCCTGGCGGGCGTGCAGACGCGCATGGAAGACGTGATGCTGCAACGCAACCCCACCGACCCCTACGCGGCTCGGCCGGAGATCGGCGCGGCGCTGAAGGCCAAGCTGCAGGGCTGAGCACCGCCGCGCGCCGACAATCGGGGGCATGACCCCCCCGATTTCCATTGCCATCGTCGGCGGCGGCCCCGCTGGCCTCATGGCTGCTGAAGTGCTGGCCGCCACCGGCCATGCCGTCACCGTGTTCGACGCCAAGCCCAGCGTCGGCCGCAAATTCCTGCTCGCCGGCAAGGGCGGGCTCAACCTCACGCACTCCGAGCCCTTCGAGCCCTTCCTGGGCCGCTTCGGTGCGCGCGCCGCGCAGATCGAGCCACTGCTGAAGGCCTTCGACGCGGACGCGCTGCGCGCCTGGGCGGCCGGTCTGGGTGTGGACACCTTCGTCGGCACCTCAGGCCGCGTCTTCCCCACCGACCTGAAAGCCGCGCCGCTGCTGCGCGCCTGGCAGCACCGGCTGCGCGCAGCCGGCGTGAAGTTCGCGATGCGCCACCGCTGGACCGGTTGGGCCGCTGACGCCGGCTCTGGTGCGCTGCGCTTCGACACGCCCGATGGCCAGCGCCTCGTCACACCCACCGCCACGCTGCTGGCCCTGGGCGGCGCCTCCTGGCCGCAGCTGGGCTCCGACGGCGCCTGGGCGCCCTGGCTGGCCGCGCGCGGTGTGGACGTGGCGCCGCTGCAGCCGGCCAACTGCGGCTTCGATGTCGGCCCCACCGCTGCCCACGCGAGCGGCGCTGGCTGGAGCGAGCGCTTCGCGACCGAGTTCGCCGGCCAGCCCGTCAAGCCCGTGGCGCTGGCCACCGAGGGCTTTGCCAGCCGGGCGAGTTCGTCATCACCGCCACCGGCATCGAGGGCTCGCTGGTCTACGCCGCCAGCAGCGCGCTGCGCGAGCAGATCGTCCGCGACGGCGCCGCCACGCTGACGCTGGACCTGCTGCCGCAGCTGACGCCTGAGCGCGTGCTGGCCGAGGTGAAGCACCCGCGCGGCAGCCGCTCGCTGTCGTCGCACCTCAAGAGCCGGCTGAACCTGGGCCCGCTCAAGATGGGGCTGCTGCACGAGCTGCTGACCCGTGAGCAGATGCTGCACGCCCCGACACTGGCTGCCGCACTCAAGGCCCTGCCACTCGCACTGCAAGCCCCGCGCCCGGTGGCCGAGGCCATCTCCACCGCCGGCGGTGTGCGCTTCGAGGCGCTGACCGACGGCCTGATGCTGCAGGCCATGCCCGGCGTGTTCGTGGCCGGCGAGATGCTGGACTGGGAGGCGCCCACCGGCGGCTACCTGCTCACGGCCAGCATGGCCAGCGGCCGGGCTGCCGCGCGGGGCTTGGCGGCCTGGCTGGCGGCACAGACCTGAGCCTCAGGGGCCGCCGGTACGCGCCAGCTGGCCTTCCAACTGGCTCACATCGCGGCCCAGTTCGGCCAGGTAGCGATCGCGCTCCTCGCTGGCCCACTCGGCGTCTGAAAACGCTTTGACCGGGTAGCTGCCGCTGCTGTGAACCACCCCCTCGCGCCGGGCCAGCACGGCGCGGTCCGGGAAGCGGTCGGCCAGGAGCAGGAAGCCCTGCAGGTCACGCAGGCGCAACGGCATGGCGGGCGACGCGTCGCGAAGCAGCTTGCCGAAGACGCGCAGCCGCGCCGCCTGCGGGCCGCTGCCCAGTTCCTCGTTGAAGCTGACCAGCGCGAAGGGCTGGCCCCGGGCGTCGTCCACCCGGGCGTTGACGACATAGCGGCCGGGCTGCTTCACGCTCAAGCCCACCATGAAATCCAGCGAACCTTCGGCCACGCGCTCACTGATGGCGCCCCACTCGGCGGGCACCTGCGGCTGGTAGACCACGTCGAAATTGACCACACCCTGCCGGCCGCCCTGGCTGAGCGTGACCTGCAAACGCACGGTGCCGGCGAAGTCGGCGAAGGCAGTGCGCGAGGGTTGGAACTGTGCGGTGTAGACACCCTCGCTGCCGGTGAAGTCCAGCGCCAGCTGCGGCCGGCCGGCGGCCTGGCGGGGGTCGGGCAGGTCGAAGGCCACGGCCCGGGTGACCAGCAGGGGCAGCGTGGCGCCGGTCTCGTCCTGGGCGGTGACGCCGACGGTCACCACCTCGTCGCCGCTCATGAACACGCGGTCCTGCGTGGTCAGGATGCGCACGCCGGGCACGGCGGCCTTGGTGCCGGGGAAGCGCAGCGGCAGGCTTTCGCGGATGGGCGCGAAGGGGTGCACCTGGTCCGGGTGCTCGGCGATGGGGCGGGACTCGTGCGGGTAGCGCGTCTGCTCGCGGTAGGTGGCCAACGTGAGCTTGGCACGATCCAGGCGTTGCAGCAGCGCCTGGCGCTGGCTCAGTCGCTCGCGCAGCGCGGCCTCGGTGTAGGGCGATCCCACCGGCCGCAGGCTGGGGGCCGACGCGGCCGGCAAGGCCAGGTGAGTCTTCGCAGCCTGCCCTGCGGCCGGTGGTGCCGCAGTACCCCCTTGGGGCCAAGCCCACCAAGCGATCAGACCAGCCAGTGCGGTGCCAGCCAGCCAGGCGGCCGGCTTCACTTGGCGTAATTCACCATGTCCTGCCGCACCAGGCCGACGGTGCCTTGCCAGTTGCCGTTGGTGTAGTGGTTGTAGGCCTCGGCGTCGTCACGGAAGACCACGCTGTGGTTGGCCCACTTGGCGCGGCCGCCTTCGGTGGGCGCGGTGCCCAGCGTGAGGTCGTTGCAGAACCAGTCGCTGGGATTGCAATACGCCGCGCCGCCCGAGCCCGACACGCCACCGGCGGAGTGGTAGGCCACGGCCTCGTCGTCCTGCCCCGGCAGCACAAAGGAGTAGAGCGTGCCCTTGGCGCCGGCCCACATGTAGAACATCGTGGCACGGGTGTTGTTGTGGTCGTACATCGCGCGGGCAGTGCCGGTCTTGAGGTCGCTCACCAGCGGCTCGGACACCGCCCAGTCGCCCGCGTTGGCCAGTTCGCTGCCGCCCCCGGCACCGGCAGCCACATCCACCCACTTGATGTTCCAGCCGGTCTGTATGGTGCCGTCGCTGTTGGCGCAGCTGCCATCTGGGCCGGGCGTGGCGTTCTTCTTGTATCGGGCGCTGCCACCGTACAACGACAGGGTGTAGCCGATCATCAGGTCACCCGCGCTGTGGGCTGCGACGTAGCACCAGTTGGTGCCGGTGCAGTAACAGTCGAGCGCGTTGCGCACGAGGTAGTTCTGATCGGCAATGTGGTGGTAACCGTCCCAGTTGACAGCCTTTTTGTTCACACCGGCGGCGGTGCCGCCCGGGCCCCAGTACGTGAAGTCTGCGTAGTTGCCAGCCACGCCGCCACCCGTGCGGCCATTGACCCACAGTGAATAGTTGGTGGCAAAGGCCGCGCCAGCCAGCGCCGCAGCGCCGAGCACGACCCACAGGAACCGCTGAGAGAGGAAGGATCGCATCGGTGTCTCCGGTGAAGTTTCTTGTCTGGCTTGCCGCGCGGCGGACTGTATGAAGCGCTCCTCCTGTGGCAAACCCGCAGTAACCCGCAGGAACCCGGGTCACCGCTGGCCTGGCCGTCGCGCCGCTGGGCAACTCCGACGATCTGCAGATCGGCGAGTGGGTCATCGCCATCGGCAATCCGTTCGGGCTCGATCACACCGTCACGGCCGGGATCATCAGCGCCAAGGGGCGGCGCGACGTGCGGCCGGGCGGCTCGCAGTCGGGCTACTACGACTTCATCCA
>JBBIVU010000117.1:0-10140 GCA_037439585.1 Roseateles sp. | reverse complement strand
CTCGGGTGTCGAGTGGCGCGACGAGGGCTGGCAGACGGCGGCACAGCGCCTGGGTGTGCGGGTGCGTGAGGGGGCGCTGACGGGCATCACCGTCACGCACGTGCTGACCGGCGGTGCTGCAGCGGCGGCCGGCTTGCATGCGCGGGACGAGGTGCTGGGCTGCAATGGCTGGCGGCTGCGCCGGCTGGACGACGTGCCGGCCCTGCTGGCTGCGGGCGAGACGCGGCTGCGCCTGCTCGTCAGCCGCGACCAGCGCCTGGTTGAACTGCTTGCTGAACTGCCGGCGGCCCGGCCGGCTGCTGCGGGGCTGACCTTGGCGAAGGGTGCTCACGCCGCCCGGCGGCGCTGGCTCGGCGCCTGAGAGGTTGAGAGTCTTTCGCCCATGCCCGCCTTGCACGCCAAAACACCCCCGCTCGTCGTTGCAAATGCTCGCCATAGCCCGAGCTATGGCTGCGCTTTGCGCCTAGATCGGAGGCGTTTTGACCTGCCTTTCGGTCGCGGTCGAAAAACTCTCAACCTCTGAGCGCCGCATGAAAGCGGCGCGGCCACCGGCCCTGCTCATCCTGGTCGTGCTGGGCCTGCACCTGCTGGCGGGGCACGAGGTGCAACGCATCCATGACGGCTGGATCAGCGATGGTCCGCCGCCGCTGCCGCCCCGCATGCAGGTCGAGTTCGTCCAGGCGATGACGCTGCAGGCGCCGTCCGCTGCACCCCTCACGCACGCCGCACCGCCGCCGGCCGTGCCATCACCGGGCACTGCGGCCGCAGTGCCTGCCGCACACCCGGCCTCAGCGCCCGATGCCCCCGCGCAGCCACCCGCGGCGGAGCCGGTGGCCGAAGCGGCGTCCGCCCCCGTGGACGTGGCTCGGCCCGCCGACGCTGCGGCCTCTTCTGCGGCCAACGCCGAGCCTGGCCCGGAGTGGCCGCTGTCCACGCGGCTGACCTACACGCTCAAGGGCAATTACCGGGGCCCCGTCAGTGGTACGGCGCAGGTGGAGTGGCTGCGCAAGGGGGCGGACTACCAGGTCCACCTCGACGTGGACCTGGGGTTGATCTCCCGGCGCATGAGCAGCCAGGGCCAGCTCACGCCCGAGGGCATCGCGCCACAGCGCTACGACGAGGAAACCAAGGTGCTGCTGCTGGAGGCCCGGCGCAGCAGCGTTTTCTTCCTCGGCGCCGAGGTGCAACTGGCCACCGGCGTGCGCGAGGCCTTGCCGCGCGGCGGGCAGGACTCGGCCAGCCAGTTCGTCCAGTTGACCTGGCTGTTCCTGACCGGCCGCGAGCCCCTGCAAGCCGGGCGCGTGGTGCAGTTCCCGCTGGTGCTGCCGCGCCGCCAGTACGCCTGGCCATACGAGGTGCTGGGCGAGGAGACGCTGGACACCCCGATGGGCCCCGTGGCCAGCTGGCACCTGAAGCCCGGCCGTGCGGCGGCGGATGGCGACCTGCTGGCCGAGGTCTGGCTCGCGCCGTCGCTGCAGTACCTGCCCGTGCGCCTGCTCATCCGCCAGAGCGCCGACAGCTACATCGACCTCATGCTCAAGAGCGCGCCGCTGCAAGCCGCGCCAGAATCTGCCGGCAATATCCCCAGGAGACTCAGCCCATGACCTACGAATGCATCATCACCGCCGTCCATGGCGACGGCCCGCGCAAGACGGCGCTCATCACCCTCAACCGCCCCAAGGCGCTGAACGCGCTGAACGACCAGCTGATGGACGAAATGGGCGAGGCCCTGCTGGCCTTCGACGCGGACGACAGCATTGGCTGCATCGTGCTCACCGGCTCCGAGCGTGCCTTCGCCGCCGGGGCGGACATCCCCACCATGCTGCCGCACACCTTTGCCAGCGCCTTCAAGAGCGGCCTCATCAGCAAGAACTGGGAAACCATCCTGCAGGTGCGCAAGCCCGTCATCGCGGCCGTGGCCGGCTTCGCGCTGGGCGGGGGCTGTGAGCTCGCCATGATGTGCGACTTCATCATCGCGGCCGACTCGGCCAAGTTCGGCCAGCCGGAGATCAAGCTGGGCATCGTGCCCGGCGCCGGTGGCACCCAGCGCCTGCCGCGCGCCGTGGGCAAGAGCAAGGCCATGGACATGCTCCTCACGGCCCGCATGATGGGTGCGGCCGAGGCGGAGAGCGCCGGCCTGGTGTCGCGCGTGGTGCCGGCGGACAAGCTGCTGGAGGAATCTCTGGCGGCTGCCGAGACGATCAACGGCTTCAGCGGCCCCTCGGTGATGCTCATCAAGGAGCTGGTGAACCTCGCCTACCAGGGCCCGCTCACCGACGGCGTGGCCGTGGAGCGCCGCTACTTCCACGCGCTCTTCGGCAGCCACGACCAGCGCGAAGGCATGGAAGCCTTCCTGGCCAAGCGGGCGCCGAACTTCGAGCACCGCTGATGCGGCGTGGTGGATCAGATTGCTTGGTTTTGTGGTGCAACGGCGACGTACATGGTTCGACTATTTGCGTTGTGTGAATAGTCAGTTCCCGCCAGGCTGGTGTTTCTACTGAGTTCGGCTCCCTACAGTTCAGGCCATGGACTTCGCGGTCGCGATGTCCGAATGACCCAAGCAGGACGTTCCTGCCCGTCCCTGAAGGAGCCCGTCATGAGCAAGCTGTCCACCCTGATCGCCACCGTTGCCCTCGTCGCCGCTGGTGCCGCATCTGCCCAAACCTCCGCCCCGCTGACCCGCGAGCAAGTCATCGCCGACCTGGCCGCCGCCCGCAACAGCGGCGAGCTGGCTGCCATCCAAGGTGAGAAGGGTGTCGAGGTGACGACCCCTGCTGCTGCGAAGGCCGCCGCCGTTGCCACCGTCAAGCTGCCCCGCCAGGCCGTGCTGAGCGTCAAGCCCACCGACCTGCGTGCCGACGAGCAGACCGCCGCCGCCCTGGCCGCTGACCACGGCGAGAACGCCGCCCGTGAGCTGGGTGATTTCCCTGCCCCCATCGTGCGCCGCGCCTCGGCGCTGGCGGCCCGCTGAGTCAGAACTAAACACCGCCACGAAACAAAGCGGTTTCAAGCTGATGAAAGGCGACCCGAAAGGGTCGCTTTTTTGTTGCCTGCGTTCCTAGAATCCGCGGCCCACCCAAACAACCGGGCGTTGGAGACAAGATGGGAATGAAGAAGATGTGGGTTGCGGGTGCCTTGCTCGCCGCCGCCCTGAAAGCGCTTGCAGCCGGCCCCGTGGTGGGCGTGAGCTGGTCCAACTTCCAGGAAGAGCGCTGGAAGACCGACGAGGCCGCCATCAAGGCCGAACTGGCCCGCCTGGGCGCCAGCTACGTGAGCGCCGACGCCGGCGGCTCGCCCGAGAAGCAAATCGGCGATGTGGAGTCGCTGCTGGCCAAAGGCGCCAAGGTGCTCATCATCCTGGCCATGGACAAGGACGCCATCATCCCGGCGCTCAACAAGGCCAAGGCCCGCAAGGTGCCCGTCGTCGCCTACGACCGCCTGATTGAAGCGCCCGAGGTGTTCTACCTGACTTTCGACAACCGCGAGGTGGGCCGCCTGCAGGCTTCAGCCCTGCTGGCCGTGAAGCCCCAGGGCCGTTACGTGATGATCAAGGGCTCCGCCAGCGACCCCAACGCGGACTTCCTGCGCGCCGGCCAGCAGGACGCGCTGGCCGATGCGGTGAAGAAGGGCGACGTGAAGATCGTCGCCGAGGAGTACACCGACGGCTGGAAGCCCGAGGTGGCGCAGAAGAACATGGAGCAGATCCTCACCAAGCTGAAGGGCGGTGTGGATGCGGTGGTGGCCAGCAACGACGGCACGGCCGGCGGCGCCATCGCCGCGCTGGCGGGCAAGGGCATCAAGGGCGTGCCGGTCAGCGGCCAGGACGCCGACCACGCCGCGCTGAACCGCGTGGCCCTGGGCACGCAGACCGTGTCCGTCTGGAAGGACTCCCGCTCGCTGGGCAAGGAAGCCGCCTCGGCCGCCGTGTTGCTGGCGGGCGGCCAGAAGGTGCCCGGCGCCGCTGCCTGGGCGGGCGGCGAGCGCAAGGTCAGCCTGCAGGCCAAGTTCCTGGCACCCGTGGCGATCACGCAGGCCAACCTGGGTGAAGTCATCAGCGCCGGCTGGATCCCCAAGGCCGTGGCCTGCAAGGGCGTGGACGCCGCCAAGGCGCCGGCCGCCTGCAAATAAGGACCGCGATGAACGCTCAGACCCAGCGGCTCGCCGTCATGGCGGCCGTGCTGGTGGCCATCGCCATCGGCTTCCACGTGCTCACCGGCAGCTTCCTGACGGCGGAGAACCTCTACAACATCGCGCAGCAGACGGCGGTGGTCGGCATCGTCGCCAGCGGCATGGCGCTGATCATCGTCGCGCGCCAGATCGACCTCGCCGTGGGTTCGCTGCTCGGCGCCGTGGGTGTGCTGATGGCCTGGCTGCAGTACACCCAGGGCTGGTCGGTCGTGGCCTCGCTGTTTGCCGGCCTGGGCCTGGCGCTGGCCGTGGGCTTGTTCCAGGGCTGGCTGTCCGCCGTCATCGGCATCCCGTCCTTCGTCGTCACGCTGGGCGGGCTGGTGTCGCTGCGCGGCGCGGCCTTCCTGATCGCCGACGGCAAGACGCAGCCGGTCACCGAGCCCTGGCTGCTGGCGCTGGGCGGCGGGCTGGAGGGATCGCTGGGAGAGCAGGGCAGCTGGTGGCTGGGTCTGGGCCTGGTGGCGCTGCTGTGGGGCTGGCAAGGGGTGCAGCGCCGGGCGCTGGCGCGTGCAGGTGGTACACCGGGTGCGCTGAACCGTGAACTGCTCAAGGGCGGGCTCTCGGCGTTGGCCGTGCTGGCCACGGTGGCCGTCTTCAACGCCTACAAGATCGAAGGCCAGGAGCAGGGCCAGGGCCTGCCGCTGCCCCTGGTGATCTGGGTGGCCGTCGTGCTGCTGCTGGGCTTCGTGGCCAAGCACACACGCTTCGGCCGCTACGTCTACGCCATCGGCGGCAACCCCGATGCGGCGCGGCTGGCCGGCATCCCGGTGCGCCGCGTGATGATCCAGCTCAACCTGCTGCTGGCGGCCCTCGTGGCGCTGGCGGCCATCGTGGCGATGGCCCGCCTGAACGCGGGCACCAACTCGATGGGCACGGGCATGGAGCTCACCGTCATCGCGGCTGCCGTCATCGGCGGCGTGTCGCTGGCCGGGGGGGCTGGCAGCGTGGGTGGTACGGTGCTGGGGGCGCTCATCATCCAGAGCATCGACAGCGGCCTGCTGCTGACCGACGTGTCCATTGGCTGGCGCATGGTGGTGCTGGGCCAGGTGCTGGTGGCGGCCGTGGTGTTTGATCGTGTGGTGCAGAAATGACGGCTCTCCTTGAAGTGCGCGGTGCGCGCAAGTCCTTCGGCGGCGTGCATGCGGTGGACGGCGTCTCGCTGAGCCTGGCGCCCGGTGAGGTGCTGGCCGTGCTGGGCCACAACGGCGCGGGCAAGTCCACGCTGATGCAGATGCTGGCCGGGGCCTTGCCTTTCGACGGCGGCGAGTTGCTGCTGAACGGACAGCCGGTGAAGTTCGCGAGCCCCGCCGATTCCCGCTCGGCCGGCATCGAGACCATCCACCAGAAGCTGGCCCTGGCCGACAACCTGGACTCGGTGGCCAACCTCTTCCTCGGCCGCGAGCTGCGCACCCGCTTCGGTCTGTTGGACGATGCGGCCATGCGCGCGGCCGCCGTGCCGCTGTTCGCCCGGCTCAACCCCAACTTCAAGAACATCGCCGACCCGGTGCAGTCCCTGTCCGGTGGCCAGCGTCAGGTCGTGGCCATCGCCCGCGCGCTGCAGTTCAAGGCGCGCGTGCTCATCATGGACGAGCCCTGTGCGGCCTTGGGTCCGGCAGAGACGGCCATGGTCCACGACCTTATCCGGCGACTGAGTGCCGAGGGTGTGGGCATCCTGCTGGTTACGCATGACATGCCGGACGTCTTCGCGCTGTCCAGCCGCCTGGCCGTCATGAAAAACGGCCGTCTGGTCGGTGTGACGCAGACGGCCGCGGTGACCGAGGACGAGGTGCTGGCGATGATCATTGCGGGCAAGGCACCCGCATCGCTCGCCGCCTGACGCTCAGGCTTCCCGGCGCAGTGCCGGGAACAGGATCACGTCGCGGATGGACGGGCTGTCGGTGATCAGCATCATCAGCCGGTCGATGCCGATGCCGCAGCCGCCGGTCGGGGGCATGCCGTACTCCAGCGCGCGGATGAAGTCGGCGTCGTAGTACATCGCTTCGTCGTCGCCGGCCTCCTTGTTGGCCACCTGGGCCTGGAAGCGTGCGGCCTGGTCTTCAGCGTCGTTCAGCTCCGAGAAGCCGTTGGCGTACTCGCGGCCGGTGATGAAGAGCTCGAAGCGCTCGGTGATCTTGGGATCGCTGTCGGACGCGCGGGCCAGGGGCGAGACCTCGACGGGGTAGTCGATGATGAAGGTGGGTTCCCAGAGCTTCTCTTCCACCACGGCCTCGAACAGGCCGAACTGCAGCTCGGCCAGGCTCCAGCGGGCGGGGGCGTCCTCGCCGGCGGCGACGATGCGGGCCCGCAGCACTTCGGGGTTGTCGGCCTCGTCACCGGTCAGGCCGGCGAACTGGATCAGCGAGTCACGCACCGACACGCGTGCGAAGGGCTTGTCCAGGGCCACGGGCTTGCCGGCGTAGGTCAGCGCGGCGCTGCCGGTGGCGGCAATGGCCGCGTGGCGCAGCACGGCCTCGGTGAAGTCCATCTGGTCGTGATGCGTCCAGTAGGCCGCATAGAACTCCATCATCGTGAACTCGGGGTTGTGCCGGACCGAGATGCCTTCGTTGCGGAAGTTGCGGTTGATCTCGAACACGCGCTCGAAGCCGCCCACCACCAGGCGCTTGAGGTAGAGCTCCGGCGCGATGCGCAGGAACATCTCCTGGTCCAGCGCGTTGTGGTGGGTCTTGAAGGGCTTGGCGTTGGCGCCGCCCGGGATGGGGTGGAGCATGGGCGTCTCCACTTCCAGGAAGCCGTGGTCCACCATGAAGCTGCGGATGGCCGACACGGCCTTGGAGCGTGCCGTGAAGCGCTTGCGGGCGTCTTCGTCGGTGATGAGGTCGACGTAGCGCTGGCGGTACTTCTGCTCCTGGTCGGTCATGCCGTGGAACTTGTCCGGCAGCGGGCGCAGGCTCTTGGTCAGCAGGCGCAGCGTGGTGACGGTGATGGTCAGCTCGCCGGTCTTGGTCTTCATCAGCGTGCCTTCGCCGCCGAGGATGTCGCCCAGGTCCCAGTGCTTGAAGGCGTCGTAGACGTCGGCGCCGACGTTGTCGATGGTCACGCGCAGCTGGATGCGGCCGGTGGCGTCCTGCAGCGTGCAGAAGCTGGCCTTGCCCATCACGCGCTTGAGCATCATGCGGCCGGCCACGCTCACTTTCACGGCTTGCGGCTCCAACTCCTCGTTGGGCGTTTCGCCGTACTGCGCCTGCAGCGGCTCGGCGCGGTGCTGGGGCTTGAAGTCGTTGGGGAAGGGCACCGGCGTCGAGGCCCGCAGCGCGGCGAGCTTCTCGCGGCGCTCGGTGATCAGCTGGTTCTCGTCAACCTGGGCGGGTGCGGCAGGGGCGGGGGTCGGAGTGGCTTGGGTCATTGCGGGCCTTGGTGAATCCGCGATTTTAGAATCTGCAACTTCGGCCGGCCGCTGACACCACGCGCCCGTGGCTTCTCCGCCCCCGCCATCCACGTTCCACATGCCGCGAAACGCACCGCTGTCTGCCCGTTCGCTCCGCGACCTCTCGCCCCGGGAGCCGTGCTGACATGGCCCTCTGGCCCTACCGCCTCGAAGCCGCCACCGCCCGTCTGCGCGCCCAAGTCTGGCGGTTGCGCGGCCTGTCCGTTGGCACGGGCGCGGCGGTGCACGGCGGCGTGCGGCTGCGCTTCGGCGCACCGTCGGCCCTGGGCGAGCGCAGCGTGCTGTATCGCGGCGCGCAGATCCTGGCCACCGGCGCCGGCAGCTTTCGCATCGGCCGGGACAGCCACCTCGCGCCCGGTGCCTACGTGCTGGTCGGCGGGCAGGCGTTGGACATCGGTGACGGTGCGGCCATCGGCCCCGGGCTGATGCTGTTCTGCGAGTCCAACGATGCCGGCCCGGGCGGCCTGTTCCGCACCCAGTACCGGCGCGCGCCGGTCCGCATCGGCCACAACGTTTTCCTCGGCGCCCGCGTGACGGTGCTGCCGGGCGCCATCATCGAGGATGACGTCGTTGTGGCTGCGCACGCCGTGGTCAGCGGCCACCTCGCCTCGGGCTGGGTCTATGGCGGCTGCCCGGCGCGGCCACTGCGACCGCTGCAGGCCGAGGCGCCATGAAGTCCCACGCCGCCACGGCGCTGCGCTGGCTGGATTTCCCCTGGGCGACGCTGCGCTGGCTGATGCGCGGTGAGCGCTGCCTGGACGCCTTCCGCACGGCCTTCGCCGCCACGCTGGGCGTGGACGCCGCACGGGTCCACCTGTTCGGCAGCGGCCGCGCCGCGCTGCACGCCTACGTCGCCAGCCTCGGCCTGCCCGCCAAGGCCGAGGTGCTGCTGCCTGGCTACACCTGCGTCGTCGTGCCCCAGGTGTTCGACAACCTCGGGCTGACGCTGCGCTATGTGGACATCGAGCCCGCCGGCTTCAACCCCGCCGCCGCTGCCATCGCCGACGCCATCGGCCCGCAGACCCGCCTGGTGCTGCTGCCGCACAACTTCGGCCTGTGCCTGTCGGGCATCGCCGGCCTGCGCGAGCGCTTCCCCGACGTCGTCTTCGTCGAGGACGCCGCGCACGCCTGGGGCAGCCGCACCGCCGAGGGCCGCATGGCCGGCACCCTGGGCCACGCCGCGTTCTTCAGCTTCGAGTACTCCAAGCCGCTGTCCACCGGCCTGGGGGGCGCACTGGTCGTCAATGATCCCGCCCTTTGGCAGCCGCCAACACAACACCGCCCGGCAACATCCGCCGTGCTGCGTCAGGTGCTGACGCTGGCCTGGCATCGGCTCGTCCAGGCTCTGCCCGCGCCCCTGTTGCAGGCCGTCAAGCAATTGTTGCGCGGGCCATCGCGGCGATGGGGCGTCGTCGCCGACACGCCCCAGGCAGAACTTCAAGGGGATGTGCAGCCCGACTATACCCTGGGCATGCACCCCTGGTCGGCCGCAATCGGTGCAGCTCAGGCGGGGCGTGCGGCCGAGGTCTGGGTGGCCCGCCGTGACCAGGCCGATGCCTACGACCGTCTGTTGGCCGCCCTGCCGCCCGCGCAGCGCCCCGAACGTGCGGCGGGCGATGTGCTGCTGCGCTACCCGCTGCGCCTGCCGCCGGCCAGCGACCGGGACGCGCTGACCCGGGCGCTGGCCCGCGAGGGCATCGAACTGGGCTGCTGGTTCGACGATGTCGTGCACCCGCGCGGCAGCCGCCGGCCGGGCTACCGCGGCGGCGACTGCCCGGTGGGCGAAGCCACGGCAGCCTGCGTCGTCAACCTGCCGCTGGGCCTGCATGCCCCGCTCAGCCGCCACCAGCAGCAGGTGCTGCAGCACGCCCTCATCGCCGCGGAGCCGCGGCGATGAGCCTGCGGCGCCGATTCGCGCAACTGGCCGCCGCCTCCGCCATCAGCCAGGCCCTGCCGATGGCGATGGCGCCGCTGCTGACGCGCGCCTTCGGCGCCGAGGCGCTGGGCCAGTGGGCCTGGTTCGCCGCCGTGGCCGCCAGCTTCGCGACGGTGGCCAATGCGCGCTACGAGTACGCCATCCCGCTGCCACGGCACCGCATCGACGCTGGGCTGCTGCTGGTGCTGGCGCTGGGCCTGAGCCCGGTGATCGGCGTGGCCACCGCCCTGCTGGCCTGGGGCCTGGCGGCCCTGCCGGCGGGCACCTTGAGCGGGCGCTGGACGCAGGCGGCCTGGCTGCGGGACGCCGCGCTGGCGCTGGCCGCCGTGGTCGTCCTATCCGGCGTGCAGCAGGCGCTTATGCTGTGGAACAACCGTCATGGTCGCTTTGGCGCCATCGCCCAGGCGCGGGTGGGCCAGCAGGTGCTGCTGGCGCTGGCGCAGCTGGCGGCCTGGGGCGCCGGCTGGCTGTCTGCGGCCGCGCTGGTGGCCGCGCAACTGCTGTCGCTGCTGCTGGCGCCGCTGTGGCTGCTGTGGCGTGGCCAGCCGGCGCACCTGCGCGCCGCGCGCACGACCTCGGCTGCACGGCGCCGTTGGCGGCGCCTGCGCGC
>JBBIVU010000116.1:0-10348 GCA_037439585.1 Roseateles sp. | reverse complement strand
TCCTCACGCTCGACCCACACTCGCAGGACCACAGCACCTCCAACACCATCTCGGCCCACATCTACGAGGGCCTCACGCGCCGCGGCGAAACCTACCAGCCCGAGCCGGCGCTGGCCACCAAGTGGACCTACCTCTCGCCCACGCAGGTGCGCTTCGAACTGCGCCGCGGCGTGAAGTTCCACGACGGCTCAGCCTTCACGGCCGACGACGTGGTGTTCAGCTTCGACCGCATCCGCCAGCCGGCGGGCACCAAACAGACCTATGTGTCGGGCATCAAGGAGGTGCGCAAGGTTGACGACTACACCGTCGACCTGCTGCTGGAGGCGCCCACGCCCATGCTGCTGCAGAACATCGTCAACTTCAACATCATGAGCAAGGCATGGTGCGTGAAGAACAACGCAGCCAGCATCGCCGACTACAAGTCCAAGGACGAAAACTTCGCCAGCCGCAACGCGGTGGGCACCGGGCCTTACCGCTTCGTCTCCTGGCAGCCGGACCAGGCCGTCAAGATGGTCGTCAACAAAGACTGGTGGGGCGCCAACAAGGGCAACATCACCGAGCTGACCTACCTGCCCATCAAGACGCCCTCCACCCGCGTGGCGGCCCTGCTGTCGGGCGATGTGGACATCGTCACCGACCTGCCGCCCGCTGACTTCTTCAAGATCAAGGAAGACGGCAAGCTCAAGCTGATTGAGGGGCCGGAGGTGCGCACCATCTTCTTCGTGATGGACCAGGGCAGCGACGAACTGCGCGACGCCAGCGTGAAGGGCAAGAACCCCTTCAAGGACAAGCGCGTGCGCGAAGCACTGAACCTGGCCATCGACCGTGAGGCCATCAAGCGCAGCATCATGCGGGGCCTGTCGGTGCCCGCCGCGCTGATGGTGCCGCCCGGTGTGAACGGTTGGGAAGCCGCGTTGGACACGCCGGCCAAGCCCGACCTGGAGAAGGCCCGCAAGCTCCTGGCCGAGGCGGGCTACGCGCAAGGCTTTGAGGTGCCGTTGCACTGCCCCAACAACCGCTACGTGAACGACGAGCAGGTGTGCCAGGCAGCCGTGGCCATGTGGGCCAAGATCGGCATCAAGGCCAAGCTGATCGCCACACCCTTCATCACGCACAGCCAGACCTTCCAGCGCGGCGAGGCGCCGCTGTACATGCTGGGCTGGGGGGTCTCCACCTACGACGCGCAGTACGCCATGCAGGCCTGGGGCCACACCCGCACCAACGGGCCGGATGGCAACTTCAACTTCGGCAAGGTGAGCGACGCCAAGCTGGACGCACTCATCCAGCAAATCAAGTTTGAACCCGACACCGCCAAGCGCAACGCGCAGATCCGCGAGGCCCTGCTGCGCATCCGCGACGAAGCCCTGTTCGTGCCTTTGCACCACCAGATCCGCCCCTGGGCCATGAAGCCGGGCGTGGACACGCTGCACCGCTCCAACGACCAATTCGAAGCCCGCTACACGAGCATCAAGCCATGAACACACGCCTCACCCTCGCCACAGGCTTGCTGCTGACCTCGGGCCTGGCCCTCGCCAACCCGCTGCGATGGGCGGCACAGAACGACGTTCTCACGCTCGACCCGCACGCGGTCAACCACGGCACGACGACGACCCTCACCGGCTACGCCTACGAAAGCCTGGTGCGCTACACAGAGAAATTCGATGTCGAACCGGCGCTCGCCACCAAATGGACGAGCCTCAGCCCGACACAGATTCGCTTCGAGCTTCGGCGCGGGGTGAAGTTCCATGACGGCCAGCCCATGACTGCGGACGATGTCGTCTACTCCTTCGCCCGCATCCGCCACCCGTCCAGCAAGATGACCGTGTTCGCGACCGGCATCAAGGAGGCACGCAAGGTCGACGACCACACGGTCGATCTCATCCTCGAATCGCCCCAGCCCGTGTTGCTGCGCAATCTGACCTACGTCCGGGTGCTCAGCAAGGAATGGCTGATCAAAAACAAGTGCGAGAAGCCGCAGGACCTGAAGGACAAAGAGGAGACCTACTGCTCTCGCAACACCAACGGCACGGGTCGCTACAAGGTCGCCTCGTGGCAGCCTGACCAGAAGCTCCAGTTCGTGTCGAACCCAGCCTGGTGGGACCAGCCGCGAGGCAACGTCACGGAACTGACCTACCTGCCCATCAAGCAGGACGCCACCCGCGTGGCCGCGCTGTTGTCCGGCGACGTGGACCTGCTGACCGATCTGCCACCGCAGGACGTGGCCAAGCTCAAGGCCGACCCGCGGCTCAAGATCATCGATGGGCCTGAGAACCGCACGATCTTCTTCTTCATGGACCAGGGCAGCGACGAAATCCGGGACAGCTCGGTCAAGGGCCGCAACCCCTTCAAGGACAAGCGCGTGCGGCAGGCGCTCAGCCTGGCGCTGGACCGCGAGGCCATCAAGCGCAGCCTGATGCGCGGCTACTCGGTACCGGCCGGATTGATGGTGGCACCAGGCACGGCGGGCTGGACCGCCGAACTGGACACGCCCACACGAACCGATGTGGCGCGCGCCAAGGCCCTGCTTGCTGAAGCCGGCTACCCCGATGGCTTTGAAGTGCCGCTGCGCTGCCCGAACGACCGCTACGTGAACGATGAAGAAATCTGCCAGGCGGCCGTGGCCATGTGGGCCAGGATCGGCGTGCGGGCCAAGCTGACCACTCAGCCGATGTCGCAGTTCACGCCGGCGTTGCAGTCCTTCGATCTGTCGTTCGCCCTGTACGGCTGGGGTGTGAACACCTTCGATGCGCAATACACGCTGCAAGACATCGTGCACACCCGCACGACCGGCGCTGATGGCAAGGGCAACTATTTCCGACTCAGTGACCCGGTGGTGGATGGCCTGGTGCAACAAATGCGCAGCGAGACCGACCCCGTCAAGCGCCTGGGCCAGATGCAGGAGGCGCTCAAGCGTACCCGCGACGAGGTGCTGTTCATCCCGGTGCACCACCAGGTCAAGCCCTGGGCGATGAAGACCGGCGTCAGCATCCCACATGCAGCCAACGACGCCCCCCAAATCCGGCTCGCCACGGTGAAATGAGCGTCTGACCGTGCCCGTCGGGGCGCCGCTGCGCAGGACAATTCGCGCGATGAGCGCCCCCGTCTTCCAGCCCCGGCACATCACCCCGAGCGCAGAGCAACTCGCCATCCAGCTGCGTCGCACGCGGCTGCTGCTGGTGGAGGCCAATGCGGGTGCTGCCAAGACCACCACGCTGGCGCTGCGCATCGCCCAGGCGCTGCAACGGGGTGCACCGCCGGACCGCGTGCTTGCACTCACCACCACCGCACCTGCCGTGGACGCCCTGAAGGCACGCCTGGCCTTCATCGGCATCGCTCCCCCCACGCTCGGCCGTTTGCGGGTGCACAGCTTCGAGACGTTCAGCCTCGCCACGCTGCAAGCCCTGGAGGGGGGCCAGGCGCCAGCCCTCGCGACCCCCGAGCAGGTCTCCCCCTACGTCCTGCGGGCCATCGAACGGGCCCGCACACTGCCGGATGAACCCTTCCCGGACGACGTGACCACCGACGCGCGGCCCGCTGATTTGGTGGAAGGCCTGCTGCAGGCGTTTGACACGCTCAAGGGCCGCATGGTGACGCAGCAATTGGACCCGGAGCGGCGCGTGACCCCGTCCCTGGCGGCCGATCTCGGCGTGGACTACCTCACCCTGCGCACATGGCTGTGCTACGAATTCATCCGCCAAGGTGGCCACCTCGACCGCCCCGAGTTCCGCCACCCGGGTGACGGCACCTTCGACCTTGCACGCCAGCTGATGAACGGCGAGGTGCTGCCCAGTGACGACGCGTGGCCCCGTGACCTCTCACTGATCTGCGTGGATGAGATGCACGACCTCAACCGTGCCGCGTTCACGGTGCTCAAGACGGTGTTGGCGGCCAACCCGCGTGCGGCCTTCGTGGGCGTGGGCGACCGTGACCAGGTCATCCATGCCCAGGCCGGCGCCGAAGCGGCGTTCATGCGCGAGCACTTCACCTCCGAGATCGGCACACCGGAGGTGTTGCCGTTGACCACAACCCTGCGCTTCAGCCCGCAGCTGGCGCAGCACGTGGGTACCCTGGCCCGCAAACCCTACGCCGCAGACCCCCGAGCCACCACGCACATTCAGCTGGAAGCCTGTGAGACGTCGCGGCTCGCGGCCGAGTCCATCGCGCGGCTGGCCGAAGCACACCTGGCACAACCGGGGCTGGCCACGCTGCGCGTGCTGTTGCGGCACGCCTACCAGTCGGTGCAGATCGAACATGAACTGCTGCGCCATGGCCTGCCCTACGGCACAGCCGGGTTTTTGCCCTACCTGGCCCGGCCTGAGATCTTGCTGGTGCGGGGCCTGCACGCCCATGCGCGACAGGACTACAGCGGATTCGAAAACCCGGAGCAACGCGCACGCCTGCTGGATGCCTGGCTGATGTTCACCGGCGCCTTGGTGGACAGCATCGAACTGCGCCACCTCGACACCCGTGCAGCACAGCACGCGGCCGTGGCCGAGGCTGCGCAATCCGCCGAGGGCACGCACACCTTTGTGGAGGGGCATGCGCTGCGCGGCGCACAACCCGCCACGCGCCAGGCGCTGGAAGCCAGCCTGGCACTGCTGCGCAGTGGCGACCTCGACGCCTTCGAAGCGTCCTTCCTGAAGGTGCTGGACCCGCGCCGGCTGGCCGCCCGCGTGTTCGTGCGGGCGACAGATGCCGAGCAGGTGGCCGCCAACATCATGCAGCTGCACCATGTGGCCGTGGCGGAAGCCACCGGGGTGGACGCAGCCTTCCACATGTTCAGCCAGATGGACGCCGCCCGGCGACGCGGCGGTGGCAGCGAACGGGTGGGGCTGTCCAGCATCGAAGCCGCCAAAGGGCTGGAATTCGACCACGTGGTGCTGCCCCACCTCACGGCTGGCGTGTTCGGGAGCGGCACGGTGGAGAACCGCAACCTGCTGTACGTGGCCCTCACGCGCGCACGCCACCGTCTCACGCTGACCTTCGACCCCGCCCGCCCGTCCCGCTTTCTCAAGGACGCAGGATTCCTCGCCTGAACCCGTTGACCCGCCCATGAAATCTCTGGTCTTGAACTTTTCCACCCTGCAGGCCACCGTGGAGATCGCTGCCACGCTGGCCTTCGCGCTGTCGGGCCTGCTGGCAGGCGCACGCAAGCGCTTGGACGTGGTGGGCCTGTGCGTGGTGGCGGGGCTGTCGGCTTTCGGCGGTGGCACGCTGCGCGACGTGCTGCTGGACCGCCGCCCCTTCTTCTGGGTGGAACACGCCGACTGGCTGTGGGGGCTGATGGGCCTGTGCCTCGTGGCCATGCTGGGCCTGCGCCATCGCCATGTGGCGCTGACCGAGCGTGCCATTCAATGGCCTGACGCCCTGGGGCTGGGCCTGTTCACCGCCAACGGCACGCTGGTGGCGCTGGACGCCGGCATGCCTGCCATCGTGGCGGTACTGATGGGTGTGATCACCGCCGTGTTTGGCGGCGTGCTGCGGGACATCGTGTGCAACGAAATCCCGGCCGCGTTCCATGACCACCGGCCCTACGCGCTGTGCAGTTTTGTCGGTGCCTGGGTGCTGGTCGCAGCCGTGGCCCTGAACGCGCCGCAGTGGGCGGCCATCAGCACGGCGGCCGCAACGGCCGTGATGCTGCGCGGCCTCGCCTTGTGGTCGGGGTGGACGCTGCCAGCCTGGCGACTTCACAGGCCCTGAATGTGGCGGCGAACGCCGGCTCAGCGTGAATGCACGGCACGCAGGTGCGACACCGCCACCACCGAGGTTCCGCCCTCCTGCGAGGCGGCAGCCAGGCCATTCAAGATGCCGCATTGGTCGGCGCCTTGCGTGGCATCACAGCGCTGACGCAGGCCCTTGAGCTGAGCCTCCAACGCTCTCAACTCCTTGATGCGGCGCGACACATGACCGATGTGCGCGTCCAACAGCGCGTTCACGTCGCCGCAATCGCCGTCGGGTGCGTCTTTCACCCGCAGCAGCAAGCGCACCTCGTCCAGTGACATGTCCAGCCCACGGCAGTAGCGGATGAACTGCAACCGCTCCAGGTGCGGGACCTCGTAGACCCGGAAGCCGCCTGACGTGCGCCCCGGCGCAGGCAGCAGCCCCTCGCGCTCGTAGTAGCGGATGGTGTCCACGGCGGTGGCCGAGGCGGTGGCGAGCTCTCCGATCTTCACGACGGGCTTTCAAAGCGGTGGCAGGCCGCGAGTCTAAGCACTTGACTCTGGAGTTGCTCCAGGGATTCCAATGCCAGCAGACCCGCAGCACCCGCGCACCGGCACACCATGAGCTCTCACGACCATTCCCACGCCCACGCCGGCCACCATCATCCCCATGGTCACGATCAGGGCCATGGGCACGCGCCGGCGGACGCCTGCGGCCAGACCCGCGCATGCAGCACGGCCGTCGCGCCCACGGCAGCGCAGGCCTTTGCCCATGGGTTGCTGCTGCGCATTCCCGAGATGGACTGCCCCACCGAGGAAGCGCAGATCCGCCGCGCCCTGGAAGCCGTGGCCGACGTGCGCCGCCTGCACTTCGACCTGCCTGCCCGGACACTCACAGTGGATGCGCCCGCATCGGCGCGGGAAGCCATCACTGCAGCCGTGGCCCAGGCCGGATTCCGGGCAGAAATCATCGACGCCCCGCCAGCCGCAGCCGCCACGGCCAGCGCACAGCGTGCCGAACTCGTCAGGCTGCTGGCTGCGCTGGCCGTGGCGGCGGGCGCGGAGCTGCTGCACGCACTCTCGCCCACAGCCTGGGGGTGGGAGGCGACCGGCATGGCCGTCGCGGCGGTGGCCATCGTGCTGGCGGGTCTGGCCGTGCTCCGCAAAGGGCTTGCAGCACTGATGAAAGGCCAGCTGAACATCAACGCGCTGATGTCTGTCGCTGTTCTCGGCGCCTTCGCCATCGGCCAATGGCCCGAAGCCGCCATGGTGATGGCGCTGTACGCGCTGGCCGAACTGATCGAGGCCCGCTCCGTCGAGCGGGCGCGCAACGCCATCACCGGGCTGCTGGCGCTGTCGCCCGAGCAAGCCGAGGTGCGCCAGCCGGACGGCAGCTGGAGCCGTGTGGAAGCCAAGGCCGTGCCCGTCGGTGCCATCGCACGTGTGAAGCCAGGTGAGCGTTTGGCACTCGACGGCACCGTCACGACCGGCCAGAGCGCCGTGGATCAATCACCCGTCACCGGCGAGAGCATCCCGGTCGACAAGGCGCCGGGCGACGCGGTGTTCGCCGGCACCATCAACCAGAGCGGGTCGCTGGAGTTCGAGGTCACCCGGCCTGCCGGCAAGACGGTGCTGGCCGGCATCATCCGCGCCGTCGAGGCTGCACAAGGCCAGCGCGCGCCCACACAGCGCTTCGTCGACCGCTTCGCCGCCGTCTACACGCCGGCGGTGTTCCTGCTGGCCCTTGCCGTCGCCCTGGGCACGCCGCTGCTGCTGGGCTGGCCCTGGCTCACAGGCCTCTACAAGGCGCTGGTGCTGCTCGTCATCGCCTGCCCCTGCGCGCTGGTCATCTCCACACCGGTCACCATCGTCAGCGGGCTGGCGGCTGCCGCGCAGCGCGGCATCCTCATCAAAGGCGGGGTGCACCTGGAGCAGGCACGCCGACTGCGCGTGCTGGCCCTGGACAAGACTGGCACCCTGACCGAGGGTCGCGCGACGCTGGTGGCCCGACAGGCCTTGGCGCCCGACCTCGCTGACGCTGACATGCAGCGCCTGGCTCGCAGCCTGGCCACGCGCTCCGACCACCCCGTTGCGCGGGCCATCGCGCAGGGCCTGACAGGCGAGACACTGCCGGTGGATGGCTTCACCGCAGAACCCGGCCGTGGCGTGCTCGGCTGCATCGAGGGTCAGCCCCTGTCACTGGGCAACCACCGCTGGCTGCATGAGCGCGGCCTTTGCACTCCACCCATCGAGGCGGCGTTGCAGAGTCACGAGCGCCAGGGGCGCACAGTGTCACTGCTTGCAGACGATCGCCGCGCGCTGGCGCTCTTCGCCGTGGCCGACACCGTCA
The DNA here is from genome assembly GCA_037439585.1 of Roseateles sp. Classification (GTDB taxonomy): domain Bacteria; phylum Pseudomonadota; class Gammaproteobacteria; order Burkholderiales; family Burkholderiaceae_C; genus Pelomonas. The sequence goes on along the minus strand of JBBIVU010000116.1, from coordinate 2,338 downwards.
AGGCCAGCAGCAGCGAGGCCATCGCCGAACTGCGCGCCTTGGGTGTGCAGCCCGTGATGCTGACCGGCGACAACGCCACCACCGCACAGGCCATCGCCAGACAAGTCGGCATCGATGAGGTCCGGGCCGAGTTGCTCCCCCAGGACAAGCAGGACGCCATCGCCACCCTGGGCGCGCGGAGGCCGGTGGGCATGGTGGGCGACGGCGTGAACGATTCGCCGAGCCTGGCCGCCGCCGCGGTGGGCTTCTCGATGGGTGCCGCAGGCACAGACACGGCCAAGGAAGCTGCCGATGTGCTCATCATGAACGACGACCTGCGCAAAGTCGCCGAGACGATCCGGCTCTCCCGCCACACGCACGCCCTGCTCTGGCAGAACATCGTGCTAGCGCTGGGCATCAAGGCGGTGTTCTTCGTGCTGGCGGTGTTCGGCAGCGCAACGATGTGGATGGCGGTGTTCGCCGACATGGGAGCGAGCCTGCTGGTCGTGGCCAACGGGCTGCGGCTGCTGCGCCGCTGAATGAAGAACGGCCGCCCGAGGGCGGCCGTGGGTCAGCGTGGACAGCGCGTCAGGCCAGCGCCAGGCGTGCGCGTGCTGCGGCGTACTCACGCTTCAGGCGCGCCACCAGCTCACCAGCCGGCAGCACCTGCTTCACAGCACCGATGCCCTGGCCGCTGCCCCAGATGTCCTTCCAGGCCTTGGCTGCGCTGCCGCCGAAGTTCATCTTGCTCGGGTCGCTCTCGGGCAGGTTGTCCGGGTCCAGGCCGGCCGCCACCACCGAGCCGCGCAGGTAGTTGCCGTGCACGCCGGTGAAGAGGTTGCTGTAGACGATGTCGTCGCTGTTGCTGTCGACGATCATCTGCTTGTACTCGGCGCTCGCCCGGGCCTCTTCGGTGGCGATGAAGGCCGAGCCGATGTAGGCGAGGTCGGCGCCCATGGCCTGCGCGGCCAGCACGGCGTCGCCCGTGGCCATGGAACCCGACAGCGCCAGCGGGCCGTCGAACCACTCGCGGATTTCCTGCACCAGCGCGAAGGGGCTCTTCACACCGGCATGGCCGCCCGCGCCGGCCGCCACGGCGATGAGGCCGTCGGCGCCCTTCTCGATGGCCTTCCTGGCGAACTTGTTGTTGATGATGTCGTGCAGCACGATACCGCCCCAGGCGTGCACCGCCTGGTTCACATCCTCACGGGCACCGAGGCTCGTGATGACGATGGGCACCTTGTACTTGGCACACACCGCCATGTCGTGCTCCAGCCGCTCATTGCTCTTGTGAACGATCTGGTTGATGGCGAACGGCGCGGCCGGCTGGTCCGGGTTGGCCTGGTTGTAGGCGGCCAGGGTCTCGGTGATCTCGGCCAGCCACTCGTCGAGCAGCTCGGCCGGGCGCGCATTGAGCGCCGGCATGGAGCCGACGATGCCGGCCTTGCACTGCTCGATGACGAGCTTGGGGTTGCTGATGATGAACAGCGGCGAGCCGATGACCGGCAGCGGCAGGTGCTTCAGGATGTCGGGCAATGCCAAGGGGATGTCTCCGTCGGAAGGCGGTCAGAAGGCGCTCAAAAGGCTTCCAGGGCCAGCTCGGTCACGCTGTCGGCGCCGTTCACGATGGCGCTGCGCAGGGCGCTGGTGCGCGGCAGGATGTGCTCGGCGTAGAAGCGCGCAGTGGCGATCTTGGCCTGCATGAACGGCGTGTCAGTCGCCAAGGCGTCTTCGGCCACCATCAGCGCGCGGGCGAGCTGCCAGCCCGCCACCAGGTTGCCGGCGAGCATCAGGTAGGGCACCGAGCCAGCGTAGGCCGCGTTAGGGTTGCCCTTGGCCGAGGTGGCGATGAAGTCCACCACCGCGAGGAAGTCCTCACGCGCGGCGCGCAGGGCCCGGGCCATCGCGCGGGCCGCGGCGCTGTCGCGCTGGGCCATCAGGCCTTCGGTGGCCTCCACCTGACCCGCGATGCCGCGCGCGAGCTGGCCGCCGTCGCGCGAGGTCTTGCGGCCGACGAGGTCGTTGGCCTGGATGGCCGTCGTGCCTTCGTAGATGGTCAGGATCTTGGCGTCGCGGTAGTACTGCGCAGCACCGGTTTCCTCGATGAAGCCCATGCCGCCGTGGACTTGCACACCCAGCGACGTGACCTCCAGGCTCATCTCGGTGCTGTAGCCCTTCACGAGCGGCACCATGAAGTCGTAGAAAGCCTGGTTCTGCTTGCGCGCGTCGGCGTCGGGGTGGTGATGGGCCGCATCGAACGCCGCTGCGGCGGTGCTGGCCATCGCGCGGCAGCCTTCGGTCAGGGCACGCATCGTCATCAGCATGCGGCGCACGTCGGGGTGGTGGATGATGGCCGCGC
>JBBIVU010000115.1:0-10392 GCA_037439585.1 Roseateles sp. | reverse complement strand
CCTTGATCTCCTTGACCACGCCGGCCGATGCCGACGGGATCTCCATCGAGGCCTTGTCGCTCTCCACCGTCACCAGGCTTTGCTCGACCTTGATGCGGTCGCCCACCTTGACGAGCACCTCGATGACGCCGACTTCATCGAAATCGCCGATGTCGGGAACCTTGACTTCAACCAATGCCATGTCTTGTCTCCCTCGGCTTCACGCGTACAGAGGATTGATCTTGTTGACGTCGATGCCGTACTTGGCAATCGCCTCGGCCACGCGCTCCAGCGGGATGGCGCCTTCGTCGGCCAGCGACTTGAGCGCGGCCACCACGATGTAGTGGCGGTTCACCTCGAAGTGGGCGCGCAGCTTGGAGCGGAAGTCCGAACGGCCGAAACCGTCGGTGCCCAGCACCTTGTACGAGCGGCCCTTGGGGATGAAGGCGCGGATCTGCTCCGCGTAGTTCTTCATGTAGTCGGTGGAGGCGATGACCGGGCCGGTCGTGCGGCCCAGCTGCTGCGTCACGAAGGGCACGCAGGCCAGTTCGGTCGGGTGCAGCAGGTTCCAGCGCTCGGCGTTCTGGCCGTCGCGGGCCAGTTCGTTGAAGCTCGGGCAGCTCCACACGTTGGCGCCGATGCCCCAGTCTTCTTCCAGCAGCAGCTTGGCCGTCTGGCTTTCACGCAGGATGGTGCCCGAGCCCAGCAGGTTGACGCTCAGCAGCTTGCTGGCATCGGCCTCTTCCAGCAGGTACATGCCCTTGAGGATCTGTTCCTCGGTGCCGGCCTTCAGGCCCGGCATCGGGTAGTTCTCGTTGAGCAGGGTGATGTAGTAGAAGACGTTTTCCTGGTCTTCCACCATGCGCTTCAGGCCGCGGTGCATGATGACCGCCACTTCGTGCGCGAAGGTCGGGTCGTAGCTGACGCAGTTAGGGATCGTGCCAGCCAGGATGTGGCTGTGGCCGTCCTCGTGTTGCAACCCTTCGCCGTTCAGCGTAGTGCGCCCCGAGGTGCCGCCGAGCAGGAAGCCGCGGGCCTGCATGTCGCCCGCCGCCCAGGCCAGGTCACCGATGCGCTGGAAGCCGAACATCGAGTAGTAGACGTAGAACGGGATCATGATCCGGTTGTTCGTCGAGTAGCTCGTGGCAGCCGCCACCCAGCTGGCCATGCCGCCGGCTTCGTTGATGCCTTCCTGCAGGATCTGGCCAGCCTTGTCCTCGCGGTAGTACATCACCTGGTCCTTGTCGACCGGGGTGTACAGCTGGCCCTTGGGGTTGTAGATGCCGATCTGGCGGAACAGGCCTTCCATGCCAAAGGTGCGGGCCTCGTCGACCAGGATGGGCACGACGCGCGGGCCGATGTCCTTGTCGCGCAGCAGCTGCGTCAGGAAGCGCACGTAGGCCTGGGTCGTGGAGATCTCGCGGCCTTCCGCGGTCGGGTCCAGCACGGCCTGGAAGGTGGCGAGGTCGGGCGTCTTGAACGATTCGTCCGCCTTGGCGCGGCGGCTGGGCAGGTAGCCGCCCAGGGCCTTGCGGCGCTCGTGCAGGTAGCGCATTTCCGGCGTGTCGTCGGCCGGCTTGTAGTACGGAATGTTGTGCAACTCACTGTCCGGCACCGGGATGTTGAAGCGGTCGCGGATGTACTTGATGTCCTCGTCCGTCAGCTTCTTGGTCTGGTGGACGGTGTTCTTGCCTTCCCCGGCCTTGCCCATGCCGTAGCCCTTGACGGTCTTGACCAGCAGCACGGTGGGCTGGCCCGTCTTGTTGTTGTGGGCCTTCTCGAAGGCGGCATAAACCTTCTCCGGCTCGTGGCCGCCACGGCGCAGTTCGAAGATCTCGTCGTCGCTCATGTGGGCGACGAGCTTGGCCGTCTCGGGGTACTTGCCGAAGAAGTTCTTGCGGATGAAGGCGCCGTCGTTGGCCTTCATGGCCTGGTAGTCGCCGTCCAGCGTTTCCATCATCAATGCTTTGAGCTTGCCGCTCTTGTCGCGCGCCAGCAGCTCGTCCCAGCCCTTGCCCCAAATCAGCTTGATGACGCTCCAGCCGCTGCCGCGGAACTCGCCTTCCAGCTCTTGAATGATCTTGCCGTTGCCGCGCACCGGGCCGTCCAGGCGCTGCAGGTTGCAGTTGACGACGAAGACCAGGTTGTCCAGCCCCTCACGCGCGGCCAGGCCGATGGCACCCAGGCTTTCCGGCTCGTCCATCTCCCCGTCGCCCATGAAGGCCCAGACCTTGCGGTTCTCGGTGTTGGCAATGCCGCGGGCGTGCAGGTACTTCAGGAAGCGCGCCTGGTAGATGGCCATCAAGGGGCCCAGGCCCATGCTGACGGTGGGGAACTGCCAGAAGTTGGGCATCAACTTCGGGTGCGGGTAGCTGGACAGGCCCTGGCCGTCCACCTCCTGGCGGAAGTTGTCGAGCTGGTCCTCGCTGAGGCGGCCTTCCAGGTAGGCGCGGGCGTAGACGCCGGGCGCGCTGTGGCCCTGGATGTAGAGGCAGTCGCCGCCATGGCCTTCGCTCTCGGCGTGCCAGAAGTGGTTGAAGCCCGCACCCAGCATGGAGGCCAGCGAGGCGAAGGAGCCGATGTGGCCACCCAGGTCGCCGCCGTCGGCGGGGTTCAGCCGGTTGGCGCGCACCACCATGGCCATGGCGTTCCAGCGCATGTAGGCGCGCAGGCGCTTTTCGATCTGGATGTTGCCGGGGCAACGGGCTTCCTGATCAGGGTCGATGGTGTTGACGTAGCCGGTCGTGGCGGAGAACGGCAGATCGATGTTGTGGTGGCGCGCGTGCTCCAGCATCTCCTCGATCAGGAAGTGCGCGCGCTCGGCGCCTTCACGGTCGATGACGGCGGACAGCGCATCCAGCCATTCCTTGGTTTCCTGCGGGTCAGCGTCGTTCGATGCGACGCCTAGAAAGTCTTGCGGCTGGGCGGACATGGCCGGTCTCCTGGTGATTCCGCCTCTGCGGGCGAAAGTGGCTGTTCTGACAGGGTGCCTCACGGGGCGATCGAACGCAGGCGCTGTGCCCGCGAGCGGCCGCAGTGTCTCACAAGGTCTTTCATTTCCCAAATGGTGCGAAGCGATTTCTTATAGTGAAATTCACAAGGCTGACATCGGCCCCGGATAATTTGCCCATGCCCCCCGCCTCCAACCCGCCCAACCGCAGCCAACGCTGGATCGCGACGCTGCGCCGCCTGGTGACCACCTGGTGGTTCCGGCAATCCCCCTCGCGTCAGGACCGCCTGGCCACCCTGGGCCCGCTCATCTCGGTGCTGCTGTTCCTGGCAGCCATCATTTCGGCCTTCTGGTACCTGCGCAACGAGGAAATCGAACGCGAAACCGAGTCGGTCAAGCGCGACACCGAGATCGCCCAGCAACAAATCCGACTGCGCCTGATCGAGAACCAGGAGCAACTGGTCCGGATTGCACGCGAGGTGGTCACGCGCCAGATCGATGCCCACGAGTTCTCGGCCCAGGCACAGGCCTTCGCGCGGGAACGCCCGGAGCTGACCCACGTGACCTGGCTGACGGCCAAGCGCGAGCGCCGCAGCAGCGTGGGCGCCGCGGGCTTCCAGGCCGATGGGCTGATGTCGGCCGATGGCGACGACCCGTCCATGCCCATGCCCAACCAGTCCAACGCGGCAGAAATCGCATTCGAAGCCGCCAAGGAGCGCCGGCAGCCCGTCTACTCTCCGCCATTCACCGACGCCAACGGCACCACCGTCTTCCAGCTCCACATCCCGCTGATCGACCGTGGCGGCTTCGCCGGTGTGCTCATCGCTGAATACACGGTGGAGGCCCTGCTGCGCTACTACGTGCCCAGCGAGGTGGCCACCCGCCACAGCATCGCGGTGCTGGACTCGCGCGAGCAGGTCGTCAGCAGCACGGTCACGCCCATGCCGGGCCAGGTGCTGCGACGGGCGTCGCTCCTGCACGATGTGCCGCTGGCGCCCGCGCTCAACGGCCTCGTGCTGCGCGGCCAGGGCTGGCGCACCTCCATCGGGCTGATCAACAACGCCCTGTTCTGGCTGGTGCTGGCCCTGGCAGGCATGACGGTCTGGATGCTGCTGGGCACCTGGCGCCACATGCGCCGCCGCACGCAGATCCAGAACGCCCTGACGTTGGAGACCAACTTCCGGCGCGCGATGGAGAACTCCATGCTCACCGGCATGCGCGCCATGGACATGGACACGCGCATCACCTATGTGAACCCGGCGTTCTGCGCGATGACGGGCTTCTCGGAGGCCGACCTGGTGGGCCGCACGCCGCCCTACCCTTTCTGGCCCAGCGACCGACGCGAGGAAAACGCCCGCCTGCTGCAGCAGGAACTTCAGGGGCGCAGCCCCTCGGGCGGGGTGGAGGTCAAGATCCAGCGCAAGGACGGCAGCCAGTTCGACGCGCGCGTCTACGTCTCGCCGCTGGTGGACACCAAGGGCAAGCAGACCGGCTGGATGACCTCGATGACCAACATCACCGAGGCCAAGCGCGTGCGCGACCAGCTCTCGGCCTCGCACGAGCGTTTCACCACGGTGCTGGAAGGGCTGGATGCGGCCGTGTCGGTGCTGTCTGTGCAGCCGCCGTAGCTGCGGTTGGCGAACAGCAGCTACCGCCTGTGGTTCGGGGCCGACCCCGCCGGCCATGCGCTGTTGGCGGGGGGCCACCTGCTCGGCACCACCAGCCGCTCCGGGACGCTGAACGACAGCGCCGACGAAGTGGACGATTACTCGGGCCTGCCTGCCGAAGCACTGACTGAAGCGGGCTCTGACCCGCGCGAGGTGTATGTGGAATCGCTGGCGATGTGGTTCGACGTGCGCGCCCGCTACCTGCAGTGGACCGACGGGCGGCTGGCGCAGATGCTGATCGCCACCGACATCACCATGCGCCGCCACGCCGAGGCGCAAGCCGCGCTGCAGGCCGAAAAGGCGCAGGTCACCAGCCGGCTGATGACCATGGGTGAGATGGCTTCCAGCGTCGCCCACGAGCTGAACCAGCCGCTGACGGCCATCACCAACTACTGCAACGGCATGGTCAGCCGCGTGCGCAACGACGCCATCCAGAAGGACGACCTGCTCGCAGCGCTGGAGAAGACTGCCAAGCAGGCCCAGCGAGCCGGGCAGATCATTCACCGCATCCGCAACTTCGTGAAACGCAGCGAGCCGCAGCGCCAGCCCGCGCACGCGGCCGACATTGTCGAGGACGCGGTGGAACTTGCAGGCATCGAGCTGCGCCGCCGCAATGTGGCCATCCACACTTACGTGGCCCAGCGCCTGCCGCAGATGATGGTGGACCCCATCCTCATCGAGCAGGTGCTGATGAACCTGCTGAAGAATGCGGCGGAGGCCATCGACAACGCCTCGCTGCCCACCTCGCGCCGCCACATCGAACTGCGCGTGGTCCCCAAGCACAGCGCGGACCTGGGCGGGCAGATCGAGTTCTCCGTGACCGACATGGGCCCGGGCCTGCCAGACGAAGTGCTGGCCCGCATGTACGAGGCCTTCTTCTCCACCAAGGCCGACGGCCTGGGCATCGGATTAGGGTTATGCCGGTCCATCGTCGAGTCCCACCAGGGCCGGATAAAAGCCGAGAACCTCTACAATGGATCTCTTGTCGTTGGCTGCCGGTTCGCCTTCACGATCCCGGTCACCATCACCTCCGAACACCTGCGCCAGGAAGCCGCCCCAGGCGCTCCCGGCAGCGCCCCGCGAACCGAACCCACAGCACCATGAGCCTGATCCCGAAGAAGGGCAACGTCTACGTTGTCGACGACGACGAAGCGGTCCGCGACTCCCTGCAATGGCTGCTGGAAGGCAAGGACTACCGGGTCAAGTGCTTTGATTCCGCAGAATCCTTCCTCGCCCGCTACGACCCCCGCGAGGTCGCCTGCCTGATCGCCGACATCCGCATGGACGGCATGACCGGCCTGGAGCTGCAAGACCGCCTCATCGAGCGCAAGAGCCCGCTGCCCATCGTCTTCATCACCGGCCACGGCGACGTGCCCATGGCCGTGCAGACCATGAAGAAAGGTGCGATGGACTTCATCGAGAAGCCCTTCAAGGAAGAAGAGCTGCTGGCCCTGGTGGAGCGCATGCTCGACCAGGCCCGCGAGGCCTTCTCCAGCCACCAGGAAGCCGCCAGCCGCGACGCCCTGCTGGCCCGCCTGACCACGCGAGAGGCCCAGGTGCTGGAGCGCATCGTCGCCGGCCGCCTGAACAAGCAGATCGCCGACGACCTTGGCATCAGCATCAAGACGGTGGAGGCGCACCGCGCCAACATCATGGAGAAGCTCAACGCCAACACCGTGGCGGACCTGCTCAAGATTGCCTTGGGCGCGACCGCCAAGGCTTGACCTGCACATCCCACCGAAAGGCCGCTGAACCCTCAGCGGCTTTTTGCTTTCTGACTTTGAACACAGCCACAGAGACACCGAGGCACTGAGAAATCTCCACGCCCCCTGTGCCTCGGTGTCTCTGTGGCTTTGTTTTTTGAACGGACTGAATGCCATGACTGCCCAACTGATCGACGGCCTCGCCCTCGCCAAGCAAACCCGCACTGAAGTCGCCGCCCGCGCCGCCGCGCTCACCGCCCAGGGCAAGCGCCCGGGCCTCGCCGTGGTGCTGGTGGGTGACAACCCGGCCAGCCAGGTCTACGTGCGCAACAAGGTCAAGGCCTGCGAAGAGGCCGGCATCCACTCCGTGCTCGAGAAGTACGACGCCACCATGAGCGAGGCCGAGCTGCTGGCCCGCGTGGACGCGCTGAACAACGATCCGACCATCCACGGCATCCTCGTCCAGCTGCCGCTGCCCAAGCACATCGACGACCACAAGGTCATCGAGGCCATCTCGCCCGCCAAGGACGTGGACGGCTTCCACGTCGCCAGCGCCGGCGCGCTGATGGTGGGCGAGGCCGGCTTCAAGGCCTGCACGCCTTACGGCTGCATGAAGATGCTGGAGAGCATCGGCATGGGCAACCTCAAGGGCAAGCACGCCGTCGTCATCGGCCGCAGCAACATCGTCGGCAAGCCCATGGCCCTGATGCTGCTGGCCGCCAACGCCACCGTCACCGTGTGCCACAGCGGCACGGCCGATCTCGGCGCCATGACGCGCCAGGCCGACGTCATCGTCGCCGCTGTGGGCAAACGCAACGTGCTGACGGCCGACATGGTCAAGCCCGGCGCCGTTGTCATCGACGTGGGCATGAACCGCAATGACAAGGGCAAGCTCTGCGGCGACGTCGACTTCGACGGCGTGAAAGAGGTGGCCGGCTGGATCACCCCCGTGCCGGGCGGCGTCGGCCCGATGACCATTGCGATGCTGCTGGTCAACACGCTTGAATCCGCCGAGCGCGCCGCAATTTCTGCCTGACATGACCAACCCCCTGCTCTCCACCGCCGCCCTGCCCGACTTCGCGGCCATCCGCCCCGAGCACGTTCAGCCGGCCATCAACGAACTGCTGTCCACTGCTCAGGCCGCGCTGGATGAAGCCGTCAAGCCTGAGACGCCAGCAGACTACGACGCGCTCTCGCGCATCCTGGACACCGCCACCGAGCGCCTGGGCACCGCCTGGGGCGCTGTCGGCCACCTGAACGCGGTGGCCGACACGCCAGCGCTGCGCGAGGCCTACAACGCCATGCTGCCGGCCGTGACCGAGTTCAGCACGGCCATGGGGGCCAACGAGGCACTGTTCGCCAAGTACAAGGCCGTCATGGCGGCACAGGGCTCGACCCTGAGTGCCCCGCGCCGCCAGGTGCTCAAGCACGCCATCCGCAACTTCGTGCTGTCCGGCGCCGAACTGCAAGGCGAGGCCCGCGACCGCTACGCCGCCATCCAGGAGCGCAGCGCAGAGTTGCAGCAGCAGTTCAGCGAGCATGTGCTGGACGCCACCGACGGCTGGAGCCACATCGCCACGACCGAGGAGCTGGCCGGCGTGCCGCAGGACGTGCTGGACGCCACCCGGCTGGACGACGGCGGCCACAAGCTGACGCTGCACTTCCCCGTCTACCTGCCGGTGATGCAGTACGCCGAGAACCGCGAACTGCGCGAGAAGCTCTACCGTGCCTACGTCACCCGCGCGAGCGAAAGCGGCAAGCCCGAGTGGGACAACACCGCCGCCCTGCGCGAGATCGTCGCGCTGCGCCAGGAGGAAGCGAAGCTGCTCGGCTACGCCAGCTTCGCCGAGGTGTCGCTCGCACCCAAGATGGCTTCATCGACCACCGAAGTCATCAGCTTCCTGCGCGACCTGGCCCGCCGTGCACGCCCCTTCGCCGAGAAAGACCTGGCGGAACTGCGCGACTTCACCCAAGGCGCCCCGCTGGAAAGCTGGGACGTGTCGTACTGGAGCGAGAAGCTCAAGGAAGCGCGATACGCCTTCAGCGACCAGACCGTGAAGCAGTACTTCACCGCACCCAAGGTCGTGGCCGGCCTGTTCTCCATCATTGAACGGCTGTTCGATGTGCAAGTCCGCGAGGCGCCCGCCTCCGTCTGGCACGACACCGTCAGGTTCTATGAGCTGCGCCGGGGTGGGCAGCTCGTGTCGCAGTTCTACCTCGACCTCTACGCCCGGCCGGGCAAGCGCCCCGGCGCTTGGATGGACGAGGTGCGCAGCCGCTGGCTCAAGCCGACCGGCGAACAGCAGTTGCCCGTCGCACAACTGGTGTGCAATTTCGCTTCACCCGTGGGCGACAAGCCCGCCCTGCTGACACACGACGACGTCATCACCCTCTTCCACGAGTTCGGCCACGGCCTGCACCACATGCTCACGCGGGTGAACGACCTCGGTGTGTCGGGCATCTCCGGCGTCGAATGGGACGCGGTCGAACTGCCCAGCCAGTTCATGGAGAACTTCTGCTGGGAATGGGACGTGCTGCAGCAGCTCAGCGGCCATGTGGACACGGGCGAGCCCCTGCCACGCGACCTGTTTGACAAGATGACGGCGGCCAAGAACTTCCAAAGCGGCCTGATGACCCTGCGCCAGATCGAGTTTGCGCTGTTCGACATGCGGTTGCACGGTGAGCCGGGTTCAGAGGCCGACGTGCAGAAGGTGCTGGACCAGGTCCGTGCCGAGGTGGCCGTGCTGATCCCGCCGAGCTTCAACCGCTTCCAGCACAGCTTCAGCCACATCTTCGCGGGCGGCTACGCAGCCGGCTATTACAGCTACAAGTGGGCCGAACTGCTCAGCGCCGACGCCTGGAGTGCCTTCGAGGAGGAAGGCGTGTTCAACGCGGCCACGGGGAAGCGCTTCCTCACCGAGGTGCTGGAGCAGGGGGGCGCACGCGACGCCCTCGACAACTTCAAGGCCTTCCGCGGCCGCGAGCCCCGCATCGACGCCCTGCTGCGCCACCAGGGCATGGGCTGAGGCATCCCGGTCATGTGCCATCGCCGCCTCGTCACCGCCCACCGCCTCTCCCTGGGCGGCGGCTCGGCGGGCGCCCAGCCATGACGCACCGCTGCATCGCGCTGTGGCGCGGCATCAACGTCGGCAAGGCCAAGCGCCTGGCCATGACCGACCTGAAGGCCGTGCTCACCGACCTGGGTGCCACGAAAGTCACCACCCTGCTCAACAGCGGGAATGCCGTCTTTGACACCCCAAAGCCCCTGCACGCCACGGCCATACGCAACGCGGTGCTGGCCCGGCTCGGCGTGGACGCAGCCGTCATCGTCAAGACGGCGGCCGAATGGGCCGCCATCGCAGCATTCCAGGGCTTGCCCGAGGCCGACGACCCCAGCCGCCTGCTCGTGGCCGTCACGGCTGAAGCCTCAGCGCTGCAAGCCGTCGCCACCCTCACGGCCCACGGCGACGAGCGCCTGGTGGTGACCGACCATGCGGCCTACCTGTGGTGCGCGCACGGCGTCCTGGAAAGCAAGGCCGCCCTGGCCCTGCTGAAGAAGCTCGGCGACGCCGGCACCACGCGCAACGGCGCCACGGTGCAGAAGCTCAACGTGCTGGCTCAGGCCTGAACCAGCGCGGCGGCGGCGTCCGCCACGCTCCAGAACTGCCGGTCCTCGCGGCCCAGCCCCGCGGGAGCGCTTGCGTTCAGCAGCGCCCGGACGGGCTCCTTCACGCGTGCCAGCAACAGGCGCTGGCCCCGGGCGGCCAGCCGCTGGTCCAGCTCCAGCAGACACTCCAGCGCGGTGCTGTCGAGATCGCCACTTTCCTCCAGGCTCAGCACCAGTATGGTGGCACCGCTGGCAGACATGCGCGCCGCCGCCTCGGCCATCACCCGCTCGGCACTGGCGAAAAACAGCGGCTCCTGCGGCCTCAGGATCAGCGCACCCGGCACGGGCACCGCTTCCGGGTGCTCGGGCCGGTTGACGAAGTTGCGCGTGCCCGGCAAGGCACCCAGTTCGTGCAGCACCGGCTGGCTGAAACGCCGCAGCGCTTCGACGATCGACAGCGCCACCGAGGCCAGCATGCCATGCAGC
>JBBIVU010000114.1:0-10440 GCA_037439585.1 Roseateles sp. | reverse complement strand
GCGCGACGACCCGGCGCTGGCCAACTCCGACCCGCTGAAGGCTGGCTGGTTCTTCAAGGTCAAGCTGAGCAACCCCGCCCAGCTCGACGCGCTGATGGACTCCACCGCCTACGACGCCCTGCTCAAGACCCTCTGATCCACCTGCTGTAGCCCTGCCATGCCCACGCCGCTCGCCCTGCTCGAAGACGCCACCGAATTCCACGCCCGCCACATCGGGCCGGATGCGGCTGATGAATCCCTGATGTGCGCCGCGATCGGCGTGGCCAGCCGCGAGGCGCTGATCGACGCGGTCGTGCCCGCGTCCATCCGCCGCGCTAACGGCATGGCCCTGCCCGCCCCCATCACCGAGGCGGGCGCGCTGGCCGAACTGAAGGCCATCGCCGGCAAGAACAAGCTCTACAAGAGCTTCATCGGCCAGGGCTACTCCGGCACGCACACGCCGGGCGTCATCCTGCGCAACATCCTCGAGAACCCCGCCTGGTACACGGCCTACACGCCCTACCAGGCCGAGATCTCGCAGGGGCGCATGGAAGCGCTGGTGAACTTCCAGACCATGGTGACCGACCTGACCGGCATGGACATCGCCAACGGCTCCATGCTGGACGAGGCCACCTCGGCCGCCGAGGCCGTGACGCTGGCCAAGCGCTCGGTCAAGAGCAAGAGCAACACGCTCATCGTCGCGGGCGACGTGCACCCGCAGACCATCGAGGTCATCCAGACGCGCTGCGCCCCGCTCGGCATCGAGGTCAAGGTCGGCATGGCGCCGACGCTGATGGCTGAGCACGACTACTTCGCCGTCGTCTGCCAGTACCCCAGCACCGCCGGCCTCATCCACGACCTGAAGGCCTTCACCGAGCAGGCGCATGCCAAGCAGGCCGCCTTCATCGTCTGCGCCGACCTGCTGGCGCTGACGCTGCTGGTCTCGCCCGGCGAGTTCGGTGCCGACATCGTCGTCGGCAACACCCAGCGCTTCGGCATGCCCATGGGCGCCGGCGGTCCGCACGCCGCCTTCCTGGCTTGCAAGGACGCCTTCAAGCGCTCCATGCCTGGCCGCTTGGTGGGCGTCAGCAAGGACGCGCAAGGCCACCCCGCCTACCGCCTGGCCCTGCAGACCCGCGAGCAGCACATCCGCCGTGAGAAGGCCACCTCCAACATCTGCACGGCCCAGGTGCTGCCGGCCGTCGTGGCCAGCATGTACGCCGTCTACCACGGCCCGCAAGGCCTGAAGCGCATCGCCGAGCGCGTGGCCAGCTACACGGCCATCCTGCATGCCGGCCTGACGCGCATGGGCGTCAAGGTCGTCACGCCGCACGTGTTCGACACGCTGCTGGTCGAGTGCGATGCCGCCGCCGTGACGGCCAAGGCCGTGGCGGCCCAGGCCAACCTGCGCAAGCACAGCGACAAGCACGTTGGCGTGTCGCTGGACGAAACCACCTCGCGCACCGACATCGAGGCGCTTTGGGCCTGGTTCGCGCCGGCCGGCGCCGCCGTGCCCACCGTGGCCGAGTTCGCCGCCGGTGTGGAGAGCCTCATCCCGGCTCACCTGCGCCGCACCAGCGCCTACCTGACGCACCCGGTGTTCAACACCCACCACAGCGAAACCGAGATGCTGCGCTACATCCGCAGCCTGTCGGACAAGGACCTGGCGCTGGACCGCAGCATGATCCCGCTCGGCTCCTGCACGATGAAGCTCAACGCCACGGCCGAGATGATCCCCATCACCTGGCCGGAGTTCGCGGGCGTGCACCCCTTCGCACCGCAGGACCAACTGGCCGGCTACGCCGAGCTGGACGCACTGCTGCAGCAGTGGCTGTGCCAGGCCACGGGCTATGCCGGCATCAGCCTGCAGCCCAACGCCGGCTCGCAGGGCGAGTACGCCGGCCTGCTGGCCATCAAGGCCTGGCACGAGTCGCGCGGCGACCACCAGCGCACCGTCTGCCTGATCCCTGAAAGCGCCCACGGCACCAACCCCGCCTCCGCGCAGATGTGCGGCATGAGCGTGGTCGTCACCAAGTGCGACAAGGAAGGCAACATCGACCTGGCCGACCTGCAGGCCAAGTGCGAGCAGCACGCCGACAAGCTGGCCGCGATCATGATCACCTACCCCTCCACGTATGGCGTGTTCGACACGCACGTGAAGGAGATCTGCGCGATGGTGAAGGCCCACGGCGGCCGCGTCTACGTGGACGGCGCCAACATGAACGCGCTGGTCGGCGTGGCCGCACCGGGCGAGTTCGGCGGCGACGTGAGCCACCTGAACCTGCACAAGACCTTCTGCATCCCCCACGGCGGTGGCGGCCCGGGTGTCGGCCCCGTCTGCGTGGTGGAAGACCTCGTGCCCTTCCTGCCCGCGCACCGTACGGCCGGCCTGGGTCAGGCCAGCAACATCGGCGCCGTGAGTGCCGCGCCGCTGGGCAACGCGGCCGTGCTGCCCATCTCGTGGATGTACATCCGCATGATGGGTGCCGAGGGCCTGAAGAAGGCCACCGAAGTGGCCATCCTGTCGGCCAACTACATCTCCGCCCGCCTGTCCGAGCACTACGACATCCACTTCAGCGGCGGCATTGCCGGCGTGAAGGGCGGCGGCGTGGCGCACGAGTGCATCCTGGACCTGCGCCCGCTGAAGGACAGCTCCGGCATCAGCGCCGAAGACGTGGCCAAGCGCCTGATCGACTACGGCTTCCACGCCCCGACGCTGAGCTTCCCCGTGGCCGGCACGCTGATGGTCGAGCCGACCGAAAGCGAAAGCCGCGCCGAGCTGGACCGCTTCATCGACGCCATGATCCAGATCCGCCACGAGATCGCCGACGTCGAAGCCGGCAAGCTCAGCCGCGAGGACAACCCGCTGGTCCACGCGCCGCATACCAGCATGGTCGTCAGCGCCACCGACTGGGCCCACGGCTACAGCCGCGAGGCCGCCGCCTTCCCGCTGCCCTCGCTGCGCCGCCAGAAGTACTGGTCGCCGGTGGGCCGCGTGGACAACGTCTACGGCGACCGCAACCTGTTCTGCAGCTGCGTGCCGCTGAGCGAGTACGAGGAAGCCTGATCCATGGCGGTGTCGGTCTTCGACCTCTTCAAGATCGGCATCGGCCCGAGCAGCTCGCACACCGTGGGCCCGATGCGGGCCGCGCGGCTGTTCGGCCTGCGGCTGCAGCACGATGGCCTGCTCGACAACGTCGCTCGCGTGCAAGTCGTGCTGTACGGCTCGCTGGGCGCCACCGGCAAGGGCCACGGCAGCGACAAGGCGGTGCTGCTGGGCCTGGCCGGGCATGAGCCCGACACGGTGGACGTGGAAGCCATCCCCGCGCTGCTGAACGCCATCCGCGCCGGTGACCTGAACCTCGTCGGCCAGCACCAGATCGGTTTCGACGAGGCGAAAGACCTCGTCTTCAAGCGCCGCGAGAGCCTGCCCTTCCACGCCAACGGCATGCGCTGCATCGCCTTTGACGCCGACGGCAACGAGGTCGCCAACCGCGTGTACTACTCGGTCGGCGGCGGCTTCATCGTCAGCGATGAGGTGGCGGCGGACGGCAGCAAGCAGAAGGTGATCGCACCCGACACCACCGTGCTGCCCTACCCGTTCAAGACCGGCGACGAGCTGCTGGCGCTGACGAAGAAGTACGGCCTGTCCATCGCCGAGGTCATGCGCCGCAACGAGGGCCACTGGCGGCCGGACGGTGAAACGCGCGCCGGCTTGCTGAAGATCTGGAACGTCATGCAGGCCTGCGTGCAGCGCGGTTGCAAGACCGAGGGCATCCTGCCCGGCGGCTTCAAGGTCAAGCGCCGTGCGCCCAGCCTGTTCAACAGCCTGATCTCCAACCCTGAAGCCGCGCTGCGCGACCCGCTGCAGGTGATGGACTGGGTCAACCTCTACGCGCTGGCCGTCAACGAAGAGAACGCTGCCGGCGGCCGGGTTGTCACCGCGCCCACGAACGGCGCTGCGGGCATCGTGCCGGCCGTGCTGCACTACTACGCCCGCTTCGTGCACGGTGCGACGGAAGACGGCGTCATCGACTTCCTGCTGACCGCCGCCGCCATCGGCATCCTCTACAAGGAAAACGCCTCCATCAGCGGCGCCGAGGTCGGCTGCCAGGGCGAGGTGGGCGTGGCCTGCTCCATGGCCGCCGGCGCCCTGTGCGCCGTCATGGGCGGCACGCCCGAGCAGGTCGAGAACGCAGCCGAGATCGGCATGGAGCACCACCTGGGCCTGACCTGCGACCCGGTGGGCGGCCTGGTGCAGATCCCGTGCATCGAACGCAACGCCATTGCGTCGGTCAAGGCCATCAACGCCGCGCGCATGGCGCTGCGCGGCGACGGCACGCACTTCGTCAGCCTGGACAAGGTCATCAAGACCATGCGCGACACCGGCGCCGACATGATGACCAAGTACAAGGAAACAGCGCGCGGCGGCTTGGCCGTCAACATCGTCGAGTGCTGATCAAATGGCGCCCCTCGTCCAAGGAATACCTTGGCTGGGACCGCTTGGCGGCCAGCGGCCGCAAAGCTTCGGCAGGCATAGGCCGTCCACTGGACGCCCTGTGTCCGGCCTCAGCCCCCGCGGGGACGGCGATGCTTGCCGGATTTGCCGGCAAGCACATCGCCAGCGCGGGCCGGCTTGGGAGCGGCCCGGCGCTCGGCCCACAGCCCTGCATTGAGCCATGTGCCTCGCCGCGTTCGCACTGAACGCCCACCCACGTTTCCCCCTGGTCATCGCAGCCAACCGCGACGAGTTCTTCGCCCGCCCGGCCGCGCCCATGGCCTGGTGGGCCGACCGCCCCGACGTGCTCGCCGGCCGCGACCTGCAGGCTGGCGGCACCTGGTTCGGCCTGTCCCGCCACGGCCGCCTGGCGCTGCTGACGAATGTGCGCGAGCCCGACCGGCAGCAGGCCGATGCGCCGTCGCGCGGCGATCTGGTGCTGGACTGGCTGGGCGCTACCTCCCCGGCCACCGACTTCGCCGCCCAACTTCGGCCCGGCTACAACGGCTTCAACCTCATCACCGCCGATCTGCGCGCTGGCGCCTGGCACTGGCTCAGCAACCGTGCGCCGGCACCGCAAGCTCTGGGGCCGGGCCTGCACGGCCTCTCCAACGCTGCACTGGACACCCCCTGGCCCAAGACCGTGGGGCTGAAGGCCGCACTGGCGCGGGCACTGGCGAGTGCGGCGTCGACGCAGGGGCTCATCGAGAACCTGCTCGAGGCGCTGGCCGATGCCACCCCGGCGCCAGACGCTGACCTGCCCGACACCGGCGTGGGCCTGGCCCGCGAGCGCCTGCTGTCGCCGCGCTTCGTGCGCATGACCGACCCCGCCCAGCCTGGCCTGGCCCGCTACGGCACCCGCTGCGCCACGGTGCTGGTGCGCGAGGCCGGGGGCTGCACCTGGGTGGTGGAACGCAGCATCGCGGCCGACGGCAGCTGGCAGGAGCCTGTCTCCCACAGCCTGCCCGCCTGGCCCTGAGCGGCCGTGCCAGCCCAGCCCGCCACAATGGCGGCGGTGAACCCCACCGCCCGCCTGCTCCTCGCCGCCCCACTGGCCCCGTACCTGGCCGTATTCCTGGCTCTGCACCCGGTTGCCAGCACCGCACAGAGCAACCCGCCCGCTGCCAGCGCATCAGCTGCCCCTGCCCCTGCCCCTGCGGCTGCCGCCAGTGTCGCCGCAGCCGACCACCCGCATCGGCACCCCATCGAGATCCGCGCAGCCCGGGCACGCGGCCTGGCCGAGCAGGTCAACCAGCCGCCTGACAGCCTGCGCCAGAGCTGCCGGTTCGAAAGCGACATCCCCACGCCCCCACCCGCTGGCGTGGTGAGCCTCAGCTTCGACGACGGGCCGGAGCCGGGCGCCACGGAGGCCATCCTCGCGCTGCTGGACAAGCACCAGATCCCGGCCAGCTTCTTCCTCATTGCCGCCAAGGTGCAGCGCCACCCCGAGCTCGCCACGCTCGTCAAGGCACACCCGCTCGCGCTCGTGGGCAACCATTCCTGGTCGCACCCCAACTTTCACGACATTCCCGCTACGCGCCAGGCCAGCGAGGTGGCGCGCAGCGATTCCACGCTGGCCAGCCTCGAAGCCCCCAAGCTCTTCCGCTACCCCTACGGCAACTCCAGCTGCGAGGCCAACGTGCAGCTGCAGCAGCTGGGCTACCGCATCGTGGGCTGGCATGTGGACAGCTGCGACTGGGCGTTCGACAAGACGGGCAGCATCGACGCCCACGAAGCCAAGATCTGCGGCGTGGACAAGGCCAACCGCGAGCATTTCGTGGACCACGTCGTGGCTTCGGTGAAAGCCCGCAAGGGCGGCATCGTGCTGATGCACGAAATCCACCCGAACACGCTGGCCCAGTTCGACACGCTGATCCAGCGCCTGCGGGCGGCAGGTTTCAGCTTCGCACCGCTCACCCATCCAGGTTTCGAGGCCTCGTTGCGCTGAGCCCCCCTCAGCGCAGCCATGCCACCAGTGACACGGCACGCTGGAGCCAGGCCGCCGACAGTGCAGTGACCATGCGCAAGACGATCTCGACCTGCAACGTGACGCCCGGGAGGCATCTGCAGGCGCGGGAGGGATGGCCGGGCCCCGGCTTGCTCACCCGTTCTGCAATACCAGGTTCCCCAGCCGACCTTGCGCCCCAAGCGAGCCGGGTGCGTGCGATCAGGATCGATGCCAGCCAGGGCTGTGACTCAACCCACAAGCCCTGGCCCCTGCTGCAAGGATGGTGCCCAAGTGCTGCGGAACGTGCTGGAGGCGGCCCTGCACCGCCACGAGAAATTCGCCGGCACCGGCCACCCCCACCGCCTGCGCCGGCGGCGAGATCGTGGTTATGGCCCGCATCGGTGCCATCTGCGACGTGCATGACGCCATCACAACCAGCCGCCCCTGCCGCCAGGACACAATCCGCCCGCCGTGCCCTCCCTCATCGCCCACCGCCCGCCGCCCGAACCCCGTCAGCTGCAGCGATGCCTGCTGCTGGCTGCGCTGCTGCACGTGTGGCTGGTGCTGGTCTTTGGCAACGCCACAGGCACTGCGGCGCCGGGCGAGGGCGTGTGGGGCAGCCTGACGGTGAAGCTGGCGGGTCGCAGCGGCAGTGAATCCGGCACTCCGCCCGGTGAGCCCGTCAAAGCCTGGCGCGACAACGGCGCACCGGGTGCTGGCACGCAGCAACGTCAGGGTGGCCAGGTCCGCCCTGAGGTGCCGGCCCTCACATCCCCGGGGGCTGCCAAACTGGGCCGCTGGAATCCGCGCGAAGTCGCTCCCGAAGCAGCACGCACCGAGGAGCTTTCCGCTGCGCCGCCCAGTACCGCCACACTGACGCTGCCGCCTGGCTTCCAGCCGCTGGCACGGGAAGACCTCACCGCCCCCAGCGCTGCAGACGCTGTTGTGCCGGCCCCCGACCTGCCCGCCCCGGTCAACCGGCTTGAAGCCCCCTCGCAGGCCACTGTGGCGCCCCTGCCCACGCCTGCCAGCCTGCGCCCTGCACCACATGTCCCGCTGCTGCCCAGCCTACCGGCCGATCTGCCCTCGGCCTTGAGCCGCCTGGAGGCCACACCCGCGCCGGACCGCGCACGCAGCCTGCCCCGGCCCGCCGATCTGCGCACCACCCCAGTGGCTGTGCCCGCACCCCCGCCCAACGCCCCGCTGCCGCCTCCGGTGCGCCGCCTGGAGGCGCCACCCGAAGCGGGTGCCACCGCCGCGCTGCCCCGCGCCGCAGACTTGCGTTCTGCGCTCCCGGCCCCAGCCCCCGCCCTGCCCAGCAACCCAGCCTTGCCGGCCGCCGTGCAACGCCTGAAGGCGGCACCTGGCGAGGCGCCGTTGGCGCCACTGCCGCGCTCCAGCGAGCTGCGCGCGCCGGTGGCTGCCCCCGCCCCAACCGCCTTGCACAACGCCCAGGAACTGCCCTCACCCGTGCGCCGGTTGGAGCCCGCCGACGCGGCAGGTGCCGTGGCACCGCTGCAGCCAACTGCCCACACCCGGCCGGCACTGGCCGCCCCGCAGACCTCGGCCCTGCCGGAGATTGCCCGCGCCCTGCCCGGGCAGGTGAACGCGCCTGCCGCAACGGCGGGTCCGGCACGAGGCAACCCGGCGGCTGACCCGTCCGCCCATGAATTCGCTGCACCCAAGGCCTCCGCCGGCTCGCCCGAAGCCGGGTCTCGCTTGGGGCAGGACGTGGCCGTGCCGCCTTCGGCATCGGCCAGCGCCCCCCGTGCGCCGCTCAACCTCTCGCTGCCGCGTGGGGGCGACATCTCCGCACGGCGCGGCCCTGGCCTGGTGGACCTGCTGCCCCAACCGCCGGAACGGAAATCCAAGCTGGAGCAGTCCATCGAAGACACGGCCAACAAGGATTGCCGCAAGGCCTACGCCGACACCGGCATCCTGGCAGCCATCCCGCTGGCCGTGGACGCCGCCCGGGGCAAGGGCTGCAAATGGTGAAAGCCCGCCGCTGATCGGGCCTGCTTGGCCGGGCACCGGTGCACCCGGGCTTGCTTTTCGCCCCGTCCGGGCGCGACGGCCCGGACGGACAGGAAAAAGGGCCGGCCCCATGAGGACGCCGGCCCAAAGCGCAGAAGCGCGCTCGAGGGAGACCGGGAGACTGGCCTAGCCTTTGTCCGCCGGCATGGCGCCCGGCATGCCGTGCAGCGGCCAGGCCGTGGCGCCCTGCTCAGCGGACTGGGCCGCAGGCTTCTTGTCGCGCACGAGGTAGCTGTAGAGCACCGGCACGACCACCAGCGTGAGCAGCGTGGAGGTGATGACGCCGCCGATGATGGCGCGGCCCATGGGCGCCTGGATCTCGCCGCCATCGTTCAGCGCGATGGCCATGGGCAGCATGCCGAAGACCATGGCGGCCGTCGTCATGATGATGGGGCGCATCCGGATCAGGCCCGCCTCGCGCAGCGCCTGGGCCACGGTGGCACCGGCCTTGCGAGCGTGGTTGGCGAAGTCCACGAGAAGGATCGCGTTCTTGGTGACGAGGCCCATCAGCATCACCAGGCCGATCATGGAGAACACGTTCAGCGTGGAGCGCCACAGCAGCAGCGCCAGCATCACGCCGATGAGTGCCAGCGGCAGGCTGGCCATGATGGCGATGGGCTGCACGAAGCTGCCGAACTGGCTGGCCAGCACGATGTAGATGAAGATCACCGCCAGGCCCATGGCCGCCAGCAGGCCGTTGAAGGCCTCGGCCTGCTGCTTGCCGGCGCCGTCCACCTTGAAGCTGATGCCCGGGGGCAGCTGCGTGGCCTTGATGAGCTTTTGCACGTCGGCGTTCACGTCGCCGCCCGGGCGGCCCTGCACGCCGGCGAACACGGCCTCGCGGCGCTGCAGGTTCTCGCGGCGGATGACCTCGGGGTTGAACACCGGCTCGATGGTGGCCACCTGGTCCAGCGCGATGGGGGCGCCGTCCTTGGAGAAGGCCACGGGCAGCTGGGCCATCTGCTCGATGTGCTCGCGCTGCTCGCGCGGCAGGCGCAGCAGCACCTCCACCTGGTTGCCGTCGGGCGTGGTCCAGTAGGTGGCGATCTCGCCGTTGACGTAGGCGCGCAAGGACGACGCGATCTGCGGCGCGGTGAGGCCCAGCTCGCGGATGGCCGAGTCCTTCAGGCGCACGGCGTACGCGGGCACGCCGGGCTTGACGGTGGTGTCCACGTCCACCGCGCCGGGGATCTTCTTGATCTTCTCGACGAGGTCGTTGGCGGTCTGCGTGAGCAGTTCGGCATCGGCGCCGAGGATGGTGATCCAGATCGGGCGGTTGAAGCCCACGCTGACGTCGATGCCCGGGATCTTGGCAATGTCGCTGCGGATGGCGTCTTCCACTTCCTTCTGCGTGCGCTTGCGCTCGCTGCGGTCCACCAGCGAGATGTTCAGCGAGGCCTGATTGCGGCCGGTGGACATGCCCTCGCCCGAGCTGCCCACCACGGTGGAGACAGTCTTGATCTCGGGGTAGTTCTTGAGGATCTCTTCCACCTGCGCCACCTTGGCACTGCCCCGGTCCACGCTGGCGGCCACGGGCATACGCAGGTTGAGCTGCGTGAAGCCGTTGTCCGTCTCGGGCACGAACTCGCTGCCCACCAGCGGCGCCAGCATCAGCGCGATGACGAAGCTGGCGAACGCGCCCCACATCACCAGCCCGCGCGGCGTGAGTGTGGCGAAGCGCAGCACGCGCTTGGCGGCCTTGTTGCGCTGGCCGTTGGCATCGAACGGCCGGCCGTAAGCAGGAATGGGCGGCACGAACACGCGGTAGCGGCGGCCGGAGACGGCCCAGTCGATCAGGCGCTCGTAGCCGTTGTGCAGGCGGTCCATCACCCAGTCGGTCGCGCGGATGGCGTGGCCGATGACGGGCAGGTGCTTCACGCGCTCGTTGACGGGGTCGTGCCAGACGGAGGAGAGCATCGGGTCCAGCGTGAAGCTGACGAACAGGCTCACCAGCACCGCCACCGCCACCGTGATGCCGAAG
>JBBIVU010000113.1:0-10552 GCA_037439585.1 Roseateles sp. | reverse complement strand
ACGGCGCCCGTGCCCAGCCTGGGCACCGACCAGCTGGCCGCGCTGAGCCCCACCCAGGTCACCGGCCTGGGCACCGCCGAGCTCGCGTCCATGACCTCACTGCAGATCGAGGCCCTGACACCCGCCGCCATCCACGCCCTGACGACGGCCCAGTTCTCCTCCCTGCTGCCCGGCCAACTGGGCGCGCTCACCACGGCACAGGTTGCAGCGCTCACCGCCACCGACATGACGCTGATGTCCACCGGTGCCCTGCACCAGCTGTCCGCCGCCCAGGTGCACGCGCTGGAGAGCAGCCAGGTCGTGGTGCTGGGCATGCAGCAGCTGCAGTCCCTCACGCCAGACAGCCTGGCGGGCATGACCACGGCCGCCCTGCATGCCCTGACGCTGGCCAGCATCGCAGGCCTGAGCGCCCAGCAGATCGGCGCGCTCAGCAACACCCAGGTGGCTGCGCTGGACCCAGCCCAGGTGGCCGCCATCTCGCCCCAGGGCCTGCTCGCCCTGAACGCGGACCAGATCGCCCACATGAGCAGCACCCAGCTGCAACGCCTGTCGCCCGATCAGCTCGCCGTGCTGCAACCGCAGCAGCTCAGCGCCTTCAGCGCCGCCGTCATCGGCAGCCTCGCCGGCACGCAACTGGCGGCGCTGAGCCCCACGCAGTTCGGCAGCCTCAGCGCCGATCAGCTCTCGGCCATCACGCCCTACCACCTCAGCGCGCTGAGCACCGCCGTGATTGCCGCGCTGGACAGCGGCCAGGTGGCAGGCCTCACGGTGGCCCAGGTCATCACCATGACGCCGGCCCAGTTCGGCGCGTTGAACGACATGGCCATGTCCGGCCTGGCGCCAGCCGCGCTGCACGCCATGTCGGCTGCCCAGTTCAGCCAGTTGCGGCCCGACCAGCTCTCCATGCTGACCTCCCAGCAGTTCGGCGCGCTGACACAGACCGAGATCGCCACCCTCACACCCGCCCACATTGCGGCCCTGGGGCCCACCCAGATCCAGGGCATGACGGTGACCCAGGCCGAGGCGCTCAGCACCACCCAGCTCGCCGCACTGCAGCCCCTGCAGCTCTCGGCCTTCAGCCCCGCACTGATCGCGAGCCTGAACCTGAGCCAGCTGCAGACGCTGACCCCCGCGCAGTTCACCAGCCTTGGCCCGGGCCAGGTGGCTGCCATCTCGCCCTACCCCCTGAGCAACCTCTCCACCACGGTCATCGCCAGCCTTGATGCCAACCAGTCCCAGGGCCTCACCGTGGCCCAGGTGCTGGCGCTCACCCCGGCCCAGCTCGGCGCACTGGCCGACGCCGCCATGCCGGGGCTGGACCCGAGCGCGCTGCATGCGATGTCCCTGTCGCAGTTCACGCAGTTCCGGCCCGACCAGATCGAAATGCTCACCTCGCAGCAGTTCGTGGCACTCACACCCACGCAGGTGGCCGCGCTCAGCCCGGCACACATCGCCGTGCTGGAATCCTGGCAACTCCGCGCCATGACGCCCTCACAGCTGGCGGTGCTGAGCACCGACCAGGTGGCCGCGCTGGTGCCGTCGCACTTCGGCCAGTTCACGGCCGGGCAGATCCCGTCACTTGGCGCCGCTGAAGTGGGCGCCCTCCACGGCGCGCAGATCAACGCGATGACGACCGACGCGCTGGAAGCCTTCACGCCCCAGCAGATCGCGGCCATGACCACGGCCGAGCTGGCCGGCATCGACATGAACCACGTGGCTGCCTTCACGGCCAGCCAGCGCGCGGCCATGACGGCCGACCAGCTCAACGCCCTCAACGGCGCCTCGCCGCTGGTGCTGGACCTCACCGGCCTGGGCGTGCAGACCGTGGACGCCGCACACGGCATCACGTTCGACATCAATGCCAACGGCCACGCCCAGCAGATCGGCTGGGCGGCCGCCGGCAGCGGCCTGCTCGTGCTCGACCGCAACGGCAACGGCCGCATCGACGACGGCAGCGAACTCTTCGGCACGGCCACAACGCTGGCCAATGGCCAACGGGCCGCCAATGGTTTCCAGGCGCTGGCCGCGCTGGACAGCAACCACGATGGCAAGCTCACCGCCGCCGATGCCGAGTTCGCTCACCTCAAGGTGTGGGTGGGCGCCAGCGCCGGCACCACCGGCCAGCTGGAGAGCTTGAGCGACCTGGGCATCGTCGAGCTGGACCTGGGCGCGACCCAGGGCAACACCGTGCAAAACGGCAACCTGCTGGGCTTGGAGGGCCACTACATCACGAAGGACGGCAGCCAGCACGCGCTGACGGACGTTTGGTTCGGCCACACGCCGGGCACGTCAGGCAGTGCCCCTGCTCCCCTGCCCGCACTCGCGGACCTGCTGCAGCCCGCCAGCGGCGCACTGCTGGGTGCCGGCACCGCCGACCTCGCCCAGCCCACCGCCCACGACGCCTCGCTGCACACGTCGCTCCACGGCGCCCTGCTGGACCAGCGCCTGCGCGAACACGACCAGCAACAGCGCCAGGCTGGCAACGCCTGGTGGTGAAGCCCGGCACGCCGGGCACCGCGCTCAAAGCGCGTCAGGGCCCTGCACGGCGTGCAGCGTCACCTCGGGCTCGCCATCGCGCTGGCGCCAGCGCAGCCACCACACAGCCCCCTTCTTGACGGCCCACTCCTGCTCCACCCCGGCCAGCAGGTGCGCGGCCAGCCGGCCCAGCGTGGGCTGGTGGCCGCAAATCAACACCGGCTCGGCGGCCTTGGGCCAGCGGGCGGCCTCCAGCAGCGCCGTGATGGACGCGTCCGGCGCCAGCGCGGGCAGCACACGCACCTCCCGCCCAAGGGCTTCCACGGTCTGGCGGCAGCGCGAAGCCGGGCTCACCAGCACGCGGGTGGACGCCGCGAGCCGCTGGTTCAGCCAGGCCGCCATGCGCCGCGCCTGCCGCTCGCCCTTGGGCGTGAGCGTGCGCTGCAGGTCGTCCTGCCCGGGGGCGATCACTTCGGCTTCGGCATGACGCCAGAGGATCAGGTCCATCGCGGCCTCCTCATTCCGAGTAACGGCGCATCAACGCCTGCTGCGCGCTCATGCCGCCTTCGCCACCGATGCGCGTGGAGCGCCCGTCGGGGCCCAGTTGCCAGGCGTCCTGCGTGTCGTGGAGGTAGGGTTGCAGCGCCTCGTCGATCACGCGCTGGCGCAGCCGGGCGTCCAGCACCGGCCAGGCCACCTCGATGCGGCGGAACATGTTGCGGCTCATCCAGTCGGCGCTGGAGAGGTACAGGGCTTCTTCCGCCTCGGCCTCGCCCCAACGGAAGTACAGCACCCGCGTGTGCTCCAGGAAGCGCCCCACCACCGAGCGCACCACGATGTTGTCGCTCACGCTGGGCAGGCCGGGCGGCAGCATGCACGCGCCCCTCACGATGAGGTCCACCCGCGCGCCCGCCTGGGCTGTGCGCACCAGGCCGTGGATGAGCTCCGCATCCGTCAGTGCGTTGATCTTCAGCACCACGCGAGCGGCCTTGTAGCCGGCCCGTGCCGCAACCTCCACCTGCGCCAGCATCTCCAGCATGCGGCCATGCATGTTGAACGGTGCCAGCAGCATGCGGCGCGGCACCTTGAACTTGCCCAGCGACGCGAGCTGTCGGAACACCGAGTCGGCATCGGCTGTCAGGTCCGCATCGGCCGTGAGCATGCCCAGGTCGGTGTACAGGCGGGCCGTCTTGGGGTTGTAGTTGCCGGTGGAAATGTGCGCGTAGCGGCGCAGCTTGCCGTTCTCGCGGCGCATCACCATCAGCAGCTTGGCGTGCGTCTTGTAGCCCACGATGCCATACACCACCTGCGCGCCCACGGCCTCCAGCCGCTCGGCCCAGTTGATGTTGGCCTCCTCGTCGAAGCGGGCCTTCAGCTCCACCACGGCCATCACCTCCTTGCCGCGCCGCGCCGCCTCGATGAGCAGGTCCATCAGCTCACTCTTCGCACCGGTGCGGTAGATGGTCTGCTTGATGGCCAGCACGTCCGGGTCCACCACGGCCTCGCGCAGCATCTGCACGACCGGCTCGAAACTCTCGAACGGGTGGTGCAACAGCACGTCGCCCTTCTTCAACCGGTCGAAGATGGACTTGTGCCGCGGCAGCCGCCCGGCAGGCCAGGCCGGCTCGAAGGGCTCGAAGCGCAGCGCCGGCGCGTCGGTCTGGTCGATCAGTTCGTTCAGCCGCACCAGGTTCACCGGCCCGTTCACCCGGTACAGCGCCGCGTTGGGCAGGCCGAACTGCTCCAGCAGAAAGGCCGACAGCTCCGTGGGGCAGCTGTTCACCACCTCCAGCCGCACCGCGCGGCCAAAGTGGCGCGTGGTGAGCCCCGAGCGCAGCGCGTGACGCAGGTTGGCGATCTCTTCCTCGTCCACCTCCAGATCGGAGTCACGCGTGACGCGGAACTGCGAGAACGCCTCCACCTTGCGGCCCGGGAACAGCTCCTCCAGGTGGGCACGGATCACGCTGGTCAGCAACACGTAGGCCTGGCGCCCGTTGCTGAGCGCCGCTGGCAGCTTGATGACGCGCGGCAGCACGCGTGGCACCTTCACAATGGCGATGCGGTTGTCCCGCCCGAAGGCGTCCTTGCCCGACAGCCGTGCAATGAAGTGCAGCGACTTGTTGGCCACCTGCGGAAACGGGTGCGCCGGGTCCAGCCCCACGGGCACCAGCAGCGGCTTCACGTCACGCTCGAAGAACTTCTGCACCCAGCGCCGCTGCGGCTCGTCGCGGTCGGCGTGGTTGAGGATGACGATGCGCTCGCGGTGCAGCAGCGGCATCAGCTGCTCGTTGAAGACGTGGTACTGCTCGTCGATCAGCGTGTGCGCGGCGCGCCCCACGCGCTCCACGTCCAGCCCGCTGACGGTGCTCAACGGGTCGCGCGCAGCGTCCAGCATGTCAGCGAAGCGCACCTCGAAAAACTCGTCCAGATTGCTCGACACGATGCACACATAACGCAACCGTTCCAGCAGCGGCACGTCCTCCCGCTGGGCCTGCGCCAACACACGGCGGTTGAATTCAAGGATGGCTTGTTCGCGGTTGAGCAGCTTCAACGGGGTGGGGGCAGTCATGCCGAAAAGTGTATGAACGATTTGTGACGGCGACTTGAATCGGCTCGGGATAATCCCGCCCATGCATCTGATGATTCCCCATGCCAGTGCACTGGACGAAGCCGCAAGGCAGGCTTTCGGTGCCTTGCAACTGCCCCACCTGAGCGCCCACCTCGCCCGCTTCAGCCCGGCAGACACCTGGGGCAGCGACGAGTTCTCGCCCCACCCGCCCCACCACCTCGCCCTGGCTGCGCTGCGCGGCCAGTCCGAGCCCAGCGCTGCCGCCTGGCAGGTGGGCGCCGGCCCCGACCTCGCCTGGGCCCTGATGAGCCCGGTGCACCTCGCCGTGGGCACCGACGGCGTGGATGTGCTGCCGCCGGCTGCGCTGCAGCTGTCCGAGTCGGAAGCCGCCCGCTTCACGGCGCTGCTGAAGGAACTCTGGCCGCAAGACGAAGGCTGGCAGTGGCAGGTGCTGGACGCCCGGCGCTGGGCCATCGGCCACGCCACGGCGCTGGACGGCCTGCAGGCCGCCAGCATCGAGCGCGCGGCCGGCCGCCCCATCGAACCCTGGCTGCCCGACAGCCGCCCGCTGCGCCGCTGGCAGAACGAAGCGCAGATGATGCTGCATGGCCACGCACTCAACGCCGAACGGGAAGCGCGGGGCGAGCACCCGGTCAACTCGGTGTGGATCGGTGACATCGGCCGAAGCAACGGCCAGCCGGCCGAGGTCACCGTGGACGCCCGCCTGACCGAGCCCCTGCTCAACGGCGACCTGGCCGCCTGGGCTGAGGCCTGGCAACAGCTGGACGCCGGACCTCTGGCGGGCGAGCTCACGAGCCTCACACTCTGCGGCGAGCGCTTTGCCCGCCGCTTCACGGTGCAGCCACAACCCTTCTTCACCCGGCTCAAGCGCCGCTGGCAGACGCCGGATGTGGCGGCCGTGATGGAGCGCCTGTGAACACGCCCCGCCTCGTCGAACGCGATGTACCGCCGCGCACCGCCTGGGCGCTGGAGCAGGCCGGCGTGGCGCCGCTGCTGGCGCGCCTGCTGGCGGCACGCGGCGTGCGCGAGGCCGCCGAGCTGGACGAAAGCCTGGCCCAGTTGCTGCCCCCCGGGGGACTCAAGGGCCTGCCCGAAGCTGCGACCCTGCTGGCCGACACCCTGCAGCAGGGCGAACGCATCGTCATCGTGGCGGACTACGACTGCGACGGCGCCACCGCCTGCGCCGTCATGCTGCGCGGCCTGGCCCTGCTGGGTGCCCAGCCCGGCCAGGTCGGCTACGTGGTGCCCGACCGCGCCGTGCACGGCTACGGCCTCACGCCCACCATCGTCGACCTGGCCCTGGAGCAGCAACCCCACCTGCTCGTGACCGTGGACAACGGCATCGCCAGCCTGGCCGGCGTGGCCCACGCCCGCGCGCAGGGCCTGAAGGTGCTGGTGACCGACCACCACCTGCCCGCCGTGGTGGACGGCGCCGTCGTCATCCCCGAGGCCGAGGCCATCGTCAACCCCAACCAGCCGGGCTGCACCTTCGCCAGCAAGTCGCTCGCCGGCGTGGGCGTGGCCTTCTACGTGCTGATGGGCCTGCGCGCCGAGCTGCGCAGCCGGGGCACCTTCACCGAAGTGCCACGGCTGGATGGCCTGCTCGACCTCGTCGCGCTGGGCACCGTGGCCGACGTGGTGAAGCTGGACGCCAACAACCGCCGCCTCGTGGCGCAGGGCCTCAAGCGCATGCGTGCCGGCCGGGCGCAGCCGGGCGTGATGGCCCTGTTCAGCGCATCCAAGCGCGATGCCAGCAAGGCGCAGGGCTTTGACCTCGGCTTCGCCTTGGGCCCGCGCATCAACGCGGCCGGGCGCCTGTCCGACATGACGCTGGGCATCGAGACCCTCACCACCGACGACCCCGAACGCGCCGTGCACCTGGCCACGCAGCTGGACACCATCAACCGCGAGCGCCGCGAGATCGAGAGCGGCATGCGCGAGATGGCCGAGGCGCGGCTGGACGCGCTGGTGGAGGCCCTGGAAGGCGCCCTGCCCCCGGCCGTGGCGCTGTTCGATGCCGACTTCCACGAGGGCGTGGTGGGCATCGTGGCCTCCCGCATCAAGGACCGCGTGCACCGCCCGACCTTCGTGTTCGCGCGCGGCGCCGACGGGCACCTCAAGGGCTCGGGCCGCTCCATCCCCGGCTTTCACCTGCGCGACGCGCTGGACTTGGTGGCCAAGCGGGAGCCCGACCTGCTCGCCAAATTCGGCGGCCACGCCATGGCGGCCGGCGCCACGCTCGCGGTGGACGACATCCAGCGCTTCGCCCTGGCCTTGGCCCGCGTGGCCGAAGAGTGGCTCCACGAGCAGGACCTGACCCGCACGCTGCGCCATGACGGTGCGCTGCCCCCCGAAGCGGCCACGCCCGAAACAGCACAACTGCTGGACGCCCAGGTCTGGGGCCAGGGCTTCGAGGCCCCGGTGTTCTGCGACAGCTTCGAGCTGATCTCGCAGCGCCTGGTGGGCGAGAAACACCTCAAGCTGCGCTTGCGCCAGGCCGGCCGGCTCATCGACGCCATCTGGTTCAACCACACCGACATGCTGCCCGATCGGGTGACGCTCGCCTACCGGCTGAGCCTGGACGAATGGCAGGGCCAGCAGCGCGTGCAGTACATCGTCGAAGCCGCGCAGTCGTGAAGTTTTGGCGGTGAAGCGCCGCCAAAGCGGTCCAGTCACTGGACTGTCACGGGCGCTTCCAAGAATGCGGCAGGGCGGTGTGTGCGTTTGTCTCGCACCTGCTCGCTACCGGAGCCCTGCCCATGCGCGATGACGCGCCCGACCCTCTTGCCGTCGCGCTGGACCGCCTGATCGACCAGCGCGGCTTCGACATCCACTTCCAACCGCTCGTCGCCATCGACCGCGCCGAGATCTTCGGCTTCGAGGCCCTCACCCGCGCCAAGGCCGATGGCCCGCTGCATTCGCCCCTGGTGCTGTTCGAAGCCGCTGCACGCTTCGGCCGCCTCGTGGAGCTGGAACGCATCATCGTGCGCCTGGCGCTGCAACGCTTCAAGGCGCTGGCGTTGCCAGGCCTGCTGTTCCTGAACGTCACGGCCGACACGCTGCTGGCCGCCCACGGCCGCGTGGCCAACCTGGCCGGAGAACTGGCCGAGCTGGGCCTGCCCAGCACCCGCGTGGTCATCGAGCTGACCGAAACCCGCCCCATCGAGGACCTCATCCAGCTGGGCGACACGCTGGAGGAACTGCGCGCCCACGGTTTTCGCGTCGCGCTGGACGACCTCGGCGAAGGCTTCGCCTCGCTGCGCCGCTGGATCGAGATGCGGCCCGACTTCGTCAAGATCGACCGCCATTTCATCGACGGCATCGCGCAGGAGCCGCTCAAGCAGCAGTTCGTGCGCTCCATCGTTGAAATGGCTGCCACCAGCGGTGGCGAGGTGGTGGCCGAAGGGCTGGAGCAGGAGCCCGACCTGGAGGTGCTGCGCCGCCTGGGCATCACCATCTGCCAGGGCTACCTGTTCGCGCGCCCCAGCGCCACGCCCCGGGCCCAGCTGGGCGCGCAGTGGAGCGGCCGCCTGGCCACGGCCGCCCAGCCCCGGCTGCTGCAGAACGACCTCGCCGTGCCGCTGGACATCAGCGCCATCACCACGGCCGCCCAGCTCGCCCGCCGTGCACAGACCACCACCCCCGCCGCCCTGTGCCGGGACATCGTCGAGATGTTCCATCGCGATGACCAGCTGCTGGCCATCCCCGTGCTGGACGAGCAACAGCACCCCATCGGCGTGCTGCGCTCGCTGCAGGTGCTCAAGCGCAGCACGGAGCGCTACTTCATGGACATCTTCGCCAAGCGCAGCTGCGTGGAGCTCATGGACGCCAGCCCGCTGGTGTTCGACATGTCCACCCCGCTGCGCGCGATGAGCGACGCTGTCTCCAACCTCGACGAGCGCCTGCTGGCCGACGGCTTCATCGTCACCCGCGATGGCGCCTACTTCGGCTCGGGCCGCTGCTCCGACCTGCTCAAGGCCGTGTCCGACCTGCAAGTGCATGCCGCGCGCTACGCCAACCCGCTCACGCTGCTGCCCGGCAACGTGCCCATCGACAACCACCTCGATCGCCTCATCCAGGGCGGCGAAACCTTCCTCGCCGCCGTCTGGGACATCGACCACTTCAAGCCCTTCAACGACGTCTACGGCTACCGCGTGGGCGACGACATCATCCGCCTCGCCGCCCGCGTGCTCACCCAGGCGTCCGACCCGCAGAACGACTTCGTGGGCCACATCGGCGGGGACGACTTCGTCATGGTGCTGCGCGGTGCCGAGTGGGAGCAGCAGCTGGGGCGCGTCTGTGCCGCCTTCGATGCCGGCGTGCGCAGCTTCTTCTCGGCCGAGCACCTGACCGCCGGCGGCTACGTGACGCTGAACCGCCAGAACCAGCCCAGCTTCCACCCGCTGCCCACCATCTCGGCCGGCGCGCTGTTGCACCAGCCGGGCAGCTTCGAAAACGCCCGCGCCCTGGCTGCGGCTCTGGCGGAACCCAAGCGCGTGGCCAAGGGCCGCGCGGGCGGCAGCCGCTACTTCATCGACCGCCGCCAACGGCCCAGCCACCGCATTCACGCCATCGAAACCCATGACGCTGCTGAAGTTATCTGAACACTGGAGCCTGCGCACGCGGCTCACCCTGGTTGCCGTGCTGTCGCTGCTGCTCGGCGTGGCACCCAGCAGCATGCTGCTGCACCACTACGCGGAGCAGCTCGGCACCGTGGCCGACGAGCAAGGCGCACTGCCCGCCAACCGCGCCTGGCAGGGCGCACTGGCCGCCCTGCAATCCCAGCGCGGGCTGGGCGCCGAGGCACTCAGCACCAAGCCCGAAGCCAAACCCCAGGCCGTGGCCGCCACCGAGCAGACCGACCGCGCCCTCCTGGCCCTGGATCAGACCCTCAGCGGCGAGGGCCTCGATGCCAGGCTGGCGGCTCAGCAGCACGAGCACGTGGCCCGCCTGCGCACCCAGCAGGCCGAGCTCGCCAAGCTGCTCGCGCAAGGCCCGTTGGACGCCACCCGGCTGCTGGCTGCGCAGGCCCGCCTGGCCGGCACCGCCTTCGATGCCATCGCCGAGTTGAATGCCGGCTCCGGCCTGCTGCTCGATCCCGAGGCAGCGTCCTATTTCGCCATCATCGCCGGCCTGCAGGAGGCGCCGCGCGCGCAGGATGCCCTGTCCGAGCTGGCCGCCCTGGCACGTTCCGCCGCCGTGGACGACCTGGCCAGCATCTCCGCAGCCCAGACCCGCTACCGTGAACACGCCCTGCAGATGCAGACCCACCTGCAGCTGGCCCTGCAGGCCGGGGACGGGGCGCTGAACGAGCGGCTCAAGCCCCTGGCGGAATCCGCCCGGGTGCAGCGCCAGCAGGTGGACGACACGCTGGCCGCCGCGGCCAAGGATGTGAACTTCCCGCTCGACCAGCTCACCGCGCGGCTGAACGAGGCTGGCGCTCTGCAGGCCCAGCTCAGCCAGCAGGTCATGGAGGTCCTGGACGCC
>JBBIVU010000112.1:0-10579 GCA_037439585.1 Roseateles sp. | reverse complement strand
ATCGTGGCAGCTCTCGCACTTGGGGCCCAACGAGGCCTTGTGCACGTCATCCTTGCGGTGGCAGCTCTGGCAGTCTTGAGGCGCCGCGCTGAATTTGCGGCCGGCGGGGTGGCACTTGGCGCAGTCCGTGTCGCGATGCCGGCCGCGCAGAACGTAGTCGGTCTGGGTGTGGTCGAAGGATTTGGTGTCGAGCGGGGCGATTTTCATGTCACGCCCCTTGTGTTCGGTATGGCATGTGCGACAGGCCTGCCCCGTCTTCAGCCGCCCGTGAAACCCAGTTCGGGCCGAAAAATCCCGGCCGACATCCTTGTGGCAATCGGCGCAGAGCCGGTCCTGATCCTTGCGGTCGAACGGCGTGTGGCAACTGCGGCAAGCGTCGTCCCATTTGGCGTGGGCCTGCGTCAGCACGCCGGGCGAAAGCGCAGACTCCATGGAACCCGCAGCCCCGCTCGTGCCGGCCAGCAAAAACAGCGCCAAGGCCAAGACGCGCCGAGCGAAGGCCTTCAGCGCGCACGCTGACAGCACCGAGCTCATGTGCTCGGTCCTTCGTGGATGTTGGGCGTCCCATGGTTCATGGCCTCAATAAACATGCACCGCGACGATGTGCACCAGCGCGCAGACGACCATCAGGTAGACAAAAGGGATGTGCAGCACGTGCCACAACTCGAAAAGCCGGGTGGCACGGCCGTACTGCGCCAGGCGAAGCGCACCAGCGTAGGCCTCGGCGATGGTGACCATGCTGTGCGACCTGTCCATTTGTTCGCGCATCTTTTGGATTGCCCTGCGGGCCGAGCGCAACTCGGACCGTCGACGCCAGGGCAGCAGCACAAACGCTTGCAGATGCCCGGCAAGGTCGTGCGCCGGCCGGGCGGCAAGCTGACGTGCGTCTGTTGCGAAGCGCCGCAGGGGTTCGGCGAATTCGGGCGCCTCGCCCCAGACCGATTCCCCCTTGGCCTCGGCCAAGCCCAGGCTTCGCATCAGACGGCCCAGCTCCTCCTGCTCGCCGCTGAGCCCGCGGTGGGTCATCAGGTAGAGGAATCGCCCCACCACGCCACTGCCCGCCACGATGAGCATGCTCCACAGCGCCACACCCGCGTTCAGCGAACCGATGCGAAAGCCGGAATGCAGCAGGATCAGCACCGGACCTGCGATGCCGAGCACCATGTGCACCACGAACCAGGGCTTGGCGGAGCCCAACTGCTGCAGGGCCCTCACACGCTTGCGCAGCGGATAGGCAAAAAGTAACAACATCGCCACCCCACCTGCCACACCGAGCCAATAGCCAAGTTCTGTGGTGGCCTGGAGATGGGCCAGCTGCACAACCACCCAGGCCAGGCCCACAACCGCGCCGATGCCAGCGCTGATCCACCCTTCGCCCAGGGAAGAACGTGCAGCACGCGTTGCCGCGCCGGCTTGGGGCGTTGTCTGTGGCGAGGTCATTTGAAGCATGGCTAAAGGGTGTCGGATCCCAAAAACGACGACATGAAGCACGTAATGAAATGTGAATTCAGTCGTTGTCCAGCGGGAGCGTGCCTGCCTCGGCTGAAGGACAGGTGAAGCAGGACCCAAACGGCATGAGGCTTCGCAACAGGCGAAGATCGAAGCGCAAGTTCATGTGCGCTTAAGCATGCTCAGCAAACCTTGCCCCCATGCGAGCGAATGCGGGATACAAGCTGCTGATTGTCGACGAGGGAATGCCGGCAGAGGCACGCGAGGCGGTTGCCGCGCTCGCGCGGGAACACGGCTGGGTCTTGCGGTGCGAGGCAGCTTCGTTCGCCCTGGCCAAACCCACCGACATCGTCGTGGCGATGGCCGGAAGCTGGCTTGCCAGGCCAGGCGTCCCGAGACCGCGCGCAACCTTGCTGCTGATGGACGACCGCGAGGCGACTTCCGCGTTGCCGCCACCGGAACCCTCAGAGCTCACGGCGCTCCAGCGTTGGCCGTGCAGCGCCGACGACTTGCTGCACGCATTCCAGGCGCTGCTCGCCAATGAGCGGCTGACCCTGGACGCCAGCACGCGCCTGGCGATGTTCCGCGGGCAGGACGCCCGACTGACGCCCAAGGAGTACCGGATCCTGCAAATCCTGCAAGCCCATCAGGGCCACACCGTGGCCCGTGAGGTCTTGCTGGCTGCGCTTCACACCTGGGGCCAGGAGTTCGAGAGCAACACGCTCGACGTCCATGTGCATCGGCTGCGGCGCAAGCTGCCCCTGGCCGACATCCGCGTGGAGCGTGGTTACGGCTACGTGCTGATCCCCCAGGACTGAAAACGATGCGCAGCCACCGCCCCGTATGGCAGCGCCTCACCCTAACGCTCCAAACCTGAGTCGTTCTTCAGGAGCGCTTAAGGGCTCCGGCCCAAACTTGTCGTAGCCTGCCGGGGCCGAGTGCCCCGGCCTGACGCCGTTGCTGCGATGCAGCTGGGCGGACGACATCGGTCGTCGGTCTTGGGGCGGCAAGAAAAATGGAGTGGACCCGTGCTGAGAAATTTCCGTTGGAGTGTTTGGCTGATCGCGTTGTCTGGCCAAGCCTGGGCCGGTCCTGCGGCCGATTTCGCGGTCACTGCGCCCCAGTTGCAGGCTTTGGGCGTGAGCTTGCGCAAGCTGGTCGAGCCGTCTGCAACTGTTGGCGCACCCGCACCGGCGCGGGTGACCCTGCCCCCGGAGTTGGACGTGTCGGTCAGTGCGCCCGTGGATGGGGTCGTGGCGGCGGTCCTCGTCAGCCCGCAAGACACGGTGAAGGCCGGCCAGCCGCTGCTGCGTCTGGTGAGCCCGGCCTTCGGGGAGATGCAGTTGCGCCTGGTGGAAGCCGGCACACGCCTGGAGCTGGCCCGGCAGACGCTCGACCGTGAACGGCGCCTTTTTGACGAAGGCATCATCCCGGAGCGCCGTTTGCAAGAGGCACGAGCTGCCCACCGCAGCGCCGAATCGACGCTGCGCCAGGCCGAGGCCGTGCTGCGACTGGCGGGCGTCGGTGAGCAGGCACTGGCCCGCCTGGCGGGCGGTGGCCGGTTGGAAGATGGCCTGACGGTGCATGCCCGCTCGGCTGGCTGGGTCACCGCACTCGATGTGCGCCCCGGCCAGCGCGTTCGCGAGGCGGATGCATTGCTCAGGCTGGCCAACCCGCAAGAGGTCTGGTTGGAGATCCAGGTTCCCGTGGGCACCACGCTGACGCCCGGCCTGGAAATCGTTGTCCCTGATCGTGCCGTGACGGCCACCGCACGGGCCCTCGGCCCCCTGGTGAGCGAGGGCCAGACGCAAACGCTCAGGGCCCGCGTGACGCGCGGTGCGGCGCTGCTGCGGCCGGGCGAGATCGTGCAGGCACGCGTACCGGCCGTGGCCGGCACCGGCTGGGCGCTGCCGCTGCCGGCAGTCACGCACCACGAGGGCCAGGCCTACGTCTTCGTTCGCAACGCGCGCGGCTTCGTCGCGACGCCGGTCCGCGTGACGGGTGGCAACGGCACCGTCGTCCAGGTCGAAGGCGGACTCAAGGCTGGTCAAGAGGTGGCAGTACAGGCCGTGGCGGCGCTGAAGTCGGCCTGGCTGGGCTTGGGCGGGGGGCAGTGATGCTGGCCCGACTCGTGCAGTTCGCGCTGTCGCAGCGCCTGTTCGTGCTGCTCGGCGCGGTGCTGCTGGCCGGCGGCGGCTGGTGGGCGTTCCGGGAGTTGCCCATCGACGCTTTCCCCGACGTCTCCAGCACCCAGGTCAAGATCATCCTGAAGGCGCCGGGCATGACGCCGGAGGAGGTCGAGACCCGCATCGCTGCGCCCATCGAGGTCGAGATGCTCGGCATCCCGCGCCAGAAGATGCTTCGCTCGGTCTCGAAGTACGGCCTGGTCGACGTGACCGTCGATTTTGAGGACGGCGTGGACATCTACTGGGCCCGCCAGCAGGTGGCCGAGCGCCTGTCCGGCATCCAGGGCGACCTGCCCCCGGGGCTGTCTGGCGGCATGGCGCCGATCACGACGCCACTGGGTGAGATGTACCAGTTCACCATCGAGGCGCCGAAGCTGAGCCTGGAAGAGCGCCGCAGCCTGCTGGACTGGGTGGTCCGACCGGCCCTGCGCACCGTGCCCGGCGTGGCCGACGTGAACGCGCTGGGTGGCAAGGTGCGCGCCTTCGAGGTGGTGCCCGACCTGGCGCGGTTGGCCGCACTGGGGCTGTCCACCGCCACACTCAAGGCGGCCATCGAGCGCAACAACCGCAACGACGGCGCCGGGCGCCTGGGCGACGGCGACGAGGTGCTGCTGGTGCGTGCGGAGGGCAGCCTGCGCACGGCGCAGGACATCGCCGCCACCGTTGTGGCCCAACGCACCGGCGTGCCGGTGCGCGTGGCCGATGTGGCCGAGGTGCGCATGGGCAACCTGACCCGCTACGGCGTCGTCACGAAGGACGGCCAGGGCGAGGCCGTGGAGGGCCTGGTGCTGGGACTGGCCGGTGCCAACGCGCGCAAGGTGGTCGAGGGCGTCGCGCACAAGCTCGACGAGTTGCAAGCCACCCTGCCCGAGGGCGTGACGATCAAGCCTTTCTACAACCGCGCCCAGCTGGTGGACAAGGCGGTGGGTACCGTCTCCAAGGCCCTGCTCGAAGCCACCGTGTTGGTGCTGGTGCTGCTGGGGGCCTTCCTGGGCAACCTGCGCGCAGCGGTGACGGTGGCCCTGGTGTTGCCGCTGGCAGCGCTGTGGACCTTCATCGCGATGCGGCTGTGGGGCATGTCGGCCAACCTGATGAGCCTGGGTGGCCTGGCCATCGCGCTGGGCATGCTGGTGGACGCCGCCGTGGTGGTGGTGGAGAACGTCGTGCAACACCTGGGCCAACAGCATGGCACGGGTCGGTTGCCGCGGCTGCACGTGCTGCTGCGGGCCGTGCGCGAGGTGGCGTCGCCGGTGGCGGCGGGCGTGCTCATCATCGTGACCGTCTTCCTTCCGCTGCTGACGCTGCAGAACCTGGAGGGCAAGTTCTTCGTGCCCGTGGCGCTGACCATCGTGTTCGCGCTGGCCGGTTCGCTGCTGCTGTCGCTGACGGTGATCCCGGTGGTGGCCAGCCTGCTCATCCGGCATGCCTCGCACGAGGAACCTTGGCTGGTGCGCCAGCTGCAACGCTTGTACACGCCCGTGCTGCGCCTGGCGCTGCGGCGCGAGAAGGCCGTCTACCTGCTGGCGGTGGTGCTGCTGGTGGCGGCGGCCGGCGTCTACCTGCGCGTGGGCAAAACCTTCCTGCCCACGATGGACGAGGGCGACCTCATCGTCGGCATCGAGAAGCTGCCGTCCATCAGCCTGGAGGAAGCGGCCGCGCTGGACCTCAAGATCCACCAGGCGCTGCTGAGCAAGATCCCGGAAATCCGCGGCATGGTGGCCCGTGCCGGGTCGGACGAGATCGGCCTGGACCCGATGGGCCTGAACCAGACCGACACCTTCCTCGTCCTCAAGCCACGCGAGGAATGGCAGCTGGCCGACAAGGACGCGCTGATCGCCCGCATCCGCGAGGTGCTGGATGGCATGCCAGGCATCCGCTACGCCTTCACGCAACCCATCGACATGCGCGTGTCCGAGATGATCATCGGCGTACGCGGCGACCTGGCCGTGAAGATCTTCGGCCCGGACCTGGCCGTGCTCAACGAGCTGGCCGGTCGCGTCGAGGCGCTCGTCAAGACCGTGCCGGGCAGCCAGGACGTCTACACGGTGCGCAACGATGGCGTGCAGTACCTGCGCGTCGTCGTTGACCGGCTGGCGGCCGGCCAGCACGGCCTGAGCGTGGAAGACGTCCAGGACGCGCTGCGTGCCCAGATTGAGGGCCAGCGGGCAGGCCAGGTGGTCGAGGGCACACGCCGGACGCCCATCCTGCTGCGCGGGCCCGAGTCGGTGCGGCTGTCGCAGACCGAGTTCGAGGCGCTGCGCATCGCCACACCCGAAGGGCGCACCGTGCCCCTGCGCAGCATCGCCACGCTGTCGCGCAGCGGCGGTCCGGTGCAGGTCAACCGGGAGCTGGGCAGCCGCTACGGCGTTGTCATCGCCAACGTGGAAGGGCGCGACCTGGTGGGCTTCGTCGAAGAGGCGCGCCGCAAAGTCGCCGAGGAGGTGAAGCTGCCCACCGGCTACCGACTCAGCTGGGGCGGGCAGTTCGAGAACCAGCAGCGCGCCGCCGCCCGCCTGGGCGTCGTCGTGCCGCTGTCGCTGGGCATCATCTTCATCATCCTGTTCTCCACCTTCGGCTCGGTGCGCCAGTCCCTGCTGGTGCTGAGCAACATCCCGTTCGCGCTGGTGGGCGGCATCGTGGGCCTGTGGGTCACCGGCGAGTACCTGTCGGTGCCGGCTTCGGTGGGCTTCATCGCGCTGCTGGGCATCGCGGTGCTCAACGGCGTCGTGCTGGTCAGCTACTTCAACCAGCTGCACGCCGAGGGCCTGTCACTGCAAGACTGTGTGCTGCAAGGCTGCCAGCGCCGGCTGCGCCCGGTGCTGATGACGGCGTCCATCACGGCATTCGGCCTGGTCCCGCTGCTGATGGCCACCGGGCCGGGTTCGGAGATCCAGCGACCGCTGGCCATCGTCGTCATCGGCGGCCTCATCACGGCAACCGCGCTGACCCTCATCCTTCTGCCAGCGCTTTACCTGCGCTTCGGCCGGCCAGCGCCTGCTGGCCTGGCGACTCCGGAGACTTCGAATGTCTGATCTGTGCCTGCACGTGCTGTGCCCCCTCGCTGTCGAAGAGCGGGCCTTGGACGCGCTGCTGAACCTGGGAGGCGCCGACGGCGTCTTCACCAGCACACCAGCCCATGCCCATGGTTTCGCGCATGGGCGATTGAGCGCGGCCGAACAGGTCAGCGGTCGCAGTGAGGCCAGCCTCATCCAGGTGCTGCTGCCGAGCGAGCACGTCGAGGGTGTGCTGACCACGTTGCGCCTCGAACTGGCGAATGCGGGCGTGCGGTACTGGGTGACAACGGTTTGTGACCAGGGAGAGCTGCCTTGAGCCGCGCGTCTGGAGCTTGCGCCACGGTCCTCGCCTGGGCCCTCCTGGCACCCATCGCCTGGGCGGATGAAGTTGCGCCCCCCCCTCATCTGCCCTCCACCGCGGAGGCCATCGCTTGGATCGACGGCGACGCCAGCGTTGCCAGGGCCCGCCACGGCATTGCCGCAGCGGCGCATGGCCAGGCAGCGCTGACCGCGGGTGCGCAGGAATGGCAGGTGCGCATGCAGGGCCAACGTCGCGAGATCCAGGACAGCGCGACGGTCTCGCGGGAGTGGCTGCTGCAGCTGGAACGGCCCTGGCGCGTCAACGGCAAGGCCGGGCTGGACCGCCAGTTGGGAGAAGCCGAAAGCACCATTGCCCGGGCCCGTTTGGGCGAAGCCCGGCATGAGTCGGCCCGTGCGCTGGCCGATCTCTGGATTGCCGAACTGGCAGCCCGCCGTCGCCAGGCGCTCACCAGCAGCCAGGTCGAGCTGGCCCAAGGCAACCTCGATGTGGTGCACAAGCGCCGGCAAGCCGGCGACGCCGCATTGCTGGACGAGCAAATGGCGCTGGCCGAGCTGGGCGACGTGCAGCGTGAGCACAACCTGGCGAAGACGGCGCTGGCCAAGGCTCAAGTCGCCACCCGGACCCGCTTCGGGGCCGAGATGCCGGCCGGCCTGGGGCTGGGTGGGCGTGGCCCTGACGAGCCACTGCTGGCCGAGGGGCTTTGGCTCGCAAAAGTGCTGGAAGAGGCTGACCTGCTCAAGGCCGCCGAGGGCGAGCTGGCCAGGGCCAGGCTGGCGGCGTCGCGTGCCCGTGCCGATCGCATACCCGACCCGACGGTCGGTGTCTTTGCTGCGCGCGAGGCCCGTGGCAACGAAAGGCTGGTCGGCGTCAGCGTGACGGTGCCGCTGGGCAGCGTGCACCGCACACAGCGTGCCCTTCAGCTTGAACGCGAAGTGGACATGGCACAGGCCATGCTGGATCAACTGCGGCGCGAAACGGAGATGGAGGCCCGCGCGACCTGGGCCGAAGCACAAGGCAGTCGGGAGCGGTGGCAGTTGGGACGTGAAACCGCGCGTTTGACGTCCGAGAACGCCCGTCTGATGCAACGCGCCTATGCGCTGGGCGAGGCCGACTTGCAGGCGCTGCTGATGGCGAGGCGCCAGGCCGCCCAAGGGGGCTTGGCGGCCCTGGAGGCCCAGGCCGAGGCCTTGCGCTGGGAGGCCCGGTTGTTGATCGATGCCCACCTGATCTGGGATCTCGCCCATGACTGAAGGGCTCGGGTCGGCGGCTCGACCGGCTGCGCACCGCTGGCAAACGCCGCCGGCGCCAAGGCACACGCCAGATGGGCCAAGCCGATCGTCCGCCCGCACCTGCACAAAGCCCTCGCCGCGCTGCGGTGATACCGTGCGGTAAACGCCATGGGGGGTGCGATGCGACTGATGCTGCTGGAGGACGATGCCACCCTGGGAGAAGCGCTGAGCGACTTCCTGCGCCTGGAAGGGCATGTGGTGGACTGGTTCCGCCGCCTCGACGACGCGCGTGCTGTCGTCGATGAGCCTTTCGACATGCTGCTGGTGGATTGGCAACTCCCGGATGGGTCCGGCGTGGACTGGGTGCGCCACTTGCGGGGGCGCGGCCTCACCCTGCCCATCTTGGTGCTCACCGCGCGGGACCTGCTGCAGGACCGCATCCACGGGCTGGACAGTGGGGCGGACGACTACATGGTCAAGCCCTTCCCCCCGGAAGAATTGGTCGCCCGGCTGAGGGCCGTGCGTCGACGCCAGCTGTCCCAAGGCACCCCCCGCTACGTGCTTCCGGGCGGGGTGAGCCTCGACATACCCGGAAGGGCTGTCTGGCGGGACGGCGCACCGGTGGAGCTGACGGCGCGGGAGTGGTCCCTGCTGGAAGCGCTGGTGTCACGGGCGGGGCGGGTGGTCTCCCGCGGTGACCTGGAGGCCCTGTCCCAGGGATTCGAAGGCGATGCGAGCAGCAACGTCCTGGAAGTTCATGTGTCCAATCTGCGCCGCAAGCTCGGCCGCGAAGTCATCGAAACCGTCAGAGGACTGGGCTACCGGGTGCCCCGATGAAGAGGGCAGGTGGATTGCCTTCCTTGCGGGGTGAGCTGACACGGCTGGCCACCATGGCAGCTGTCGGCTGGCTGCTTGTTCTCGCGTTGACGGTCTCCTGGGCGGTCAACCATGAGATCGGGGACCTCATGGACGAGACCCTCCGGGAGTCCGCAGAAGTGATGTACGGCGTGCTGACGGTCTCGCAAATGGTGGGCGGCGAGGCGGCGTTGCCGGACGTCCTGCCAGCGCCGGCGCACGAGGAGCGCATGGTTTGGCAGCTCGTCAATGCCAATGGTCGGGTGGAACGCCGCTCGCACAAGGCCCCCAAGGAATCCTTCGTCAGCCTGCCGCTCTCGGGACTCTTCGACGTGGAGGGGCAATGGCGCGTTTATGGCATGCACATCCCGGACGGCCGTCGCATGCTGTACGTGGCTCAGGTCGGAGACGAGCGGCGTGAGGCGCGCTATGAAGCCATAGCCACGGTTCTGCTGGTCGCCGTGAGTGTCAGCCTGGTCTGGGTCGTTCTTCTGAGACGCCGCGTGGACCGTGCAATGCATCCGCTGGCGCAGCTGGCGGCCGAGATCGAATCCTACGAGCCCCTGCAGCCGCAGACCGAGCCGTCGCCCGGACAGCGCACGGAAACCGCTGCGATATCCGTCGCCGTGCTGTCCCTGGGCCGACGCCTGGCACGGCGGATCGAACTGGAACAATCGTTCGCGGCCTGCGCGGCGCACTCACTGCGCACACCACTTGCCGGGATGGATGCCCAGCTGGCCCTGGCCCTGCGAGAGCCCCCTGAAAGCCTGCCGGTGCGCCTGGCTCGAGTCCGGGGGGCGCTGACCCGGCTGACGCGTGTCGTGCAATCGCTGCTGGCCCTGTTCCGGGCGGGTGAGGCCTGGCGGCTGGAACTCCGCCACTGCTCGCTCAGCGAACTGGTGGCCGA
This sequence comes from Roseateles sp., assembly GCA_037439585.1. Classification (GTDB taxonomy): domain Bacteria; phylum Pseudomonadota; class Gammaproteobacteria; order Burkholderiales; family Burkholderiaceae_C; genus Pelomonas. Next base: position 617 of record JBBIVU010000112.1, on the reverse strand, counting down.
AATTCCCGTGCAGGGCCTGGAGATCACCGTCGAAGCCGACGCCGTGTTCGAGGCAGACCCCAACTTGCTCACGATCGCCTTGGTCAACTTGCTGGACAACGCGGTTCGCTTCGAAGCCCGCAATGTCCGGCTGTTCGCCTCCATCGGGGCTCACAGCGTCTGCATCCGCGTTGAAGACGACGGCACGGGAATGAGCGAGGCTCGCTGGGCCGACGTCAAGCGGGCACTGGATGGCGGTCGCGTCGGATCCGGGCTGGGGCTGGGCCTGAGGCTCGCGTCGCTGGTGGCCCATGCGCATGGCGGGGAGTTGCGCTTGCCCAAGCCGCTCAACGGTCAGCTGGGGTTTCTGGTGGAACTGTGGCTCTGGATTCGCCCGGTTCAGGGGGAGGTATGAAAGTCGGGCGGGGCACGCCGGGATTTCACTGGTTTCGGGCCTTGGCCTGGACTGGGCACCAAGAGCTGCGGCAAATTTCACTGCAAACGGGCCTGTCGCGTCCCAACACGTCAGCCCAATGACATGAAGCCGGCTTAGGCTTCAGTCCACCGGCTTCGTGCTCGCGCCAATGCAGCGCCCCCCGCTGCGATGCACGATGCCAAGACGAACTGGCAACACCAAG
>JBBIVU010000111.1:0-10604 GCA_037439585.1 Roseateles sp. | reverse complement strand
GACGACGGCGCCGGTGGGCGCGGCAAGTGCCTTGCCGATGGCGGCGATGCGGCCGTCGCGCACCAGCAGGTCGGTGGCTTGCAGCGTGCCGGCGGCGGCGCTGGTCCACACGGTGGCGTTGCGCACCAGCACGGCGACGGGCCGCTCGGGCGCCGCACTGCGGCCGAAGACGCCGGCCGGGAAGGTGGCGGGCGGCACGGCTGCGAGGGCCGGGGGCTTGGGCGGTGGCGGCTCAGCAGGAGCCACGCGCGTTGCCGTCCAGGGCTGCGTGCGGCCGTCGGCCAGCGTGAGTGCGCCGGTCAGCGTGGCGCCGTGGCCTTCCAGGCGCAGGGCCTCGCGGGTGGCGCCGTCGCAGGGCCAGCGCAGCAGCAACTCGTGGCCGCGCTGTTGCAGCTCGCAGGCTTTGCCGTCCACCAGCAGTGAGGGCTTGGTGCGGGTGCCGGCGATCTGCCAAGTCTGCTCGGCGCCGCCGGCAGGTTTCACGGCCCAGCGGCCCCGGGCGTCGAAACGGTCCCAGGCTTCGGTCGGCAGCGGCTGGCCGTCCACGAAGGCGATCTCGACCTCGGCCTGCTCGCTGGTGAACAGGTCGCCGCTGGCCACGATCACGTCGGCCAGTTGGCCGGGCTCCAGCCGGCCCAGGCGCGGCTGCCCCAGCAGGTGCGCGGGCGTGGTGGTGAGCGCCGCCAGCGCCACATCGGGCTTGAGCCCGCGCTGCACGGCCTGCCGCAGGCGCGGCCAGAACTCCTTGCGCACGTCCTTCAAGCCTTGTGTCGACAGCGCGAACTCCACGCCGGCCTCCTGCAGCGCAGCGGCATTGCCCGGCGCGCGCTCCCAGTGCTGGAGCCACTGCAGCGGCACGTCCAGCGCGCTTTCGGGCTGCTCCACCTCGGGGGCGACGGGGTAGGCCAAGGGCAGGATGACCGGCAGGCCCAGCGCCTTGAGCTGGGCCGCCTTGCGGTACTCGTGGCCCGTGCCCTGGGCGATGACGCGCAGGCCGAACTCGTCGCGCAGCTTGGCGATGCGCAGCAGGTCTTCTTCGTCGAGCGCGTCATGAATGACCGGTTGGCGCCCGGCCAGCGCCGGTGCCAGCGCGGCGAGGCTGGCGTTGAACTCGCGCCGCTCGCCGGACGGCGCGGGGGCGGCGGCCCAACGGGCGTTGAGCAGCGTCTGGCGCTCCAGGGCCACGCTGCCCATCAGCGAGGTGGGGTAGCCCAGGCTGGCGCGGCCGCCGCCGCCCTCGAAGTCGAACGCGGTGTACTCGTGGGCCAGGTGCTGGGCCACGTCGGCAGCCAGCACGAGGCTGCGTGTGTCGGCCGCATCGCGCAGGCTGATGAGCGTGCTCTGGCCGCGAAACACCGCGCCGGCCGGCGGCAGCGACAGCGCCGTGGTGAAGCCCTGCTCGCGCTCGGCGCGCAGCTCGTCGGGTTTGATGTCCAGCGCGGCAGCCTGGCGGAACTCGGCGCGAACCCAGCGCTGGCCGGCGCTGATGCCCTTGCCCCGGGGCGGGTCGATGCGGCTTTGCCCCAGGCTGCTGGCGGCATCGATGAAGCCGGCGTAGACGGTGCGCCCGTGCAGCGCCCAGATGCGCGCACCCGCCGGGGGGGCGAGGCCCGCGCCCACGGCAACGATGACGCCGTCCTTCATGACGAGCGTGCCGTTCTCCACCACCCGGCCGGGTGCCACCACCAGCCGGGCGCCGGTCAGCGCGTGCCAGCGGGGCGTGGCGTCGCGCAAGCCCTGCGGGGTTTCACTGAGCTGCTGGGCCTGGGCCAGGCCGGCCAGCAGGGTGAGCACGGGGAGCGTGAGCAGGCGCATCGGGCGTCGTGTCGTGATGCCGCATCGCGGCGAAGGCGGCGACTCTAACGCCGTGATATGCGTCATGGCCGAAAGTCAGCAGTCCTGCGATAGTCGGTGGTCGTTGACCGTTCCCGGAGATCCGAATGACCAGTGCTGCCCCCGTCCGTACCGATGACCCCACCTCTGCGCGCCTGCGAGCCCTGCTGGTCCGGGCGCCCACGGCGGTGGCGTTCGTGGCTGGCCAGCGCTTCGAAGTCGTCAGCGAAGAGTTCAATCACCTGTTCGGTTTCGGCGACGACAGCGACCTCACCGGCCAGGCCACCCGCGTCGTGCACACGACCGACCCCGCCCACACCGCATTGAGCGAGCGCGCGGCTGCCGCGTTCGCCGCGGGCCAGCCGCTGGACGAGGAGATCGAGTATGTGAAGCGCGACGGCCACCGTTTCTGGGGGCGTCTTCAGGCCACGCCGGTGCACTGGGAGGCGCCTGCGGGCGAGGCCCTCTGGATCATCGAGGACGTGACTGCAGCCCGAGCACACCGGCTGCAGCCTACCTGGACAGCCAAGCATGACACCGTGACCGAACTGGCCAACCGCCGCGAGTTCGAGCGCCGCCTGTCCGAGCATGTGGGCAGTCGCCGCAGCGAGCCGGTGTCTGTGCTGTGGCTGGACGTGGACAAGTTCGGCGAGGTCATCCAGGGCATGAGCACCGAGGTGGGGGACCATTTTCTGTACGGCTTGGGTCAGATGCTGACGGGCAAGGTGCGGGCGTCGGACTTGGTGGCGCGGCTGGAAGACGACCACTTCGCCATCCTGCTGCCAGACTGCGACCAGCACTACGCGCAGATCATTGCCGAGAAGGTGCGTTCGTCCGTGGCCGGGTACCGCTTGCGCTGGGGCATGCACCGCACACGGGTGAAGGCGTCGGTGGGTGTCGTGCAGATCCAGCCGTCGCTGTCGACGGTGGATGCTGTCCTGGGGGCTGCGGTGCTGGCCTGCACGGAGGCCAAGGCTGCCGGTGGCGACAGCGTGCGCGTGTTCGTCTCGGCTGGTGGTTTTGACGAGTTGGCGGGTTGAATTCACGCCCGGGGGCGGCCCAGCGCCCCCTCAATTTGCGGGTTTTTTGCCGGTTGTTCTAAAGTTTGATCCCTTGTTGTCGATGTACGGCACAAGCTCCGGAAAACTGGATCCCGATGAACGTCGCCCTTTCCACTGCCATGACAGGCATCTCAGCCGCCAACGAGCGGCTGCGAGCGTCGGCGTCCAACATTGCGAACCTGGCCGCCAGCAACGAATCTCGCGGCAGTGTGGAGCCCACGAACGTGGACAAGGCACCACGCCGTGAGATCAACCCTGCCAATGCCGTGGTGGAGCAGCAGTCGGCGGCCTACGCCTTCGTCGCCAACCTGAAGGTGCTGCAGACGCAGCTGAACACGACGGGCGCGCTGCTGGACATCAAAGCCTGAGCGCGGAACGCTGCGCCTTTTTTCGCAAGCGGCCGCAGGCCGCTTTTTCTTTGGCGCTTTGGCGGGCACCGGCTGACAGGTGAAGAGCCATGAAAAAGCCCGCCGGGCATGCGCGCGGCGGGCTGTGGCTGCGGTGTCCTGTCAGGTTCAGGCGGTCACGCCCTTGGCGGTGTCTGCGTACTCTTCGATCTGGTCGAAGTTCAGGTACTTGTAGACGCTGGCGGTGTCCTTGTTGATGATGCCCATCGCCTCGTGGTACTCCTGCACCGTCGGGATGTGGCCCAGCTTGGACGCGATGGCGGCCAGTTCGGCCGACGCCAGGAACACATTGGTGTTCTTGCCGAGACGGTTCGGGAAATTGCGGGTGGAGGTGGACACAACGGTCGCGCCTTCACGCACTTGCGCTTGGTTGCCCATGCACAGACTGCAGCCCGGCATCTCGGTGCGCGCACCGGCGGTGCCGAAGGCGGCGTAGTGGCCTTCCTTGATCAGCTCGCTCTGGTCCATCTTGGTCGGCGGGGCGACCCACAGCTTGACCGGGATGTCGCGCTGGCCGCCCAGCAGCTTGGCGGCGGCACGGAAGTGACCGATGTTGGTCATGCACGAACCGATGAAGGCCTCGTCGATCTTGGTGCCGGCCACGTCGGACAGCGTCTTGGCATCGTCCGGGTCGTTGGGGCAGCAAAGGATGGGTTCCTTGATGTCGGCCAGGTCGATCTCGATGACGTGGGCGTATTCGGCATCCTTGTCAGCTTCCAGCAACTCGGGGTTGGCCAGCCAGGCTTCGACCTTCTCGATGCGGCGCTGCAGCGTCTTCGCGTCGGCGTAGCCGTCGGCGATCATGTTCTTCATCAGCACGATGTTGCTGGTGAGGTATTCCTTGATCGGCTCGGGGTTCAGCTTGATCGTGCAGCCGGCGGCCGAGCGCTCGGCGGAGGCGTCGCTCAGCTCGAAGGCTTGCTCGACCTTCAGGTTCGGCAGGCCTTCGATTTCCAGGATGCGGCCCGAGAAGGCGTTCTTCTTGCCAGCCTTGGCGACGGTCAGCAGGCCGGCCTTGATGGCGTACAGCGGAATGGCGTGCACGAGGTCGCGCAGCGTCACGCCCGGCTGCATCTCGCCCTTGAAGCGGACGAGCACGGACTCGGGCATGTCCAGCGGCATGACGCCGGTGGCGGCGCCGAAGGCCACCAGGCCGGAGCCGGCCGGGAAGCTGATGCCGATCGGGAAGCGGGTGTGCGAGTCGCCACCCGTGCCGACGGTGTCGGGCAGCAGCAGGCGGTTCAGCCAGCTGTGGATGACGCCGTCGCCCGGGCGCAGGGCCACGCCGCCGCGGTTGCTGATGAAGGCGGGCAGCTCGCGGTGGGTCTTGACGTCCACGGGCTTGGGGTAGGCCGCGGTGTGGCAGAAGGACTGCATGACGAGGTCGGCCGAGAAGCCCAGGCAGGCCAGGTCCTTCAGCTCGTCGCGGGTCATCGGGCCGGTGGTGTCCTGCGAACCAACGGTCGTCATCTTGGGCTCGCAGTAGGTGCCCGGGCGCACGCCTTGGCCTTCCGGCAGGCCGACGGCGCGGCCGACCATCTTCTGCGCCAGCGTGAAGCCGGCGGTCGATGCCGCAGGCGCTTGCGGCAGGCGGAACTGCGTGGAGGCGGGCAGGCCCAGGAACTCGCGTGCCTTGGCGGTCAGCGAGCGGCCGATGATGAGGTTGATGCGGCCGCCGGCGCGCACTTCGTCGAACAGCACGTCGCTCTTGAGCTTGAACTCGGCGACGGTCTCGCCGTTCTTCACCAGCTTGCCGTCGTAGGGCAGCACGTCGATGACGTCGCCCATCTCCAGCTTGGAGACGTCCACTTCGATGGGCAGCGAGCCGGAGTCTTCCTGCGTGTTGAAGAAGATGGGGGCGATCTTGCCGCCCAGCGTGACGCCGCCGAAGCGCTTGTTCGGCACGAAGGGGATGTCCTGGCCCGTGGCCCAGATCACCGAGTTGGTGGCCGACTTGCGACTGGAGCCGGTGCCGACCACGTCACCCACGTAGGCCACGAGGTGGCCTTTCTTCTTCAGGTCCTCGATGAACTGCATCGGGCCGCGCTTGCCGTCTTCCTCGGGCTTGAAGGCCGCGTCGGAGCGCGTGTTCTTCAGCATCGCCAGGTAGTGCAGCGGGATGTCCGGGCGGCTCCAGGCGTCGGGCGCGGGCGAGAGGTCGTCGGTGTTGGTCTCGCCGGGCACCTTGAAGACGGTGACGGTGATTTTCTTCTCGACCTCGGGGCGGCTCGTGAACCACTCGGCGTCGGCCCACGACTGCATCACTTCCTTCGCCTTGGCGTTGCCCGCCTTGGCTTTGGTGGCGACGTCGTTGAAGTAGTCGAACATCAGCAGGGTCTTCTTCAGACCCTCGGCCGCGACGCCAGCGACTTCAGCGTCGTCCAGCAGCTCGATCAGCGGATGCACGTTGTAGCCGCCCACCATGGTGCCCAGCAGCTCGGTGGCCTTGGCCTTGGAGATCAGGCCCACCTTGATGTCACCGTGCGCTACAGCGGCCAGGAAGCTGGCCTTGACCTTGGCGGCGTCGTCCACGCCCGGCGGCACGCGGTGGGTCAGCAGGTCCAGCAGGACCGCGTCTTCGCCCGCCGGCGGGGCCTTGATCAGTTCGATCAGCTCGGCCACCTGCTTGGCATCCAGGGGCAGGGGCGGGATGCCGAGGGCGGCGCGCTCGGCAGCGTGTTGGCGGTAGGCTTGAAGCATGGTGGTTCTCCGTTGAAGCAACAGGTCAGGCCGAGGTCGGAACGACGATCCTCAGCCCCTTGAAATAGTCTCTGTAGAAACCGGCGTCGCGCGTGATGAGGCCATCGCACTGCATCATCGCGTGGGAGCCGATCAGGAAGTCTGCGACGGTGCGGGTGCGGTTGCCACCACGCTGGCGGTAGCGGCGCTGCATCTCACCGGCGCGCAAGGCCGACTTGGACTCCATTGCATCGAAGCGGATGCCCAGTTCCTCCAGAAACTGGAGCATTTCGGCGCCGCCCTTGAAAGCGGTGCACACCTCGGCCAACGCCACCTCGCACAGCACGACCGGGCCGACGTGCAATGCTTGGCGAACCGCCTCACCCGCGCTGGCGCATGCCTCGTCGTCACCGGCGATCAGATCGATCAGCACGGACGAATCGGCGGCGATCAAGGCTTGGGTTCTCCGCCCTGGCACTCGGTCTCGGGCTCAGGGGGCAGGTAAGGGTCGCCGGGCGCGTGACCACGGATGGCCCGCATGGCCTCGTCGGTGCTGGTGAAACCGTCCAACGTGAAGCGCCCACGCAGCCGCGAAATGGCGTCATCGACGTTCTTGCGATGATGCGGCCACCATCCAATTCGACCTTGAGCGTGGTGCCCTTGGTCAGCCCGAGGGCGTCTCGGACAGCTTTGGGCAGCGTGATCTGCCCGCGTTCGGCAACGGTGGCTTCCATGGGGCCTCCAGCAACGGAGCCGCCGCAGAAGCAGGGGCTCAGGTATGCATCAGAAAGTATGTATGCATTCTACATACCCAAGCCTGAGGTTTCAACCGACGCGGTTCACTTGCCGCCGGCAGGCTTGATGCCCAGGCCATTGCGTGCAGATTCCGCAGTGTCAGCCTCGGGGTTGGCCAGCTTGGCAGCCTTGGCTTCGGCCATGAGCCGCGCTTGTTCCGGATGGATGCAATCGTCCAGCAGCCGCTGGCCGACCTTGGTGTCCAGCAGCATGGACTTGTTGGCGATCTGGATCATCAGCGTGCGCCCGGTCACGTCTTCCAGGCGCAATGCGCCGGTGGAGGACAGCACAGGCTTCATGGTGATGACCTGCTTCTTCCAGGCCACGTTGATGTAGCCCGCCACCTTGGGGTGTTTGTCGATGTGCACCGATTCCTTGAACTCACAGGCGTAGTCGCCCAGGTAGGCACGGTCGGCTGCGGCGAGTTGGTGCTCGTCGGCGTCGTTCAGCACGGGCTCCGGCGGCGGTGTCGGGGTCTTTTTTGCAGGGGCTGCCTTGGTCGTGGCGGGCTTGGCTTGTGCCTTGGCCGGTGCCGTCTGGGCGAGCGTGGGCAGGGTGGCGCAGAGGGCGAGGGCGGCGGCACAGCCGCGGAGCGTGGGGGACAGCATCAGAGGTCGGCGAGGTGTTGGGGGGTGGAGGTACCGGTGCATCATGACCTGGGCGTCGCCGGGCAGGGGTGAGCAGGTGTGACGATTGTCCGCCCGGGTGCTGGCAGCGCGCGCCCGTGCTTCACCCGATGGGACCAGGAAAGAACGCCCGCCGGGCCTCAGTGGGCAACGGGCGGCCCGTGCGTTCGGCGCGGTCCAGCACGGTCCAGAAAAAGCGGTAGCTGGCGCGGTCGTGCAGCCGGTCGCGGAAGGAGGTGGGTGCCCAGTCGGCTGCCTGCGCCGCCAGGAGCAACTCCGCCGCTTCTTCGATTTCTTGCGGGCCAGGCGCGAAGGCGTTCACGATCGGGCGAATCTGGTCCGGGTGGATGCTCCACATGCGCGTGTAGCCGAACTCGCGTGCTGCGCGGCGGGCTGCGTTGACGAGTGCGGCGGCGTCGCGAAATTCGGTGACCACGCAATGCGAGGGCGTCTTGCCGAATGCGTGTGCCGCCGCCGCAACCTCCAGCTTGGCCCGCACCACCAACGGATGCTCGAACTGCCCGGGCACCTCCATCGCAGTTTTGGGAATGGCGCCGCCGTGGGCTGAAACGAAGTCCATCAACCCGAAAGACAGGGACTCGACGCGGGGATGGGCTGCAATGCGGAAGACCTCACGCAGCGCGCCATGGGTTTCGATGAGCACCTGCAGGGGCAGTTTCGGCCGGCCGTGGTGATCGCAGGCGGCATCGACGGTGGCGATGGCACGTTCCACGTCATCGGCGCTGTCAGGTTTGGGGATCATCAGGTAGGCCAGGCGGTGGCCAGCCTTGGCGATGAGCGTGTCCACGTCAGCCTCGAATGCGGCATGGCCCCAGGGGTGAACGCGTGCGCCCACGCGACCGAATCGGTTGGCTGTGCCCGTGGCGAGTTCGGCAATCAGCAACGCGTGCTCGGCTTCGGCGCCCACCGGGGCGCCGTCTTCCGCATCCAGGGTGATGTCGAAGATGGGGCCAAGTTCCGCTTGCAGGGCAAGGCTCTTGCGCATGCGGGCTTCAACGCCGCAATAGTGGTCGACAACAGGCAGCGCGGGGCGTGGGGGTTCGTGGCCGAACAGGGCTTGGTGAGGGTGGATTCGGGCGCTCATGCGCGCCACTTTAGCCCTCAGCAGGCAGGAAAAAGGCCTCCCGAAGGAGGCCTTGTGCAGAGCCGTGATGCAGCTGTCGTTTTACAGGAGGTGCTTGACGCCGTCCTGCTCGTCCGTCAGTTCCTTCAGGGTCTTGTTGATGCACTCTTGCGAGAACGCGTCGATCTCGATGCCCTGGACGATCTTGTACTCGCCGCCTTCGCAGGTGACGGGGTAGCCGAACATGACTTCCTTGGGGATGCCGTATTCGCCATTGGACGGGATACCCATGGTGACCCACTTGCCATTGGTGCCCAGGGCCCAATCGCGCATGTGGTCGATGGCGGCGTTGGCGGCCGAGGCGGCCGACGAGAGGCCGCGCGCGGCAATGATGGCCGCGCCGCGCTTGCCGACGGTGGGCAGGAACGTTTCACGGTTCCAGGTCTCGTCGTTGATCAGGTCCTTGACCGAAGCGCCGTCGATGGTGGCGTTGCGGTAGTCGGCGTACATGGTGGGCGAGTGGTTGCCCCACACGGCCAGCTTCTCGATGGAGGCGACGGCCTTGCCGGTCTTGGCGGCCAGTTGGCTGGCGGCACGGTTGTGGTCCAGGCGCAGCATGGCGGTGAAGTTCTTGGCCGGCAGATCCGGGGCGGACTTCATCGCGATGTAGGCGTTGGTGTTGGCGGGGTTGCCGACGACCAGCACCTTGACGTTGCGCGAGGCCACGGCGTTCAGGGCCTTGCCCTGCGTGGTGAAGATGGCGCCGTTGACGGCCAGCAGTTCGGCGCGCTCCATGCCCGGGCCGCGGGGACGCGAGCCGACGAGCAGGGCGTAGTCGGTGTCCTTGAACGCGGTCATCGGGTCGCTGTGCGCTTCGACGCCGGCCAGCAGCGGGAAGGCGCAGTCTTCCAATTCCATGATCACGCCCTTCAGCGCGTTTTGAGCCTTCTCGTCGGGAATCTCCAACAGTTGGAGGATGACGGGCTGGTCCTTGCCCAGCATTTCGCCTGAAGCGATGCGGAACAGCAGGGCATAGCCGATCTGGCCGGCAGCGCCGGTGACGGCGACGCGAACGGGTTTCTTGCTCATGGAAATCTCCGGGGACAGTTGATAAAGCTGACGTCAAGGCGGCGCCGGGCGCATCGCCTGAGGGCGGCCGAGTGTACGGGCTTACCCTGCGAGGCTTCCTTACGCTGTGCTGCAATGCGTGCATGCCGAAGTCCGCTGCGCCGTTGTACGAACAGATCCGCCAACTGATCGTGGCCGCCCTCGCGGCCGGCGAATGGCGGCCGGGCGATGCCTTGCCCAGCGAGGCGGCGTTGGCGGAGCGCTTTCGCGCCAGTGCAGGCACCGTGAGGCGGGCACTGGACGAATTGACCGCAGCCCACGTCGTGGAACGCCGCCAGGGCAGCGGCACGTTCGTCGCCACCCACACGGCGCCGCGAAATTCCTACCGCTTCCTGCGGCTGGTGGCTGACGACGGCGAGACCGGCTTCACCCGCGAGTTGCTGCATTGCCGACGCGCTCGCGCCACGGCCGAGACAGCGCGAGCCTTGCAACTCCGCACGTCCGAACCGGTCATCGAGGTGCGGCGTTTGTTGCTGCGCCGAGATCGACCGGTGGTTCTGGATGACTTGTGGTTGCCGGAGCGGCATTTTGAGGGGTTGACCCGTGCCGTGATCGATGCCTACCCGGGCACGTTGTATGCGCTGTTCGAGGAGCGCTATCGGGTCCATATGGTGCGCGCTGACGAGAAGCTCCGCGCCGTGGCGGCCGGCGCTGAGTCTGCCGCTGCCCTGGGCGTGGCTCCCGGCACCCCTTTGCTCAGCGTGGAACGGGTGGCGTTCACCTATGGTGATCGGCCGGTCGAATTGCGCCGAGGGCTCTACCACACTGAGGCTGACTTCTACAGCAACGAGTTGAACTGAAACTGACGATGCCGCAGTGCAGCAATCGCGAAGTTGGGGCCCGGTCTCTGCCCTAGAATCTTCGGGTTTCACACTGATTACGCAGGCTAGACCATGACGGACAGCGCCAAGACCAGACCGGTCTTCACCAACATCCACGTCACGCAGATCGTCAGTTATCGCCTCCCGCCCGCCGGCATCGTGTCCATCCT
>JBBIVU010000110.1:0-10665 GCA_037439585.1 Roseateles sp. | reverse complement strand
GTTCCGCCAGGGCTACATCGGCCAGGCCGCGCTGGACGAGGCCCGCAAGACCCTGGAGCTGGCCGACGCCCAGCTCGGCGCTGCCCGCCGCCAGCTGGACACCACGCTCACCGGCGGCAGCGACGACGCGATCGCCGCCGCCACGCTCGCCCAGGCCCGCGCCAACGCCGAGGCTGCACGCGCCCGCCTGGCCTACGCAACGCTCCGCGCGCCGGTGGACGGCGTGCTCATCAGCCGCGACGTGGAGCGTGGCGATGTGGTGCAGCCCGGCAAGACGCTGATGGTGCTGTCGCCCTCGGGCGAGACCCAGCTGGTCGTGCAGTTCGATGAAAAGAACCTGGGCCTGCTGGCCGTGGGGCAGATGGCGCTGGCCTCGGCGGACGCCTTTGCTGACCAGCGGTTCGCCGCCGAGGTGGTCTACATCAGCCCGGGTGTGGACCTGCAGCGCGGCTCGGTGGAGGTGAAGCTGCGCGTGCCCGCGCCGCCGGCCTACCTGCGCCAGAACATGACCGTGTCGGTGGACGTGGAGGTGGCCCGCCGGGCGAAGGCGCTGGCCGTGCCGCTGGAGCTGGTGCACGACGCCGACAGCGCCGCCCCCTGGGTGCAGAAGGTGGACGGCGGCCGCGCCCACCGCCACGCGGTGAAGCTGGGCCTGCGCGGTGCAGGGCTGGTGGAGATCGTCGAGGGCCTGAGTGCGGGGGACCAGGTCGTGCCAGGCCTGGTGCACGAGGGCGCTCTGGTGAAGGCGGCCCGCGCCACACCATGAAAAGCTGGCAGCCCTTCGAGTGGATCGTCGCCCTGCGCCTGCTGGGCGAAGGGCGGTGGCAAACGGCCTTCATCATTGGCGGCGTGGCGATTGGCGTGGCCGTCATCGTGTTCATGTCGGCCCTGCTGAGCGGGCTGCAGGCCAATTTCATCCGGCGCGTGCTCACGGCACAGGCCCACATCCAGCTGCTGCCGCCCAAGGAGGCCGTGCGCCCCTTGCGCAGCCCAGGCCCGGGCGAGGCCGAGCTGGCCACCGTTCAGGCACCGCTGCAGCGGCTGAAATCCATCGACCAGTGGCAGGCCATCGCCGAACAGATCCGCGCCATGCCCGACGTGCTCGTCGTGTCGCCCTCCGCGGCGGGCTCGGCCCTCGTGGTGCGCGGCGATGCCAGCCGCGCCATCTCGCTGGTGGGCATCGAGCCCGAGCTGTACTTCCGCATCGTCTTGCTGGCCGACAAGATGATGCAGGGCAGCACACGGCTGAATGCGAGCGACATCCTCATCGGCACCGAGCTGGCCAGCGACCTGGGCCTGGCGGTGGGTGACAAGCTGCGTGTCACCGCCAGTTCCGGGGCGGACACCGTGTTCACCGTCAGCGGCATCTTCGACCTCGGCAACAAGGGCGCCAACCAGCGCACCACCTACGTGGCCCTGCACACCGCCCAGAGCCTGCTGGGCCTGCAAGGCGGCGTGTCCAGCCTGGATGTGACCGTGGCCGACATCTACGCCGCGGAGCAGGTGGCCCAGCGCATCACCACGCGCACCGGCGTGCAGGCGGACAGCTGGATCAAGACCAACGCCCAGTTCTTCAGCGCCGTGCAGGCCCAGGTCAGCGCCAACACGGCCATCCGCTTCTTCGTGGGGCTGTCGGTGGCGTTCGGCATCGCCAGCGTGTTGTTCGTGTCGGTGGTGCAGCGCTCGCGGGAAATCGGCATCCTGCGGGCCATGGGCGTCACCCGCGAGCGCATCTTGCGGCTGTTCCTGCTGCAGGGCGGGCTGCTGGGCCTGGGTGGCTCGGTGGCGGGCTCGGCGGTGGGGGCGATTGCGCTGGTGCTGTGGCGCGAGCTGGCGCGGGGCCCCGACGGGCAGGCGCTTGTGCCGGTCACCTTGGAGGTGCCGCTCTTCGTGATCGCGCTCCTGCTGGCGACGGTGACCGGCGTGCTCGCCGCGATGGCGCCGGCCCTGCGCGCTTCGCGCCTGGATCCCGTGGTGGCCATCCGTGGTTGAGCACGGCAACGATGACGTCGTCGTGCGCCTTCAAGGTGTGCGCAAGGCCTTCAACGCTGGGCTGCCCGCCGAAGTGGAGGTGCTTCACGGCATCGACCTCGAACTGCACAAGGGCGAGTTCTGCGCGGTGGTTGGCCCGTCGGGGTCGGGCAAGAGCACCTTGCTGAACATCATCGGCTTGCTGGATCGCCCCACGTCGGGCCAGCTGGCCGTCTGCGGGCAGGAGACGGTGGCACTTGATGATGCAGCGCTGACCCGATTGCGTGGGCACACCATCGGCTTCGTCTTCCAGTACCACCACCTGATCGGTGCGTTCACGGCGCTGGAGAACGTGATGATGCCCATGCTGGGCGCCCAGGGCTTCCCCAGCCCCGCCATGGAGGAGCGCGCCCGGGCGCTGCTGAACAGCGTGGGCCTGGCCCACCGCTGCAACAACCTGGCCACGCACCTCAGCGGCGGCGAGCAGCAGCGCGTGGCTGTGGCCCGGGCGCTGGCCATGCAGCCCGCCGTGCTGCTGGCCGACGAGCCCACGGGCAACCTGGACACAAAGTCGGCCGAGGTGGTGTTCGGGCTGCTGCGCGACGTGAACCGCCAGCACGGCACCACCGTGCTGTTCGTGACGCACAACCCTGAGCTGGCGCAGCGCTGTGACCGCACCATCGAGGTGGTGGACGGCCTGGTGCGGGGCGCTCCAACAGCTGCTTCGACGGCCGTTCAGCCGGCCGCCTGAACAGCGCGGGCCACGCGCACCACGCCCGCCTCGGTGCCGGGCACGGCCGTGAAGCCCAGGGCCTTGGCCAGGGCCAGCATGCGGGTGTTCTCGCGCAGCACCTGGCCCACGATGCGCTGCGTGCCACAGGCGCTGGCATGGTCGATCAGGGCCTGCATCAGCAGCCGGCCCAGGCCCTGGCGTTTGCAGTCGCTGGCCACCAGCACCGCGAACTCGGCCTCCGTGTTGTCGGGGTCGCGCACCAGGCGGGCCACACCCAGCGTGCGGGGGCCGCCGGGTGCCTGGTCGTCCACCGCGAGGAAGGCCATCTCCCGCCCATAGTCGATTTGCGTGAACCGGGCCAGCTCGTCGTGCGACAGCTGATGGGGCGCCTGGAAGAAGCGCATGCGCATATCGTCCGGCGCGATGGCCTCCAGAAACTGCCGGTGCTGGGCTTCGTCCTCGGGCCGGATCGGCCGCAGCACCAGGGTGCGGCCCTGCCAGGGCAGGGTGCGCACCAACTCGGCCGGGTAGGGCAGCACCGCGAAGTGAGCCACACCCGCCGGCCGGGCCGCCGACAGGCGCACCCGGCCGTCCAGGGCCAGCACGCCCTCGGCATCGGCCCAGAGCGGGTTGATGTCCAGCTCCGCCAGCTCCGGCAGGTCGGCCAGCATCTGGGCCACGGCCATCAGGGCGTCACAGACCGCAGCCACATCGGCCGGCGGCCGGCCCCGGTAGCCCGCCAGCAGGCGCGCCACGCGGGTGCGGTCGATCAGGTCACGCGCCAGCGCGCGGTTCAGCGGCGGCAGCGCCACGGCACGGTCGCCCAGCACCTCGACCGCAATGCCGCCCTGACCGAACAGCACCACCGGGCCGAAGATCGGGTCCACGTGTGCGCCGACGATGAGCTCCTGCGCCTGGGGGCGCTGCACGTGGGCCTGCACGCTGAAGGCTTCGATGCGGGCGTTGGGTTGCACCTGGGCCAGGTGCGCCAGCATGGCCTGCGCGGCGGCGCGCACGTCGTGGTCGCCCACCAGCCCGAGCCGCACGCCACCGGCGTCGGACTTGTGCAGGATGTCGGGCGACACCACCTTCAACGCCACCGGCCCGCTGATGCGGGCGGCGGCCTGGGCGGCCGCGTCGGGCGTGGGCGCCACGCGCCAGCTGGGCACCACCGGAATGCCGTAGGCCGCGAGCAGGGCCTTGGCGTCGATCTCGTCCAGCCAGGCCCGCCCGGCCGCCAGCGCGGCGTCCACGATCTCCCGGGCGCGCACCCGGTCGGGTTCGCCGTTCGCAGGGGCGGACGGTGTTTCGCGCAGGCTGGCCTGGTTGCGGCGGTAGGTCTGCATCAGCGCGAACGCGCGCACGGCCTCCTCCGGGGTGTCGTAGCCCGCAATGCCGACGGCCTCGAAGGCCTGGCGCGCCGGGGCGGCGGTTTCTCCCCCCAGCCAGCAGCTGAGCACGCGGCCCGGATGCTCGGCGATCAAGGGCGCGACGGCCTGGGCGATGCTCTGGCTGGACGCGATGGCCGTGGGCGCCTGCGCGAACAGCAGGGCGCCGCATTCAGGGGCAGCGAGCAGGGCGCTGAGCGCGTCCACGTAGCGCTGTGGTGGTGCATCGCCAATGATGTCCACGGGGTTGCCGCGCGACCAATTGGCGGGCAGCACGGCGTCCAGCTGCTGCATCAAGGCGTCGCCGGGCTGGGCCAGTGGCACGCCCAGCGCGGAGGCTGCATCGGCCGCGAGCACGCCTGCACCACCGCCGTTGGTGAGCACCATCAGCGTCTGGCTGGGGTGATCCTGAAATCGCGCCAACGTTTGCGCGGCGATGAAAAGCTCCTTCAGCGTGTCCACGCGCAGCATGCCGGCCCGGCGCAGCGCGGCGTCGAACACGATGTCCTCGCCGGCCAGCGCGCCGGTGTGGGAGGCCGCCGCCTTCATGCCCGCTGCCGCACGTCCCGCCTTCACGACGATGACCGGCTTGACCCGCGACGCCGCCCGCGCGGCCGACATGAACTTGCGCGGCGCGCTGATGGATTCGATGTAGAGCAGGATGGCGCGGGTGCGGCGGTCCATCGCCAGGTGGTCCAGCAGGTCGCCGAAGTCCACGTCCACGTGTTCGCCCAGCGAGATGAGGTGCGAGAAGCCGATGTGTTCGCCGTTGGCCCAGTCCAGCAAGGCCGTGAGCAGGGCGCCGGACTGCGACACCAGCGCCAACTCGCCAGCCCGCGCGTTGGCCTGCGTGAAGCTGGCGTTGAGGCCCAGGTGCGGGCTGAGCAGGCCGATGCAGTTGGGCCCGAGCAGGCGCAGCGTGTGGGGCTGCGCAGCATCGAGCGCCGCCTGCTTTTGCTCTGGCGTGAGCCCGGCGGTGATGACCACGGCGGCCCGCGTGCCCCGCGCGCCCAACTGGCCCACCAGCCCGGCGATGGTGTCGGGCGGCGTGCACAGCACGGCGAGGTCCGGCGTGAAGGGCAGGGCGCTCACGCCGGCAAAGCAGGGCTGGCCGTCCAGCGTGCGCAAGCGCGGGTTCACCGGCGCCAGCGGGCCCTGGAAGCCCCCTGCCCGCAGGTTGCGCCAGACGGTGGTGCCCACGCGGGCGGGCTTGTCCGACGCGCCGAAGACGGCCACGGACTGGGGGCTGAGCAGGCGGTCGAGGTGGCGCTGGGTCATGCCGGCCATCGTCGTCGGCCGCTGTGACAGCAGCCTTGCGCCTCGTCAATCCAGCGCGAGCACCCGTTCCTGGCCTGCGCGCAACACCACGAACCGCGTGCCGTGCACGGTGCGCCAGGCCAGCAAGGCACTCACCAGGTCTGCCGCGCCCGCCACCGGCCGGCCGTTCATGGCCGTGACGACGTCGCCGGCTTTCAGCTGCAGCTTGTCGGCCAGGCTGCCCTTGGGTACCGACAGGATGAGGGCGCCCGAGGCGTCGTGCCGGCCGGCTTGCCACGCGGCCAGGGGCGGCACGTCGTCGAACAGGGCGCCCAGCCGGGGCCGGGCGGTGCCCTGGCGCAACTCGCTCACGATCTGCTGCACGATGTCGATGGAGATGGCCAGGCTGGCGCCCGGCGTCCCGGCCGGGCCGACGATGGTGCGGGCGTTCATGCCGGCAATGGCGCCGCTGGCGTCCAGCAAGGGGCCGCCGGAGTTGCCGGGGTTCAGGGCCACGTCACTCTGGATGAACATCAGCTCGCCGTCGTCGCCGAAGTGGCGGTCCTTGCCGCTGACGATGCCGGCCGACGCGGAATGCTCAAGCCCGAAGGGCTCGCCCACCGCCAGCACCCAGTCGCCCACGCGCAGGCTGCCCGGCGCGGCGAACGCAGGGTGCACGCGCAGCGCGGCGGGCAAGGGCTCGGGCAGGCGCAGCAGGGCGATGTCGGTGGTGGCGTCCTGCCCCTGCACCTCGGCGGCGAGCAGGCGCTTGTCGGGCAGGGAGACGAGGATCTGCTGTGCCTCGCCCAGCAGGTGGGCGGCGGTGGCAATGCCGCCCTTGTCGTCCACCATGAAGCCGGCGCCCACGCGGGGCTCGTCCTCCCCCGGAACGAAGATGTAGACGCCCACGGCCCACGCAGAGCCGCGCTGGAAGGCTTCAGCGAACCCGGCGGTGGGCGCTGCTCGGGACGCAGCATGGGAGGCCGGGGCTGCCTGCGTGGCAGGAAGAAGGGCGCAGAACAGGCAGGCCAGGAGCAGGGCGGCAGCGGGGCGACGGGGCATGCCGCCACCCTAGCGCGTTCCGGCCCCGGGGCGGTTGATGGCGGTCAACCGCCCGGTGTGCGAGACCGGTCAGTGCGACATCAGCACCGGCACAGTCATGGATTGCAGCGGCGTGCGGGAGACGTGCCGAACAGCCTTTCAGTTCGGCCAACGCGGCAAGCCGCCACCTGATTTGGCCAGGCTGGCAAGGTTTCTACTGCGGACTTTATTTTACATAATGCACATTGTCGCCAATCTACGGTGCCCGTGAAGGGTGAGCAGCGCCCGCAGCCCGTTCAGTGGCCGAGCGCCCTGAAGAACATGAGCACCGAGACGCCGCCGGCGAGCACGCCGAATGCGTGTTGCAAGCGCGTGCCACTCAGGTGCTTGCTGAGCTGACGTCCCACCAGCAATGCAGCAGTTGTCCCGACCGCAAAAGGCAGCGCAACGGCCCAGTTCATGCCGCCTTGTGAAGCGGCCCCCATCACTCCACCAACGGAGACGAGGGCAATGACTGCCATGGAGGTGGCCACGACGCCGCGTGCAGGTACATCGCTGAATCCGGCAAGCATGGGCACGATGACGAAGCCGCCCCCCACCCCGAGCAAACCGCTGAGCAGCCCAGACAGCGCGCCGATCAGGGCCAAGAGAGCGGTGCATGGGGCTCGCCAGGACAGGCGCCCTGTTGTCGGATCCATCGCGCAGACGGGCCGCGGCGGCACGGTCTCCACGGCCGCGACCGGGCTCCTGCGCAGGTTTCGCCATGCCACCCACCCGAGAACCGCAGCGAAGACTGCCATCACCGGCCCATTGGGCAGGCTGCGCGACAGCCTCACCCCCCACGGAGCGATCACCATGCCGGTGAAGCCGATGACCAGCGCCGCCCGGTACCGAACGACGCCCTCCCGCAACCCAAGCGTGGCGCCAAGGGCCGCAGCGAGGCCCA
This sequence comes from Roseateles sp., assembly GCA_037439585.1. Taxonomy (GTDB): domain Bacteria; phylum Pseudomonadota; class Gammaproteobacteria; order Burkholderiales; family Burkholderiaceae_C; genus Pelomonas. The sequence continues at coordinate 3,329 of JBBIVU010000110.1, read as the reverse complement.
CGGCAAGGAGCCCGACAGGCGCTGCCTGTGCCATCTGGAGATGGAGCCCGAATACGAGCAGCGGGACAGCCAGAATCCCGCCACCAGCGCCCGTCAGGGCCAGCACGACGCCAACGGCCGCACCCATCAGCAGGCTCAGTGCCGTGGCATCGAAAGCCATGGCGTCACCCCACCATCTCAGGCTCGGCCAGCCATTCGCGGCCTTTGAGCATGCCTTCCCAATAAAGCGGCGGCAGGATCCGCTCCTTGAGGTACCAGGCGAGCCGCGAAGGCCGGGTGCCATCGATGAGCCACTTCGGAAAGCTCGGTGCCACTTTGCCGCCGTAGGTGAACTCGGCCAGCACGATCTTGCCGCGCTCGACGGTGAGCGGGCATGAGCCGTAGCCGTCGTAGCGTGCTTCGCCCGTCGCCGCCCCCCGGGCAACGAGCACGTTGTGGGCCACCACAGGCGCCTGCTTGCGCGCCGCGGCGGCCGTCTTGGCGTTGGCCGTGTTTGCAGCGTCCCCCAGCGCAAAGACGTTGGCGTAGGTCTTGTGGCGCAGCGTGGCTGGGTCCACGTCGACCCAGCCAGCAGCATCCGACAACGGGCTCACACGAATGAAGTCCGGCGCCTTCTGCGGTGGCACGACATGGATCATGTCGAACTCGCGCACGACCTGCGTCTTGCTGCCGTCGGCATGGGCCTGCATGAACGTCGCCTTGCGCGCGTTGCCGTCGACGGCGGTGAGCGTCTGACCGAAGTTGAGGTGGATCCCATAGGCCTGCACGTACTGCATCAGCGCGGGCACGTAGTCCGCCACGCCGAAGAGCACTGCGCCCGCGTTGCAGAATTGGATGTCGACTTCGCGCAGCACACCGTTGCGGCGCCAGTGGTCGGCCGACAGGTACATGGCCTTCTGCGGCGCACCCGCGCACTTGATGGGCATGGGCGGCTGGGTGAAGACGGCTCGGCCTCCACGGAACTGCTGAACAAGCTGCCAGGTGTAGGGTGCCAGGTCGTAGCGGTAGTTGGAGGTGACGCCGTTGCGGCCCAGCGTCTCGACCAGGCCGTCCACACCGTGCCAGTCGAGCTTGAGGCCAGGGCAGACGATGAGTTGCCCGTACTTGACCACCCGGCAGCCGTCGAGGATGACGGCGTCGCGCTCCGGCTCGAAGGCGGCGACTGCGGCCTTGAGCCAGTGGACCCCGCGTGGCAGCACGGAGGCGAGCGTGCGCGCCGTCGTGGCGGCCTCGAACACTCCGCCGCCCACGAGGGTCCAGCCGGGCTGGTAGTAGTGCACATCGGCCGGGTCGATGATGGCGATGTCCAGCCCGGGCTGGCGGGCCAGCAGGCTGGAGGCCACGGCGACACCCGCAGCACCACCGCCGACGATAACGACTTCATGGGTGGCATCGGCCACCTCGACCGGCGTCTTGCCGCCATTCACGAGCCGGCGCACCACGCCCTTCAGGTCATAGCCCGCACGCGCGGCGCGTTCGATGATCTCGGGCAGGGGACGCTGCCCCGACTGGGACAGCGCCCACATCGTGGTGGACCGCATCCCCGTGCGGCAGAACGCCAGCACCGGCTTGGGGCTGGCATCCATCAAGGCGCCGAACTGGCGGCTCTGCTCATCGGTGACCTTGCCCGACTCCGCCGGCAGGTAGTGCATGGCGATGCCAAGGCCCCGTGAGGCCGCCTCCAGTTCGGCAAACGCCGGCTGATCGTTGCCCTCGCCGTCCGGGCGGTTGCAAATGAGCGTGCGAAAACCTGCACGGGCGATCTCGGCCAGGTCGGCCACGTGCAGTTGTGCGGCCACGGCCAGTTCTGGCGTCAGGGTCTTGAGTTCCATGGTTGTCTCCGGCGTGTTGTCGTTCGAAAACTCAGACCGCGTTGAGCGGGATCTTGAGGTAGCGCACGCCGTTGTCCTCGGCCGGCGGCAGCTCCCCTGCCCTCATGTTCACCTGCACGGAAGGCAGGATCAGCGTTGGCATGCCCAGCGTGGCGTCACGGGCATTGCGCATGGTGACAAAGGCGTCCTCGCTGATGCCGTCTCGCACGTGAACGTTGCCCGTGCGCTCTTCGGCCACGGTGCTGACGAACTGCACTTCGCGGCCGCCAGGCTGGTAGTCATGGCACATGTAGAGCCTGGTCTGCGGCGGCAAGCTGAGCACCTTGTTGATGGAGCGGTACAGGGTGCGCGCGTCGCCGCCGGGGAAGTCGCAGCGGGCGGTGCCGTAGTCGGGCATGAAGAGCGTGTCGCCCACGAACGCAGCCAGGTCGGCATCGGCGCCCTCACCTGCCTTCACGACGTAGGTCATGCACGCCGGCGTGTGGCCCGGCGTGTGCAGCGCACGGGCCTGCAGGCCACCGATGCTGAAAGCCTCGTCATCGTGGAACAGATGGTCGAACTGTCGGCCATCGCGGGAGAAATCGGGACCGGCGTTGAACAAGGCGCCAAACACTTTTTGCACGGTCGTGATGTGGTGGCCGATGCCCAGGCGCCCACCCAGGGCCTGACGCAGGTAGGGCGCGGCGGAGAGGTGGTCGGCATGCACGTGCGTTTCGAGGATCCACTCCACATGAGCCCCCAAGGCCTGCACCCTGGCGATCAGGCGGTCCGCACTGGCGGTGCCGGTTCGGCCCGACTTGGGGTCGAAATCCAGCACGCTGTCCACCAGCGCACAGTGCAGGGTTTCGCGGTCGAGCACCAGGTAGCTGACGGTCCAGGTTGCCGGGTCGAAGAAGCCCTCCACCTGCAATCGCGAGAGGGTGCCCTGGCTGGGCGCGAGGGGGAGCGTTGTCATCGTCAGTCTCCTGGGGCCTGGGGTCGAGCCGGTGGCGTGGCAGTTGCACATGGCCCGGTGAGGCAACATATTCAAAACCCGTGCCAGCCCACCCAGGCCCCGGGATGATTTCGCAAGTCATTGAAAAAATTAGCTTTTCCTGCCCGCCTTCGCCCTTTGCCAGGGGGAGGCGACTGCCACCGAAAGCTGCCGTCTGCCATTTCAGGTGCCATGGCAGAACTTGGCGGAAGATCAGGTCCTTGCTGTCCTCTGCCGAACCATGCCCTTACGCAACGCCCGCAGCCCTCAAGTCCAAGCTCTCGTCTCCTACCTGGAGCACGAGGCCCAGCCCATGATCGTCCTGGACCCGGACTACAACATCCTGGCGGCCAACACCGCCTATGCGGACTTCCCCCGGCTGGCGGCCATGATGGGCCGGGATGGTTTCCTGCCTCGCCAGTTCTCCAATCCGGAGAACCCGGACGCGCACCGGCTCGGCACGGCGCGCGAAATCCTCGACCAGGCGCCGGGCGGGGTTGTCGATGCGGTGGTAAGCGGCGTAG
>JBBIVU010000109.1:0-10669 GCA_037439585.1 Roseateles sp. | reverse complement strand
GTGTTATCGGACCCCTGACTCCCCCGGCTCGTTCGCCGGGGTCCAGGGTGTGGGGGCGAGACGGAACCGAGCTGTCAGCTCTTGGTAATGGTGGTAATGGTTTTACCGGCGATGGCCGCAACCACGGCATCGCCCATCTCGCGGGTGCTCACCTTCTGGGTGCCCTCGCTCCAGATGTCCACGGTGCGATAGCCCGCGGCCAGCACAGCGCGCACGGCCGACTCGATCCGGTCGGCGGCTTCAGGCTGTTGGAGTGAGAAACGGAGCATCATGGCAGCGGACAAGATTGTAGCCAAAGGGTTGGCGATGCCCTTGCCCGCGATGTCCGGCGCACTGCCGTGGCTGGGTTCGTAGAGGCCGCGGTTCTCGGCATTGAGCGACGCCGAGGGCAGCATGCCGATGGAGCCGGTCAGCATCGCGGCCTCGTCCGAGAGGATGTCGCCGAACATGTTGCCGGTCACCACCACGTCGAACTTCTTGGGCGCGCGCACCAGTTGCATGGCCGCGTTGTCCACGTACATGTGCTCCAGCGCGACGTCCGGGTAGTCCTTGTGGACCTCGGTGACCACGTCCTTCCAGAACTGGAAGGTCTCCAGCACATTGGCCTTGTCGACGCTGGTGACCTTCTTGTTGCGCTTGCGGGCGGCCTGGAAGGCGACGTGGGCGATGCGCTCGATCTCGGGGCGCGAGTAGCGCATGGTGTCGAAGGCCTCCTCGCTGCCGGGGAAGTGGCCGTCCACCGCCGTGCGGCGGCCGCGCGGCTGACCGAAGTAGATGTCGCCGGTCAGCTCGCGGATGATGAGGATGTCCAGGCCAGCGACCAGCTCGGGCTTGAGCGACGACGCGTGCGTGAGCTGCTCGTAGCAGATGGCGGGACGGAAGTTGGCGAACAGGCCCAGGGCTTTGCGCAGGCCCAGGATCGCCTGCTCGGGGCGCAGTGAGCGCTCCAGCTTGTCGTACTTCCAGTCGCCCACAGCGCCGAAGAGCACCGCGTCGGCTTCCTGCGCCAGCTTCAGCGTGGCGGGCGGCAGCGGGTGGCCGCTGGTCTCGTAGGCCTTGCCGCCGACATCGGCCCATTCAAGCTGCAAGGGCAGGTCGAGCGCGTTCAGAACCTTGACCGCCTCGGCCACGATTTCCGGGCCGATGCCATCGCCCGGCAGTACTGCAATCTTCACGGGAACTTCCTCAAGCCCACGACCGGCGGGCTGTTAGTTGACGGGGACCGGCACCGCTCGGGACGAGGCAGGCGCCAGGGAAAAGGAACGTTCGATCCACAGGTACAGGGCCAGGGCAGGCACCAGGGTCACGGCGAACAGCAGCAGCGAGAGCAGGCAGAACGCCAGGATGCCCAGCGACGCCGATGGCATCAGGCGTGCCATCACGACGCCGCAGAAGTTGAGCGCCAGGCCATGGATCAGGTAGTAGGAATAGGACATATTGCCCAACCACCGCAACGGGGTCCAGCTCAGGCTGCTGGCAAAACCGGGCGCCTGCCCTCCAAAGGCGGACAGACAGACGACAACGAACAAGGCGCCGAGGACCACGAACTTGCCTGCCTGCGGGGCGTATCCAGGCGCAGGCGCCGCCGCCAGCACCAGTGCGAGCAGCAGGCACAGTGCACCGGCCGCACTGCCGGGCCGCCACCTTGCGGCGGCGTGCCACTCGAACAGCAGGATGCCCGCGATGAACATCAGCAAGCGGACCGGGCCGCCGTAGACCGCCGAAGCCAACGCGCCGATGACCCCCAGGCCGATGAAGAAGGCGATCCGGGCGGACCGGCTGGCGCGCCGCAGCCCGAAGGCACCGACCAGCACAGGGATGAGCAGGTAGTAGAAGAACTCGTAGCTCAGCGACCAGGCCACCGTGATCATGGCGTCGATGGGGAACAACCCCGGCAGCAGCAGCAGGTTCTGCACCAGATAGAGCAGCATCTCCCCGGCATCTGCCGGCAGCTTGCTGCGTGAAGGCATCAGCCAGGACAGCAGCAGGTAGATCGCGAACACGGCGAGGAAGGCCGGGTAGATGCGCCGGGCGATGAAAAGCCCGAAGGGCTGGGCACGCGAGATCACGGCGCCGTAGATCAGGAAACCGCTGAGCACGAAGAACAGATCCACGCCGACATTGCCCATGGCGTGCACCAGGTCCACGACGGCGAGGAGTTCGCCGCGCCCCTGGAACCAGGGTTGCAGCGTCGTCATGCAATGCACGAGGAAAACGAGGAAGACGGCCACGCCGCGCAGGCCTTCCATGGGCCGCAGGTTGGCGGAAGCGCCAGCGCGGCCGAGCTCCATGCGCTCGGCCAGCCAGCTCATCCATCCGCGCGAATCCGTACCCATGGGAAGCGGCAGCGCCTCAGATCACCCGGTTGTTGAGCCAGGGCTTGGCGGCGATGCGCTGGGCCTCGTACGCGCGGATCTTGTCGGTGTGCTGCAGCGTCAGGCCGATCTCGTCGAGGCCACCGATCAGGCATTCCTTGCGGAAGGGCTCGATGTCGAAGGGCAGCTCGGCGCCATCGGGCTTGACGACGACCTGGCGCGGCAGGTCGACGATGAGCTGGTAGCCGGGGAAGGCATGGACCTCGTCGAACAACTGCGCGATCGCACGCTCGGGCAACACGATGGGCAGCAGGCCGTTCTTGAAGCAGTTGTTGAAGAAGATGTCAGCGAAGCTGGGGGCCAGGATGGCACGGAAGCCGTACTGCTGCAGTGCCCAGGGTGCGTGCTCGCGGCTTGAGCCGCAGCCGAAGTTGGCACGCGCGATCAGCACGCTGGCGCCAGAAAAACGCGGCTGGTTCAGCACGAAGTCGGGGTTGGGCTTGCGGCTGGCCGGGTCCTGGCCGGGCTCGCCGTGGTCCAGGTAGCGCCACTCGTCGAACAGGTTGGGGCCGAAGCCCGAGCGCTTGATCGACTTCAGGAACTGCTTGGGGATGATCGCGTCGGTGTCAACGTTCTCGCGGTCCATGGGCGCGACGAGGCCCTTGTGGAGGGTGAACTTGTCCATGTCAGGCGAGGGTGCGAACGTCAACGAAATGGCCGGTCATCGCGGCGGCGGCGGCCATGGCCGGGCTCACCAGGTGGGTGCGGCCACCGGCGCCCTGTCGGCCTTCGAAGTTGCGGTTGCTGGTGGAGGCACAGCGCTCGCCCGGCTCCAGCCGATCGGCGTTCATCGCCAGGCACATGGAGCAGCCCGGCTCGCGCCATTCGAAGCCGGCGGCCTTGAAGACCTGGTCCAGGCCTTCGGCTTCGGCCTGGGCCTTGACGAGGCCGGAGCCCGGCACGACCAGGGCCAGCTTGATGTTCTTGGCCAGGCGGCCACCCACGCGGCGCACGACGGCCGCAGCCTCGCGCATGTCCTCGATGCGGCTGTTGGTGCAGGAGCCGATGAAGACCTTGTCCACGTGGATGTCGCTGAGCGCCTTGTTGGGCTCCAGCGCCATGTAGGTCAGCGCGCGCTCGATGGCGCCGCGCTTGACGGCGTCCTTCTCTTTGTCGGGGTCGGGCACGCGGTCGTCCACGGCCAGCACCATCTCGGGCGAGGTGCCCCAGGTGACTTGCGGGCGGATCTGCGCGGCGTCGATCTCGACGATCTTGTCAAAGTGCGCGCCGGCGTCGGAGTGCAGCGTGCGCCAATAGGCGACAGCCTGGTCCCATTCCACACCGGTGGGCGTGAAGGGGCGGCCCTTGACGTAGTTGATGGTGGTGTCGTCCACCGCCACGAGGCCAGCGCGGGCGCCGGCTTCAATGGCCATGTTGCAGACCGTCATGCGGCCTTCCATGCTCAGCGCGCGGATGGCGGCGCCGGCGAACTCGATGGTGTAGCCGTTGCCGCCGGCCGTGCCGATCTTGCCGATGATGGCCAGCACGATGTCCTTGGCACCGACGCCCTTGGCGCACTGGCCTTCCACCTTGACGAGCAGGTTCTTGGCTTTCTTGGCCGACAGCGTCTGCGTGGCCAGCACATGCTCGACCTCGCTGGTGCCGATGCCATGCGCCAGCGCGCCGAAGGCGCCGTGCGTGGAGGTGTGGCTGTCACCGCAGACGACCGTCATGCCGGGCAACGTGGCGCCCTGCTCCGGGCCGATGACGTGCACGATGCCCTGGCGCTTGTCGTTCATCTTGAACTGCGTGATGCCGACACGGTCGCAGTTGGCGTCCAACGTGTCGACCTGCAGCTTGGAGACCGGGTCGGCGATGCCTTGCGAGCGATCCGTCGTCGGCACGTTGTGGTCGCTGACCGCCAGGTTGGCGCTCAGGCGCCAGACCTTGCGGCCAGCGAGGTCCAGGCCTTCGAAGGCCTGCGGGCTGGTCACCTCGTGCACCAGGTGGCGGTCGATGTAGAGCAAGGCCGTGCCATCCGGTTCGGAGTGCACGACATGCTCGTCCCAGAGCTTGTCGTAAAGGGTGCGAGAGGTCATTGCTTTTCTCGAGGAATGAGGGTGTCCACGAAGCGTTGCACCACGGTGGGCAAGCGCTGTTGGCGCAGCACACCCAGGTAGTAGTCGCGCTCGGCCCACGACTCTTCCAGTCGCAGGCAGCGCACGCCGAAGACGCGGGTGAAGCGCTCGGCGGGTTGTTCGGGCAGCACGGCCACACCCAGGCCGGACTCGACGAGCTGCGCAATGCCGTCGAAGCCACGCACCTGGAGGCGCGCGTTGAGCGTCTGGCCCAGCACGGCCGCTTGCTCGCGCATCAGCTCCTGTGCGCTGGCACCCGCGTGCAGGCCGATGAGGTCATAGGCCAGCAGTTCGTTGAAGGTCACGGCCTCACGGTTGGCCAGCGGGTGCCTCAGCGGCACCAGCGCTGCGAGGCGACCGGTGGCGAACGTCCAGGTCTGCACCCGGTTGTCCAGCAGCGGGCCGGTGAAGATGCCCACGTCCGCCCTGCCCTCGGCCACGGCGGCCTGCACCTCGGCACTGGTCAGGTCTTCCAGGCTGATGCGGATCTGCGCGTGCGCCTGGGAGAACTCGACCAGGTACGGCGGCAGGCACTCGGCGATTGCGCTGGTGTTGGACGCGATGCGCAGGTGACCCTTGATGCCGCGCGAGAACTCCATCCACCTCGGTTTCGAGGCGTACAACGACGCGTGCAGCGAGCGGATGTGGCGCACCAGCGCCCGGCCCGCTTCGGTGGGCTCAACACCCCGGGCACGCCGCTCGAAGAGTTGCACGCCAAGGCGGCTTTCGAGGTCGGACAGGCGCTTGCTGGCGGCAGCAAGCGCCAGGTGCTCCTGGGCCGCGCCCCGGGTGATCGAGCGGGTCTGCTCGATGGCCAGCACGAGATTGAGGGTGGTGAGGTCGTGGCGCATGATCGTTGGACTCCAGCATAGCCTTCGTGAAGAAGGCAATTCTGCGCCAAAAAACGACTTTGGTTTCGCGGTTTGCGAATTTCAACGCAAGGGCTGTGCAGCCTGCGTCAACAGGCCGCGAAGCGCGTTGCGACTGTGGGCGCCGAAGTGACCCAGCAACTCAGCCACGACCCGACGCAAGCCATCGCGCTGGCCCTGCAGGTCATGCGCGAGTTCCGGGCCGAATTGGGCCTCATGGGCAGCGAAATCAAAATTGGGATCAGTGACAAATTTCGCAGGTGCGCCAACGACGACCGCCGCATCGGTGGCCGGACCGGTAGCGTGGGCCTCGGCGGCGACGACATCCCGCACATAGGTGGCACTCCAGGCCGGATAGTGCGCATCCCGGGCAGCCTCGCGCAGCGCCAGTTCCAGCGGCCCGTCCTGCTGCTTGCGAGCGGCGTCCATGATCCAGCGGGCCTGGAACTGCTCCAGCACGAAGTGCCGATTGCCCTGCAGCACCACCAGCCCCTGGCGGTCGGCCGGCGCGCCCAGCTGGGCCTTGAGGTTGACCCACATCATGTGCGCCAAGGTGGCGCCCGGCGCCGCGCTGGCGTGGTAGGGCTGGGTCATGTCCTCCACGTGATGCAGGGCCATGCCAGCAAAGCGCCAGCCCCAGTAGGGGTGGCCGGTCTGCCAGGCCAGCACAGCCAGGCCAGAGTACTGCTGCACGCGCAGCTCGGTGAAGGTGCGCGCGAAGCTGGGCGCCAAGGTGTTGAAGACCGCTCCCTGGTGGAAGAAACCCATGTGGAACGGTGCCTGCGAGCCGATGGACACGGCCGGGTTGCCGAAGGGCTGCTTGCCAAAGCCGTAAGACGGATTCACCGGGCTGCCGGGGTTGTCGTCGAAGAGGTTGAGGTCGTGGCCGTAGTCCGGTTCATCGCAAGCCGAGGCCAGCACCGCGAGGGGCTCCACGGCCTCACCGGGCTGCACCGTCACGAAGCGCTGCGTGGCGCCTGCCCCGGGGCGGACAACGGTGACCAGATGCGCAGGCAACTCGGTGCGTTTGCTACCGGGCTCGCGGGGGTCTTCCTGAAGGTAGAGCGCCAGCCGGGATTGAGGCGACAGGCGCAGCGCACGCAGGAACGCGGCGCGGCGTTCGGCGTCGCTGCGGCCGACGTCAGGCACGAAGCGCAGGACTTCGGCGCGGGGCGATTGGTGCTTGAGATGTTCGCGAGCCCACGCCTCCTGCGCATCCAGCGTGCGGGCGATGCTGCCCTCCTGTGCGCGCAGGAAATCGACCAGCGGCTCAGCTTTCACCGGCGCGGCGCCAGCCACCTCAGGCATGCGCTCGAAAGCTCGGTAGCACAGCAGGGTGTGGTTGCCCCAGGCGTGCGCCAGCGTGGGCGCCAGGAGGGCAAGCAGGGTGAGGCGGAAGAGCATCGGCGGCAGCGGCATGAAAGGCCGCGCATTCTGGCCCGATCGACGCAAAGCCTTGCGACCGAACCCACGAACCGGCTCGTGGCCGCCTCGCCTTCCGGTGTGCCACGGGCCGGTGAGCCCCGCGCAGCACGCGCAAGTTTTGCTGCCCGCAGGTTACGGAGCGGGGCTGTGTTGCAGAAGCAGCGATTGGGGAAGCCGCGCTTCGCCAGCCGTCAAGCCGATCCGAGCGCTGCGATCACGTCCGCGGGCGCCTGAACCAGCTCGATCAGCACGCCTTCTCCGCCGATGGGGAATTCGGCGCTGCTCTTGGGGTGGATGAAGCAGATGTCATGGCCGGCCGCGCCCTTGCGGATGCCACCGGGCGCGAAGCGCACGCCGTGGGCACTCATCCACTCGACAGCCTGGGGCAGGTCATCCACCCACAGGCCCACGTGATTCAGCGGCGTGGCGTGGACGGCCGGCTTCTTGTCCGGATCCAGCGGCTGCATCAGGTCCACCTCAACCTTGTGCGGGCCCTGACCGATGGCGCAGATGTCCTCGTCCACGTTCTCACGCTCGGAAACGAAGTTGCCGGTGACCTGCAGGCCCAGCACGTCCACCCACAGCTTGCGCAGCGCGGCTTTGTCCGGCCCACCGATGGCAATCTGCTGGATGCCCAGGATGCGGTAAGGCTTGGCGGCACTCATCAGGCGAACCTCAGGATGGGTTGGTCCACCGACAGGCTCTCGCCCGGCTTGGCCAGGATCTCGGCAATGGTGACGTCCTGCACGGCGGTGAGGATGTTCTCCATCTTCATCGCCTCGATGACGGCCAGGCGCTCGCCGGCCTGCACGGTCTGGCCCACCTGCGCGGCCAGGTGCACCAGCAAGCCCGGCATGGGCGACAGCAGCAGCTTGGACGTGTCCGGCGGTGCCTTGTAGGGCATCAGCGCCTGCAACGCGGCGGCGCGCGGGTTCAGCACCGTCAGTTCCATGGACCGCCCGCCATGCTGGATGCGGTAAGCCAGCGGGTTCTTGGCCGTGCCCCGCTCGGCCTGGGCCGTGAAGGGCTGGCCATTCACCGTGCCAGCGATCCGCACGTCGTTCAGGCGCGAGCGGCTCACGATGCGGTAGTCACGCGCCCCCACCTGCACACGCGCTTCGCCCAGTGCGCCGGCGAATTCGGTGATGCGCAGCGGGTGCTGCTCCGTCTTGCCATCTCCCATGTTCACGACGGCCACGTAATCGTGCTCGATCTGCACTTCATGCCCCGGCAGCTGGCCACTGATGCCGGCCTCGCGCTCGCGGGCCTTGCGGCGGATGAAGCCGGCCAGCGCAACGAGGAACAGCGGGTCGTCATGCGGCACGTCTTCGGCCCGGAAGCCCTCGGCGTAGTGCTTGGCGATGAAGCCGGTGTTGAAGTTGCCGGTGCCGAAGTCCGGGTGCGCCAGCAGCGCGGCCTGGAAGGGGATGTTGCTGGATACGCCGCGGATGACGAAGCCGTTGAGCGCCTCGCGCATCTTGGCGATCGCCTCGTTGCGGTCCTTCCCGTGCACGATGAGCTTGGCGATCATCGAGTCGTAGAACATCGGGATCTCGCCGCCCTCGTACACACCCGTGTCCACGCGCACACCGAAACGCTCAGGCTCGGCCTGCACCATGCTCGCCTCGGGCGGCTGGTAGCGCACCAAGCGGCCAGTGGAGGGCAGGAAGTTGCGGAAGGGGTCTTCCGCGTTGATGCGGCACTCGATGGCCCAGCCATCCCGCTTGATGTCGGCCTGCGTGAACGGCAGCGGCTCGCCGGCGGCGACGCGGATCATCTGCTCCACCAGGTCCAGCCCCGTGATGCACTCGGTGACCGGGTGCTCCACCTGCAGGCGGGTGTTCATCTCCAGGAAGTAGAAGTCCTGGTCCTTGCCGACCACGAATTCCACCGTGCCAGCGCTTTGGTACTTCACCGCCTTGGCCAGCGCCACGGCCTGCTCGCCCATGGCCTTGCGCGTGGCCTCGCTGATGAAGGGCGACGGCGCCTCCTCGATGACCTTCTGGTGGCGGCGCTGGATGGAGCACTCGCGCTCGTGCAGGTAGACGACGTTGCCTTGGCAGTCGCCCAGCACCTGGATCTCGATGTGGCGCGGCTGCTCGACGAACTTCTCCATGAAGACGCGGTCGTCACCAAAGCTGTTGCGCGCCTCGTTGCGGCAGGACGAGAAGCCCTCAAAGCACTCCTTGTCGTTGAAGGCCACGCGCAGGCCCTTGCCGCCACCGCCAGCACTGGCCTTGATCATGACCGGGTACCCGATGCGCTGGGCGATCTGCACCGCTTCTTCGGGCGACAGGATGGGCTCGTTGTGGCCGGGGATGGTGCTGACCTTGGCTTCGTTGGCCAGCTTCTTGGACGCGATCTTGTCGCCCATGGCCGCAATGCTGTAGTGCTTGGGGCCGATGAAGGCGATGCCCTCCTCCTCGCAGCGGCGGGCGAAGTCCTCGTTCTCACTCAGGAAGCCGTAGCCGGGGTGCAGGGCTTGTGCACCCGTCTGCTTGCAGGCGGCAATGATCTTGTCGGCCACGAGGTAGCTCTCGCGCGACGGCGCCGGGCCCAGCAGCACGGCCTCGTCGGCCAGTGCCACATGGCGGGCGTCCTTGTCGGCCTCGGAGTAAACGGCGACGGTCTGGATGCCCATCTTGCGGGCGGTAGCGATGACGCGGCAGGCAATCTCGCCGCGGTTGGCAATGAGGATCTTGGTGAACATGTGCTTTCTCTCCTGAGCCTCAGAGCGGAATGTTCCCGTGCTTGCGCCACGGGTTCTCGAGCTTCTTGTCCTTGAGCATCGCGAGCGAGCGGCAGATGCGCTTGCGCGTCTCGTGCGGCTGGATGACGTCGTCGATGAAGCCGCGCGCACCCGCCACGAAGGGGTTGGCGAAGCGGGCCTTGTACTCGGCCTCGCGCTCGGCGAGCTTGGCGGGGTCCTTCTTGTCCTCGCGGAAGATGATCTCCACCGCGCCCTTGGCGCCCATCACCGCGATCTCGGCGTTGGGCCAGGCGAAGTTGACGTCGCCGCGCAGGTGCTTGGAGGCCATCACGTCGTACGCGCCGCCATAGGCCTTGCGGGTGATGACGGTGATCTTGGGCACGGTGGCCTCGGCGTAGGCGTAGAGCAGCTTGGCGCCGTGCTTGATGATGCCGCCGTACTCCTGGCTGGTGCCGGGCATGAAGCCGGGCACGTCGACGAAGGTGACCACCGGGATGTGGAAGGCATCGCAAAAGCGCACGAAGCGCGCGGCCTTGATGCTGCTCTTGATGTCCAGGCAGCCGGCGAGCACCAGCGGCTGGTTGGCGACGATGCCCACCGTCTGCCCTTCCATGCGGGCGAAGCCGGTGACGATGTTCTTGGCGTAGTCGGGCTGCAGTTCGAAGAAGTCGCCGTCGTCCACGACCTTCAGGATCAGTTCCTTGATGTCGTAGGGCTTGTTGGGGTTGTCGGGCACCAGCGTGTCCAGGGACATGTCCAGGCGCCCGGCCGGGTCGCCGCTGGGGCGCACCGGCGCCTTCTCGCGGTTCGACAGCGGCAGGTAGTTGAAGAAGCGGCGCAGCATCAAAAGTGCCTCGACGTCGTTCTCGAACGCCAGGTCGGCCACACCGCTCTTGGTGTTGTGCGTGAGCGCGCCACCCAGTTCCTCGGCCGTGACTTCCTCGTGCGTCACCGTCTTCACGACCTCGGGGCCGGTCACGAACATGTAGCTGCTGTCCTTCACCATGAAGATGAAGTCGGTCATGGCGGGTGAGTACACCGCGCCACCGGCGCAAGGGCCCATGATCATGCTGATCTGCGGGATGACGCCCGAGGCCAGCACGTTCTTCTGGAACACGTCGGCATAACCGCCCAGTGACGCAACACCCTCCTGGATGCGCGCCCCCCCCGAGTCGTTCAGGCCGATGACCGGAGCCCCGACCTTCATGGCCT
>JBBIVU010000108.1:0-10740 GCA_037439585.1 Roseateles sp. | reverse complement strand
GGACCCAGGAACGGACGTCGGCCACGCCCTCCGCGCTCTTCGACGGGTAGATGTAGACGCAGCCGATGACGCGGCCGCCGCCGCTCTCCAGCACCGTGTAGGTGAAGCCCGAGCGCTCCGCGAACTCCTTGGCGTGCTGCTGCAGATCGCCGAGATTCTGCTCGAGCGTCATCTCCGGATCCGGCCACGACCAGCCCTCGAACCCGGGCGTGGCCCTGATGTGGTCGATGCTCGACATCCACGCCTCGTAGTCGCCGGCGTTGTGCTGCGGCCCGAGCGGCTCCAGCATCAGCTCCAGCGTGCCCCCGCAGGGCAGACCGAAACGGCGCGCCTCCTCGGCGCCGACGCCGTAGCGCAGCGGCGTGGGGCAGGCCAGCGTCAGGCTGCCGGCGCGAAGCTGGGCGATGAGGTCATCCTCGATGCAGCCGCCGGACACCGAGCCGGCGATCAGCCCATCGTCCCGCACCGCCACCAGCGAACCCACCGGCCGGGGCGCCGAGCCCCAGGTGCGCGTGATGGTGCCCAGCACGACGCCGCGCGCTTCAGCCCGCCAGCCGGCGGCCATGCGCAGCACGCTCAGGTCCAGGTTGTCCATGCCCTTGTGTTCCCCACTTGATGGGCGCAAGCGTAATCCGCCGGGCCATGCCCTTGCGCCAGCCTCTGTTACCTCGGATGTGCGGGGTCAGCCGACAGGCCGTTCGCTCTCCTGCGCGGCGATCAGGGCCTCGCGCCACAGCCGTGCGGGGATGAAGGTGCGCAACTGTTCCATGGCCTTCTCGATGAGGGCAGGGTGCAGGCTGTGATCGATGTGGGGCAGCAGGTCGGCCGTCACATCGGCGCCGAGGTCCACGAGCGCCTGTGCGGCGTCGACCACGTGGCGGTAGGGGAAGCGCTGGTCCGCCAGGCCGTGCAGCAGGTGCACGCACACATCCTGCGGCGCCACCTCGGGCCGGGCCAGGTAGCCACCGGCAAAGGCCAGGACGCGGCCGGCCAGCGCCGGCTCGGCCTGCACGGCTTCCAGCGCCAGCAGGGCGCCGTCGCCCACGCCAGCCAGGGCCACGCGCTGCCAGGGCAGGCCCAGCCGGGCGGCCTCCTGGCGCAGGCGGCCGACGAGAAGGGGCAGGGCCGTGTTCACGCCCTCGAAATCAGGGGCATCGCCTGGCCACCAGCGGCAGCGGCCCTCGGCATCGCGCAGCGGCGGGTGCAGGTGCAGCGTGAGTGCGGCGGGGTACTGTGCAGTCAGTGCGGCGGCCAGCGGCGCGAGGGTGTCGGGGCCATCGGGTGCGATGCCGCTGTCGGGCAGCAGGGCGAACAGCAGCTCGGGGGGCGTGGCAGCAGGGGAGGGGCTCATGGCGGCATTTTCGGGGCTGGCGGCTATCCTGAGCGGCTGCTTTCACCTCCAGGCCTTCCGATGAAACTCCAAGTCAACGGCCAGGCGATGGCCCTGCCCGACATCGCCAGCGATCCCGCCATGCCGCTGCTGTGGGCCTTGCGCGACGGCTTGAACCTCACGGGCACGAAGTTCGGCTGCGGTGTGGCGGCCTGCGGGGCGTGCACCGTGCATGTGAACGGGCAGGCCGTGCGGTCGTGCGTGACGCCGGTGGGCGCCTGCCAGGGCAAGGCTGTCACCACCATTGAGGGGCTGGGTGCGCCCGATCACCCCCACGCGCTGCAACTGGCTTGGCTGGCCGAGCAGGTGCCGCAGTGCGGCTACTGCCAGAGCGGCATGCTGATGGCCGCCGCCGCGCTGCTGGCGAAGACCCCGCACCCGAGCGATGCCGACATCGACGCGGCCATGACCAACCTCTGCCGCTGCGGCACCTACCCGCGCGTGCGGGCTGCCATCAAACAGGCGGCCCAGGCGGTGAAGCCATGAAGCGCCGCACATGGCTGCTCAGCGGACTGGGCGGTGCCGGTGCGCTGATCGTGGGCTGGGGCGCCCTGCCGCCGCGTTCGCGCCTGGGCGACGCGCGCACCCTGCCTGTGGTGGCGGGTGAGGTGGGCTTGAACGGATGGATCAAGATCGCGGCCGATGGCACGGTGCTGCTGGCCATGAACCGCAGCGAGATGGGCCAGGGCGTGCACACCGGCTTGGCGCAGCTGGTGGCCGAGGAGCTGGACGTGCCGCTGCGCACGGTGCGCCTGACCGAGGCCGGCCACGACGCGCTGTACGGCAACGTGGCTGCGATGCTGGGCAACATCCCCTTCGGCCCGCGTGACGAGGGCGGCGTGCCCCAGCGCATCGCCACCTGGGCCACCGCCCGCGTGGCCCGGGAGCTGGGCATCAACCTGACGGGGGGATCGTCCAGCATGGCCGATGCCTGGGAGCCCTTGCGGCTGGCGGCGGCCACCGCGCGTGCGCAACTGCTGGGTGCGATGGCGCTGCGGCACAAGCTGCCCGTGGCCGAGCTGGCGGTGAAGGACGGCGTCGTCTCCCATGCCGGCGGTGTGCTGGGCCATTACGGCGAGGTGGCGGCCCAGGCGGCGCTGACGCCGCCAGGCGAGGTGGTGCTCAAGCCGCCCACCGGGTGGCGCCAGATCGGTCAGGCGCTGCCTCGCATCGACCTGGCCGGCAAGGTCAACGGTCAGGCGTGTTTCGGGCTGGACGTGCGCCAGCCCGGCCAGCTGTTCGCCGCCGTGCGCCACTGCCCCATGCTGGGCGGCGGCCTGGGTCCGGTGCGCAACCTGGCCGAGGTGATGGCGAAGCCCGGGGTGCTGCGCGTGGTGGCCCTGGGGCCCGTGGCGGGCTCGACGGCGGCGTATGCCGTGGTCGCTCGCACCACCTGGCATGCCGAGCAAGCGGCCCGCGCGCTGGAGGTGGCCTGGCAGCCGCCGCCAGGCGGGCGGGTGGACTCGGCCCAGGTCCAGCAGCAGTTGGAAGCCCAAGCCCGTGCGGCGCATGCGGTGGGCGAGGGCTTCGCATTCCGCAGCGTGGGTGATGTGAAGGCCGGTCTGCAGGGGGCGGCGAGGCAGCTGGAGGCCGTCTACAGCGCGCCCTACCTGGCCCACGTGACGATGGAGCCCATGAACTGCACGGTGCAGGTGCGTGACGGCACGGCCACCGTGTGGGCGCCCACCCAGGTGCCCGGCGCGGCGCGCCAGGCCGTGGCCCGGGCTTTGGGCCTGCCGGAAGCCGCCGTGACGGTGCACGTGACCTACCTGGGCGGTGGCTTTGGCCGGCGGCTGGAGGTGGACTTCGTTGCGCAGGCCGCGCGGGTGGCGCAGGCCTGCGGAGGGGCGCCGGTGCAGCTGGTGTGGTCGCGCGAGGAGGACATGACGCACGATTTCTACCGTCCCGCCGGTGTGGCCGTGATGCAGGCGGGGCTGGATGTCCGAGGCCAGCCGGTGGCGCTGGCGGTGACGCATGCCGGCGATGCCTTGGTGCCGCGCTGGCTGGCGCGCATCGTGCCGGAGCTGGCGGGCACGATCGACCTGCTCACCCGCAACGGCTTCCCGGACGGCCGCGCGCCTGCGGCGCTGCTGGCGCACGGCGACGCGCCGGACAAGACGGCCTCCGAGGGCCTGTTCGACCTGCCCTACGCCGTGCCCGCCTCGCGCGTGGTACATGTGCCCACGCACAGTGGCATTCCGGTGGGATCGTGGCGCTCTGTGGGGCATTCGCACCACGCGTTCTTCATGGAGAGTTTTGTCGACGAGCTCGCCCACGCAGCGGGGGCCGACCCTGTGGCCTACCGCCTGGCCCTGTTGGCTGGGCTGCCCTGCCACCAGGCCGTGCTGCGGCGGGCGGCCGAGGCGGCCGGCTGGGGCCAGCCGCTTCCGGCGGGTGTGGCGCGCGGTGTGGCGCTGCACGAGAGCTTCGGCAGCATCGTGGCGCAGGTGGTGGAGGTGTCGCGCCGAGGCGATCTGCCTCAGGTCAAGCGGGTGGTGTGTGCGCTGGACTGCGGCACCATCGTGAACCCGGGGGTGGTCGTGCGTCAGATGGAGAGCGGCATCGTTTTCGGGTTGGGTGCTGCGCTGCACGGCCGCATCGACGTGGTGGGCAGCGAGGTGCAGCAAAACAACTTCCCCAGCCACCCGCTCCTGACCCTGGCGCAGTGCCCGGTCATCGAGACGTATTTCGTGCCCAGCGAAGGCCCGCCCACCGGTGTGGGCGAGCCCGGCACGCCGCCCGTGGCGCCCGCCCTTGCGAATGCCTGGTTTGCGCTGACCGGGGAGCGCCGACGCCGCCTCCCTCTGGCCGGCGCTTGAATCGTTTCGCCCACGTTTCGCCCATGTGTCGATAGAAAAACTCACAAGGCGTCGAGGGTTTTTCGTTGTTGCTTGGCAACAATCTGTGACAGCGAACGGACAGTTGGCGCCGTTTCGCAAGGGGCCACGGCTGGCGCCCCCGTGGCTTGCGCCCCCACGTTCTCCCGGGGTGGCTCCTCCTGATTTGATGTTTTGACGCGCCAGTCAAAAAGGGAGCGCACACATGCCATGTCAAGGGGGGCATGCCTGACTCAATGCGTTGCGAAGTCACAGAGAGACTGGATCACTCTTTTCACCTTGACTTCACCCCCATGAAATCGTCCAGACACATTCCCAAGCTTGCCGTCACGCTCACGGCGTTGGCCGCCCAGTTCGTTTGCGTGCAGGCCTTTGCCCAGGCGCAGGGCAGCAACCAGCTGGAGCGCGTGGAGGTCACGGGCTCCAACATCAAGCGCATTTCGCGGGAAACCAGTTCGCCCATCGATGTCATTTCGGCCAAGGACATCCAGGCCAGTGGTGCCCGCACGGCGCTGGACGTGATGAAGATGATCCCGGCGGTCGGCAATGACGGCTACAACGACACGCCCACCCAGAACGGTTTCTCGCGCGGTGTGGCCACCGTCTCGCTGCGCAACCTGTCAGCCACGTCGACGCTGATCCTGATCAACGGCCGCCGCATGGCCCCGGCCGCCTATGCCAACCCGAACAACGGCACCTCGACGCTGTACGACCTGAACACCATCCCGGCAGCGGCCATCGAGCGCATCGAAGTGCTGAAGGACGGCGCCGCCGCCGTCTACGGCTCGGATGCCATCGCTGGCGTCATCAACTTCATCCTGCGCACCAACTACCAAGGCCTGGAAGCCAAGGTGCTGGCTGCGGCCAACGATGTCGGTGAGTACCGCCGCCAGACACTGAGCGTGACCGCTGGCAAGGGCGAGCTGGCGCAGGACGGCTACAACGTGTTTGTCGGCCTGGACTTCACGCACAAGGGCCGCAGCATGGTGGGCGACAAGACCGACCAGGACATCCAGGCTGCCGATTACCGTGCGATCAATCTGCGCCGCAATCCCTACGGCAGCTTCCTCTACAACAACTTCGCCTGGTTCACACGCGAGTCCAGGCCCGGCAGCCGAAGCTTCCCGCAGACCAACCCGGCCAACATGGTGACCAAGGCCACCTGCCCGGATTCCGAAAAGATCTCCAACACCACCAGCGACGTCTACGGCATCACCAACGTGGCGCTGGCCAATCGCACCTTCTGCAACTACAACCTCGACCAGTACGCCGAGATGCAGAACCCGGGCAATGACCTCAATGTCATGAGCCGCGGCACGCTGAAGGTCCATGACGACCTGACGGCCTTTGCAGAAGTGGGCTACAGCCGCAGCAAGCGCCTGTATCTGGCGGGACCCCGCACCATCAGCGGACTGAGCCCCGCCAGCAGCTTCCAACTCGGCAGTGCAGCCCCGACTTTCCAGGCCATCCTGGAAGTGGGCCATCCGGACAACCCGTTCACCGATGCGCGCGCTGCGGTGCAGCTGCGCTTCCCGAGCGTGCCCGGGGGCTATGACCTGACCAACACGGGCAACCGTGCCGTGGCCGGTGTCAAGGGCACGGTGCGCAATGACATCGACTGGGAATCTGCCGTGCTCTGGAACCGCAACGAGCGGGCCGAGTACTACTACGGTTTCCTGCGCCTGCCTGTGCTGCGCCAGATGTTGGGCCCGCAGTCGGGCGGCACCAACCGTTCGCTGGCCTCCATCGCCGCCGATCCCAACCTGTCCACCCCGCTGCTCAACAGCGCCAGCTCTTCCATCCTGCAATGGGACCTGAAGGCGAGCACCGAGATCGGCAAGCTGCCAGGTGGTGCCGTCGGCCTGGCCGGCGGTGTCGAGGTGCGTCGTGAGTCCATCGAGGTCAAACCCGATCCCGAGAATGCCGCCGGCAACATCCTGGGTCTGGCCAACACGTCCGTGAAGGGCAGCCGCGTCGTGAAGTCGGCCTTCGTGGAAGTCGTTGCGCCGGTGTTCAAGAGCCTGGAGCTGAACCTGGCCGGCCGCGTGGACAAGTACCCCGGCATCAAGACCAACTTCGTGCCCAAGGTGGGTGTGATGTACCGGCCGAACACCGTCGTTGCATTGCGCGGCAGCTACTCGGAAGGTTTCCGCGCGCCGGCCGTGTCGCAGGTCAGCCCGGGCGGCGCGCAGTTCTTCGTGAACGGCCTGATCGACCCGATCCGCTGCAACACCGACGTCTCGCCCAACGTGCCCAAGCCGGGTGCTGAGACGGCCGACTGCGCCAAGAGCGTGTCCGGCATGGGCGGCGCGAACCCCTCGCTCCGTCCGGAGAAGTCGTTCAACAACTCGCTGGGCATCATCTTGAGCCCGATGAAGGACGTGGACCTGCTGCTGAGCTGGTTCAAGATCCGCCGCAACGGCGAGGTGGCGCTGGGAGACGCGCAGTCGGTGCTGGATCACCCGAACTCCTACCCGGCGGGCTCCATCGTGCGTGACACCAACCCCAACCTGCTGCTCAATGGCGTGGCCGGCACCGGGCCCCTGCTGTCGGTGGCCACACCTTGGGTGAACCAGGGCAGCACGATGACCTCCGGTTTGGACTTCGAAGGTCGGGTCGTGGCTCGCTTCGACCAAGTCAAGTGGACGAACTCCCTCAACGGCACCTACATGCTGCGGTACCAGCGCATCGAGCACGACGGCTACGCCCCCAACAACCTGGTGGGCACCCGCGGGGGGCTGGCCGACTGGGCGACGTCAGCGCCTGACGTGCCGCGTCTGAAATTCCGCGGCACCTCCACGGTGGAAACAGGCGCGCACTCGTTGATGGGTGCGATGAACTTCATCAGCGGCATCTCGTTCATCCGTCGCATGGACGGCACGACGCTGCCGGGCGTGAACCCCGTGTACTACTCGGGCAACACCTGCCACTACGGCCCGAACAACGAGGGCAGCGGCCCTGCCCCCTCGGGTCGCAGCAACCTGGGCGCCGCACCGACGGCCACCAACGGACGCGACTTCTACATCAACCGCTATCCGGGCTGCGCGATGAGCAAGTGGATCACCTTCGACATCGGCTACACCTACACCGGTTTCAAGGACCTCACGCTGGGCGTCAACATCCAGAACTTCACCGACGAGAAGGCACCCTACGACCCTTCGGGTGGACAGCTCGGCCACAACGCTGGCCTGCACAACCCCTACGGCCGCTATTTCACGGTCTCGGCGAGCTACAAGTTCAAGTGATTGCCATGAGGGCCGACGGTGTCGGCCCTCCCGCAAAGGGCACCTCACGGTGCCCTTTTTTTCGTCTGCAGCAGGCGGTTTGCGGGCCCGGCCCGTGCGCGTGGTTCAGACCTTGATGGAGAACGGGTTGAAGTTGGTGTGGCGGTCGTAGAAGTCCACACCCTCCACGCGTTTCAGGAAGCCGACCACCTGGGCTGTGGCTGGGTACATGACAGCCTCCCAGATGGTCTTGAACAGGTACTGGGTGACGATCACGGCGAACAGCTGGTCGTTGGGCCAGATGCCGTAGAAGGCAATCAGGAAGAACATGCCGGTGTCGACCAATTGGCCGACGATGGTGGAGCCCACGATGCGTGCCCACAGGTACTTGCCGCGGGTGGCGACCTTCATCTTGGCCAGCACGAAGCTGTTGGCAAAGCTGCCGCAGGCGAAGGCGATCATCGAGCCCGCAACGATGCGCCATGTGTTGCCAAACACGGCATCGAGGTGCGGCTGGTAGGCGGCCATGAAGTCGTTCTGTGCGGGCGGCAGATTCACCACGACGAAGGCCATGAAGGCCGAAAACACCAGCGCGCCGAACCCGGCCCACACGACGCGGCGGTCACGGCCGTAGCCGTAGACCTCGGTCAGGATGTCGCCAAAGATGTAGCTGATCGGAAAGAAGAACAGGTCGGCGCCGAAGGTCACGGTGCCGATGACCGGCAGCGTGAGTTGCGCTGCCTTGGCGGCCCCGATCAGGTTGGAGCACAGCAGCACGCACACGAAGGCGGCCATGATGAGGTCGTAATACTTGAAGCTGCGGGTGGGCGATGTCATCGTGGGCCTCGTTTGACGAAGCGCACAGGTTAACGGTATGCATCGCGCGCACGGGGGCTGGCGTCACCCGAGACGAGCGGGTGAAAAGGGAAGGGGGAAAGGGCCGACGTTGTCGTCAGCGGTCGCCAGCGTGAAGCTTGAAGGCGCTGACCACGTCCACCATGCGGCTGGCCTGCAGGTTGAGGCTGTCGGCGGCTGCTGCGGCCTCCTCCACCAGGGCAGCGTTCTGTTGGGTGACCTGGTCCAGCTGCGTGATGGCCAGGTTGATCTGGCCGATGCCGCTCGTCTGTTCCTGGGCGGCAGCACTGATTTCATTGAGCAGTGCCGCAACGGATGTGACCTGGGCGACGATGTCGTCCATCGAACTGCCCGCCCCCACGACAAGACGGCTGCCGGCCTCCACCCGCTCCACGCTGGCTCCAATCAGCGCCTTGATCTCTTTCGCAGCCTCTGCCGAGCGTCCTGCCAGGCTTCGCACCTCGCTGGCCACAACGGCGAAGCCGCGGCCCTGCTCGCCGGCACGGGCGGCTTCCACGGCGGCATTGAGGGCCAGGATGTTGGTCTGGAATGCGATGCCGTCAATCACACCGATGATGTCCGCGATCTTGCGCGACGCGTCGCTGATGCCCTGCATGGTGGTGACAACGTCCCCCACCACCCGCCCGCCGGCAGTCGCGGCCTGGCAGGCCGACTCCGCTTGCCGGTTGGCTTCGCGGGCGGTGTCTGCGTTGCTGCGCACGGTGGCGCTCAGCTGCTCCACGGCGGCAGCCGTCTGCTCCAGACTGCTGGCCTGGCTTTCGGTGCGCTGCGACAGGTCGGCGTTGCCCGACGCGATCTCTCCGGCACCTGTGGAGATGCTTTCGGCCCCCTGTCGCACCTCGCTGACCATGCCGGACAGGCCCTGTCTCATGGACCGCAAGCCCTGCAGCAGCAGCCCGGCCTCGTCTGTGCCGCTGACCTCGATCTCGCTGACCAGGTCGCCGTTCGCCACGCGGCTGGTGGCGTCCAGTGCCACCTGCAGCGGCCGGGTGATGCTCATGGTGAGGGCCCAGGCGGTCGCAACAGCAAATGCCAGCACAGCCACGCCAGCCAGTGCGATGGCCAGGACGGTGCGGCTGTGGCTGGCGTTGGCTTCCTGCGTCGCCACGTCGGTGCGCTGCTTTTGAAGATTGACGAATGCAACCAGCTCAGCCACGGCTTTGGTCAGCAGCGGATCGATCTTGTCGGTGATCACTTTGCCGGCTTGTTCGGTGTTGAACTGGGCGGCGAGGTCGACCGCTTCCTTGAAGCGCGCATCCATCTGGGCGTCGATCTCGGCCAGCCGAGCGAACAGCGCTTTCTCTTCCGGGGTCAGGTCCTCGGACCGCAGGCGGTTCTTGATGTCAAGGTAGGCCGAGCGCTGCTTCTTGGCTTCCGCCTCGTCCTTCTGCACGCCCGTCACATCCGTCTGCAGCCCCATGTTGCGAACCGCCACGGCGCTGTTGAGCAGCGCGGTGTGCATGGCCACGGCCAGGTCCTGCCGGGCCGCGGCACGCTGCAACGTGTCCAGCAATGCGTTGCGGCTGGCGCTGCTGCTCACGAGCGCACCGGCCAGCAGTGCACACGCTGCCAGCAGGATCAGTGCAAAACCCAAGCCCAGCCTCGGGCCGATCTTCAAATGTCGCAGGTTCATGACGACCCTCCAGCGGCACACCGGATGCGCCTCGCGCCCACGTCCGGGCGACCCGGACGCGGGCCAGGCCGCACGGTGCCGTTGCGTTCAGTTCTTGTAGATGCCGCAACCCACCAGGGTGTCGCCCAGGCGCTCCAGGTACATCGCCTTGTTTTCGATCTTCTGGCTGACCGGGTTGAGGAACTTGTAGCCCTCGACCCAGCCCTTGCCCTTGGTCTTGGCCAGGTCCACGAACATCTGGATCAGGGGCTTGCCGTCCGGATCTTTCAGGCCAATCAGGTCCTTGCCGACCAGTTTGGGGTTGGCACCCTGAGCCAGATTCTTGCCGTTCAGGTCGTACACGATGATGTACAGGTCGCGGTCCTTGAACTGCTTGCCGTTGGTGAATTCGTCATAGGCCTTCTCGGGGCCCTGCGCCTTGATGTACGCCACAGCCTTCTTGACCATGGCCTCGGCTTCGGCCGCGGTGCCTTGGTCGGCTGCACGTGCGGCGCCTGCCATCAGCAGGCTTGCGCAGCCGAGGGTGATGAGTTGCATCAGTCGCACAAGATGTTTCATGAGTGTGTCTCCGGGTTGTGAACAGCACAGGACCCTCAGGGGCAGGGCAGTCCGTGCCCTGCGGCCTCGAGTCGCGTGCGGTGAGCCTAGTTGCGTCTGGCCTGCTTGGCGAGTGTCCAGATCAAGCCGCATCACGATGAGCTCACGCGTTTTGCACATGCGTGCGCAATTCACGCCACGTGCGGGGATGGGGGAGGATGTCGTGCGGTCCAGTGAGCCGGG
>JBBIVU010000107.1:0-10740 GCA_037439585.1 Roseateles sp. | reverse complement strand
CGACGAGATCAACGCCAAGGGCGGCGTGCTCGGCAAGAAGCTGGAGCCGGTGGTCGTCGACCCGGCATCGAACTGGCCGCTGTTCGCCGAGAAGGCGCGCCAACTCATCAGCAAGGACAAGGTCGCCGTGACCTTCGGCTGCTGGACCTCGGTGAGCCGCAAGTCGGTGCTGCCGGTCTACGAAGAGCTGAACAGCCTGCTGTTCTACCCGGTGCAGTACGAGGGTGAAGAGCTGAGCAAGAACGTGTTCTACACCGGCGCCGCGCCCAACCAGCAGGCCATCCCGGCGGTGGAATACCTGATGAGCAAGGACGGCGGCAGCGCCAAGCGCTTCGTGCTGCTGGGCACCGACTATGTCTACCCGCGCACCACCAACAAGATCCTGCGCGCCTTCCTGAAGAGCAAGGGCGTGGCCGAGGCCGACATCATGGAGGACTACACGCCCTTCGGCCACAGCGACTACCAGAGCATCATCGCCAAGATCAAGAAGTTCGCCGCCGAGGGCAAGAAGACGGCCGTGGTGTCGACCATCAACGGCGACTCCAACGTGCCCTTCTACAAGGAACTCGGCAACCAGGGCCTGAAGGCGACCGACGTGCCGGTGGTGGCCTTCTCCGTGGGTGAGGAAGAGCTGCGCGGCGTGGACACCAAGCCGCTGCAAGGCCACCTGGCCGCGTGGAATTACTTCATGTCCATCAAGGCGCCGGCCAACGACGGCTTCATCAAGAAGTGGAGCGACTACGCCAAGGCCAAGGGCATTGCCGGCCACAAGGGCAAGCCGCTGACCAACGACCCGATGGAAGCCACGTACATCGGCATCAACATGTGGGCGCAGGCCGTCACCAAGGCCAAGAGCACGGACACCGACAAGGTGATCGCCGCCATGGCCGGCCAGACCTTCACGGCGCCGTCGGGCATCACGTCCAAGATGGACGAGAAGAACCACCACCTGCACAAGTCGGTGTTCATCGGCGAAGTGAAGGCGGACGGCCAGTTCAACGTGGTGTGGAAGACGCCGGGCCCGGTCAAGGCCCAGCCGTGGAGCCCGTACATCCCGGAAAACAAGGGCAAGAAGGACGAGCCTGAAAAGAAGTAAGGCAGCCAGGGCCGGCGCGCCGTCACGCCGGCTTGTTGCCAGGCTGTGAAAACACAGCCACAGAGGCACAGAGACACGGAGGGAACGCTTGGCGCGGTCTCTGTGCTTTCTCTGTGACTCTGCGCCTCTGTGGTCGTATTCAACGTCCCTTCGCGTCATGACTCTGTTTCGTTGGCTCCTGTGCCTGGGGCTGCTGGCTTTCACTCCGGCCTGGGCTCTGCCGCCTGAACTCGCTTCGCGCATCGCTTCAGGTGAGGGCGATGACCGTGTCGCCGCGGTGCAGCAGGCACTGGCGGCCGGCGACGAGTCGCTCGGCCCCTTCCTGCGTGCGCTGCAGGCCGGCCGTGTGCGCCTCAAGGGTGGGCAGGCGATCGTCATCGCCGAGGGCGCAAACGCGCCGGCGGACGCCGAAGAGCCCATGCTCAACAACCGCATGCGCCGCGAGATGGATGCGGCGCTGGCCGGGCTGGACCTGTTTTCCAAAGAACGCGACACCCGCGCCAAGGCGTTGGCCACGCTGCGCGACGACGCCGATGCAGCCAAGCTCGCGCTGTTCGAGAAAGCGCTGGCCGCCGAGACAGACGCCGCGCTGCGCTCGCAGCTGAATGCCCTGGTGGCCGGCGCCAAGCTGTCGTCCACCGACGCTGTTCAGCGCAAGGCGGCTGCGCTGGAACTGGCTGGCAGCGCCGACCCCGCCACCCGTGCGCTGCTGCTGGAAAAGCTCACCGCCGAGACCGATCCCGCCACCAAGAGCGCCATGCAGAAGGCCGTGGCCGACATTGCCTCCCGCCTGGCCTGGGGCGAGCGCGCGCAGCTGCTGTTTTCGGGCCTGAGCCTGGGCTCGGTGCTGCTGCTGGTGGCCCTGGGCCTGGCCATCACCTACGGCCTGATGGGCGTCATCAACATGGCGCACGGCGAGCTGCTGATGGTGGGCGCCTACGCCACCTACAGCGTGCAGCAGGCCTTCCGGGCCTGGGCACCGGGCGCCTTCGACTACTACCTCTGGGTGGCCCTGCCCGCCAGCTTCCTCGCCGCCGCGCTGGTGGGCGCGGCCATGGAGCGCAGCGTCATCCGCTGGCTCTACGGCCGGCCGCTGGAAACGCTGCTGGCCACCTGGGGCATTTCCCTCGTGCTGATGCAGGCGGTGCGCAGCCTGTTCGGCGCGCAGAACGTGGCGGTGGAAAACCCCGCGTGGCTGTCCGGCGGCTGGGCGCTGCTGCCCAACCTCACGCTGCCCTACAACCGCCTGGCCATCATCGCGTTTGCAGCGCTGGTGCTCGTGGGCATGGCGCTGCTGCTGGGCAAAACACGGCTGGGCCTGATGGTGCGTGGCGTCACGCAGAACCGCCGCATGGCTGCCTGCGTGGGCGTGAACACCGCGCAGGTGGACACGATGGCCTTCGCGCTGGGCTCGGGCATCGCCGGCCTCGCGGGCTGCGCGCTGAGCCAGATCGGCAACGTGGGCCCCGACCTGGGTCAGAGCTACATCGTGGACGCCTTCATGGTGGTGGTGCTGGGCGGCGTGGGCCAACTGGCCGGCACGGTGTACGCGGGCCTGGGCCTGGGCGTGCTGTCCAAGCTGCTGGAAGGCTGGCAGGGCGCCGTGCTCGCCAAGATCGCGCTGCTGCTGCTGCTGGTGCTCGTCATCCAGAAGAAACCCCAGGGCCTGTTCGCACTGAAGGGCAGGTCGGTCGAATGAGCGCTGAGGTTCTTCAGTACACAACACAGCCACAGAGGCACAGAGACACAGAGAGATCGCTCTGGTGCCGTGTTCCTCTGTGTCTCTATGTCTCTGTGGCTTTGTTTTTGGACTGCATTCGATGAAGCGCACTGCGTTGATTGCCATGGCATTGGTGCTGCTGCTCGTGCCCTTGCTGCACCTGGCCTTCCCGCCCGGCCATGCGCTGCACCTCAGCGAGTTCTACGTGGGCCTGCTCGGCAAGTTCCTGTGCTTCGCCATCTGTGCACTGGCGCTGGACCTGATCTGGGGCTTTGGCGGCATCCTGTCGCTGGGGCACGGGCTGTTCTTTGCGCTGGGCGGCTACGGCATGGGCATGTACCTCATGCGCCAGATCGGCCGCGAAGGGCAGTACCAGTCGGACCTGCCGGACTTCATGGTCTTCCTGAACTGGAAGGAGCTGCCCTGGCACTGGGCGCTCAGCGACTCGCTGCACGGCCAGATCATCCTGGCGCTGGCCGTGCCGGGGCTGCTGGCCGCGGTGTTTGGCTGGTTCGCCTTCCGCTCGCGCATCCAGGGCGTGTACTTCTCCATCATCACGCAGGCGCTGACGGTGGCGGCCATGCTGCTCTTCTTCCGCAACGAGACGGGCTTCGGCGGCAACAACGGCTTCACCGACTTCAAGCGCATCGCGGGGATGCCGCTGAACACGCCGGGCATGAAGGTGGGCCTGTGCATGGCCAGCGGCCTGGCGCTGATCGGCTGCTACCTCCTGGCCCGGGCGCTCACGCAAAGCCGCTGGGGCCGCATCCTGCAGGCCATCCGCGACGCCGAAGGCCGCGTGCGCTTCCTGGGCTACGACCCGGTCGCCTTCAAGCTCAGCGCTTACGTGATCTCGGCCGTGATGTGCGCACTGGCCGGCATGCTCTACGTGCCGCAGGTGGGCATCATCAACCCCGGTGAGATGAGTCCGGCAGCCAGCATCGAGATGGCCATCTGGGCGGCCGTGGGCGGGCGTGGCACGCTCATTGGGCCGGTGCTGGGCGCGTTCTTCGTCAACGGCACCAAGTCCGTCTTCACGGCGTGGTGGCCCGAGGGCTGGCTCTACATCCTCGGCGGGCTGTTCATCGCCGTCACGCTGTTCCTGCCGCAAGGCTTGATGGGGCTGGCGAAGAGGTTCAAGAAATGACCCCAGAACTTCTCGAAGCAGGCACCGAAGCACGCTCGCGTGCCTTCACCCGCATCGCCACGGCGGGCGAACCCATCTTCAACCAGGGCGTTGCGCTGTACGTTGAAGACCTCAAGGTCGCCTTCGACGGCTTCCAGGCGCTGGGCGGCCTCTCCTTCACCATCGGCGTGGGCGAACTGCGCTGCGTCATCGGCCCCAATGGCGCCGGCAAGACGACGACGATGGACTGCATCACCGGCAAGACCAAGGCCGACAGCGGCCGGGTGTACTTCGGCAGCAACCTCGACCTGCGGCAGATGAACGAGGCGGAGATCGCCCGCGCGGGCATCGGCCGCAAGTTCCAGAAGCCCACGGTGTTCGAAGCGCTGACCGTCACCGAGAACCTGGAGCTGGCGCTGGCGGGCGACCGCCGCGCGCGCTTCGCGATGCGCGCCAAGCTCAGTGGCGAGCAGCGCGACCGCCTCGGCGAGCTGCTGAAGACGGTTCACCTCGCCGGCGAGCGCGAACGCGTTGCCGGCCTGCTGAGCCACGGCCAGAAGCAGTGGCTGGAGATCGGCATGCTGCTGGCGCAGGAGCCCAAGCTGCTGCTGCTGGACGAGCCCGTGGCCGGCATGACCGACGAAGAGACCGAGCGCACGGCGGAACTCTTCCTGAGCCTGGAGGGCAAGCACTCGCTGGTGGTGGTGGAGCACGACATGAGCTTCGTCGCCACGCTGGCCGGTGCGCACCGCACGGTGACCGTGCTGCACGAAGGCAAGACGCTGGCCGAAGGCACGATGGCCGCCGTGCAGTCCGACGAGAAAGTGATCGAGGTGTACCTTGGCCGCTGAGTTGAAAACCAAACAAAGCCACAGAGGCGCAGAGGCGCAGAGGCCGTGGGATGAAGGTGCCTCTGTGTCTCTGTGCCTCTGTGGCTGTGTTTTGCAAGGAGGCATTCGATGAGCGCCGAAGCCATCCTGAAGGTCCAGGACCTGCACAAGCACTACGGTGGCTCGCACATCCTGCGCGGCCTGAGCTTCGACCTGAAGCCCGGCGAGATCACCGTCGTCATGGGCCGCAACGGCGTGGGCAAGACCACGCTGCTGAAGAGCCTGATGGGCGTCGTGCCGGTCACGTCCGGCAGCATCACGCTGGCGGGCGACAGCATCGACAAACTCAAGACCCACCAGCGCGTGCGCGCCGGGCTGGGCTACGTGCCCCAGGGCCGTGAGATCTTCGGGCGACTCACGGTGATGGAAAACCTGCAGATGGGCCTGTCCAGCCAGCCGGCCGGAACGCCGTTGCCCCAAGAGCTGTTCGACCTCTTCCCCGTGCTGGACCAGATGCGCGGCCGCCGGGGCGGCGACCTGTCCGGCGGCCAGCAGCAGCAACTCGCCATCGCCCGTGCGCTGGCACCTGGCCCGAAGGTGCTGCTGCTGGACGAACCCACCGAGGGCATCCAGCCCAACGTCATCCAGGACATCGGCCAGGTCATCCAGCACCTGGCCCACGACAAGGGCCTGTGCGTCGTGCTGGTGGAGCAGTTCTACGACTTCTGCGAAGAGCTGGCCGACCAGTACCTGCTGATGCAGCGCGGCGAGATCGTCATGCGCGGGCGGGGGGCGGACATGAAGGCGGATGGGGTGCGGGAGCGGCTGGCGATTTGAAGCAACGGGTGCATAGAACTGTGGCCGGCTTCAGTCTGGCCTGCGCTGCAGTACCCGGAGACACCGTGACCAGGAGCTTGAAGCCGGTGTGTCGAGCGCCGTTTCCCTGGATGAAAGTCACTCTGCATCCGGCTGCGGAGCAGGACATCCACGAAGTTGCCGGGTTTTGCGAGCGCGATCGTCTATCGCCTGGTTGGCG
Source organism: Roseateles sp. (assembly GCA_037439585.1). Taxonomy (GTDB): domain Bacteria; phylum Pseudomonadota; class Gammaproteobacteria; order Burkholderiales; family Burkholderiaceae_C; genus Pelomonas. The sequence goes on along the minus strand of JBBIVU010000107.1, from coordinate 4,932 downwards.
ATGAAATCAGGATCCTCGTCGTCAAGCACGACAGCAAGCGTCCGGGGTTTGGCGGCCGGCGCGACTGGCTTTGGGCTGGCTCACACCTCCAGCCACAACACCGCGAACCACCCGTTCTCATCCGTCCACACCTTGCCCGGCTTGAACCCCGCTCGCGCCGCCAGCGCCTGGAAGCCGGCCACCGTGTACTTGTGCGAGTGCTCCGTGTGCAGCGTCTCGCCTTCGTTGAACGGGTAAGCCTCTCCGGCGAGTTGCACCGTCAGGGGGCGTGTCGCCTGCAGGTGCATTTCGATGCGCTGGAAGGCCGGGTTGTAGAAGGCGAGGTGCTCGAACCCGTCTGCCGGGAACTCGGCGCCCAGTTCGTTGCGGGCGCGGGCCAGCAGGTTGAGGTTGAAGGCTGCCGTCACGCCGGCCGCGTCGTTGTAGGCGGCGTGCAGCACGCTGTGGTCCTTGACGAGGTCGATGCCGATCAGCAACCCGCCGCCGGCCAGTTCGGCGGCCGCCAGGCGCAGGAAGGCATCTGCCTCGGCCGGGGTGAAGTTGCCGATGCTGGAACCGGGAAAGAAGCCGATGCGGCGTGCGCCCGCCGGGCGGGGGGGCAGCTCGTGGGGGCGGGTGAAGTCCGCCACCAGCGGCTGGATCGCCAGGCCCGGGTAGTCCGATGCCAGCGCCGCACAGGCGGCCAGCAGATGCGGCCCGGAGATGTCCACCGGCACGAACTCCACGCCGTCGCGCGGCATCGCATCCAGCAGCAGGCGCACCTTGCGCAGTGCGCCGGCGCCGTACTCCACGAGTTGCACCTGCGGGCCGAACTGGGCGGCCATGTCGGCGGCATGGGTTCGCAGCAGCGCCAGCTCGGTGCGGGTGGGGTAGTACTCGGGCAGGTCGCAGATCTGCTCGAAGAGCTTTGAGCCGGCTTCGTCGTAGAAGTACTTGGGCGAGATGGCCTTGGGGGTGCGGGCCAGCGCGGCGTGCAGGTCGGCAGCAAAGGCTTCGTTCCCGGCCGGAGGCACCGGCGGCTTCCATTCGATTCCTGGTTTCATCGTGCGAGCCTCAATCCACTGAACTGCCAGCGGGCCGCCGGTGGGAAGAAATTGCGGTAGCTGTGCCGGGCATGGCCAGGCGGGGTGGCGAGGCTGCCACCCCGCAGCACCTGCTGGCCGACCATGAACTTGCCGTTGTACTCACCCACTGCGCCGGCTGCCGGCTTGAAGCCGGGGTAGGGGGCGTAGCTGGAGCGGGTCCATTGCCAGGCTTGGTCGGATGCCTGGGCGAAACCTTGCAGCGCTGCCGCTGCCTCCCACTCGAACTCTGTCGGCAACCGCGCGCCGGCCCATTCGGCAAAGGCGCAGGCTTCGTAGAAGCTGAGTTGCGAGACAGGTGCGCTCGGGTCCATCGGTTGCACGCCGTGCAGGCCGAACACGCGGCCGTCGTCCAGCCAGTACGCGGGCCGCTGCCAGCCCTGGGCCTGCAGCATGGCCCAGCCGTCGGACAGCCACAGCAGGGGTTCCCGGTAGCCGCCGCTGGCGACGAAGTCGGCGTACTCGCTACAGGTCACGAGGCGGTTGCTGATCTCGAACGGTGCCAGCAGCACCGGGTGGCGCGGGCCTTCGTTGTCGAACGCGAAACCCTCGCCAGCCTGGCCGATGTCGACAATGCCGCCGGGGTGCTGCAGCCAGGCCTGCTCGGGTGCGTTCGTCGGAGTCGGCGTCGAGGCGTCGTAGGCCGGCAGCAGCGGGTTGCAGGAGAAGGCGTGCAGGATGTCCGTGAGCAGCAGCTCCTGGTGCTGCTGCTCGTGGTGGCAGCCCAGCTCGATCAGTGCGAGCACTTCAGCCGGCGCCGAGGCTTTCAGTTGAAGCAGCAGAGTGGCCAGGGCCACGTCCACGTGTTCTCGGTAGGCCTTCACTTCAGCCAGCGAGGGCCGGCTCAGCAATCCGCGCTGCGGCCTCGCGTGGCGCGGGCCCAGGCTTTCGTAGTACGAGTTGAAGAGGCGCGGCCAGCGCGCGTTGAACACGCGGTAGCCAGGCAGGTGCGGCACCAGCACCAGCGTTTCGAAGAACCAGGTGGTGTGCGCCAGATGCCATTTGGCCGGGCTGGCGTCGGGCATGGACTGCAGCTGCGCGTCCTCGGCCGACAACGGCGCGGCGAGGGCCAGCGAGCGGGCGCGCGTGGTGCGGAGCAGGTCGTTCGGCATGGCTGCACGCTAGCGCAGTCTGCTGCCAACGGTATGTCAGTGCAGGGACTTTCGGCGCCTTCAGCGCGAGCGCGCTGCGAGCACGGTGACGGGCCAGGCCAGCAACAGGCCGATGGCGATGCCCACGCCGTCGGCCAGCAGGTCCAGCCATTCGGCCGAACGCGGCGGCAGGAAGCTCTGCGCGATCTCGATGCCGCCGCCGTAGGCCAGCACGACCGCGAACAGCACCGGCCACTGCCGGGGTTGCGGCCACTGTGCCCACACGCAGACGAAGGCGAGCGTGGAGAAGGCGAGGGCGTGGTTGGATGTGTCCCAGCCGGTGCTGATGCCCTCGGGCGGGTGGGGCACCAAGGCCAGCCAGGTGATGGCGGCGAGCAACGGCACGAGCAGCAGGCGCCAGAGGCAGCGCCGCTCGGGGGCGGTGGCGAAGCGGATGAGGGTCGACATGGCGGGCAGCGATTGTGGCTGCCCGCCATGACTCATTTCATCCGCAGCATCCAGCCCTTGGCCTGGCGCAGGTGCGCGGCGAGTTGCGCCTGGGCAGGGCCGACGTTGGCGTCGGTCACAGGCAGCTTTTCCAGCAAGGCGGCGTCGATCTGTGCGCGCGAGGCCGTGTTCAGCATCCAGTTCATCGACGGCGGACGATCGCCCTTGACCGCCGGCAGCCGCAGCTCGGCCACCTGGCCGCAGCCGCCGATGCGCTTGATGAGATCGACGGCCGAATCGCGCCCGCGCGCATCGTTGCCGTTCAACATGCCCAGGGGCGGCGCCATCACTTCGTTGAGCCGCATGTTTCTCGCCTGGTAGCGACGGCCGTCCAGCGGTTGGGCCTCGGCGGCGGTGGGGGCATCTCGGCACAGCCAGTCGTCCACCTGCGAGGGCGAGTTCACCAGCAGCACCAGTCGCAGCCGTGAGCGATCCAGGATGCCCTGTGCGGCACAGTCGTCCTCGGGCTTGCAGGCCTTGAGGCGGCCGCTGGCTTCCAGGTCTCGCAGCAGGTCGGACAGCGTCAGCGTGGCGCTGGCCTCCACGTAGCCGCCATCGCCCAGGCGGTCCCACACCGGGCCCACGTCGTCGTTGTCGGCGTCCTGGTGCTGCGCCTTGAATGCGACGGCTGCGGCCGGGCTGATGTAGGGGAAGCGGGCGCTGTTGTGCACCGCCTGCGCGAGGGTCAGGTGGTCCACGTCAATGCCCAGGGTGGGGTCGAGCAGGTCGATGCCGTCGGCGCTGGGCAGCAGGAAATCGGTCTGGTAGACACGCTGGCCCCGTGCCAGGGCCGTGGTGTTGAGTGCCAGCAGGGGCAGCCACTGCGCGTCGGTGGCGCGCGCGCGCAGCGCGGTCAGTGGCTCACCCCAGGGGTTGGGGCGGGCCGTGGCGAGCGGTGGGCACTGGGCGGCCAGGGCTTTGGGCCAGTCGCGCTGCCACACACCCTCCAGCGCCAGCGAACGGTCAGCACCCGCGAAAGCCGCGGGCAGCAGGCGCTGGGCCATGTCCGGGTAGAGCATGTAGCCCACCGGGGTGGCGAGGTGATCGCGCCCGGTGAAGTCGCGTACCAGTTTCCAGGGGGTGCAGGTGGCGGCATCGGCGGTTTGTCGGCGGGCGTCCAGGGCTGCCACGAAGCTTGCAGCGCCCAGGGCGCCCCCCGAGGTGCCGCTGATGACGAACACGGAGTCGGCGAAATTGACGCCCTGCTGTTCGCCCAGGTCCTGCAGGCGTGCCAGCGAGGCACTGCCCCAGTAGGCCGCCCGTGAGGCACCGCCAGCCACCGCCACCAGCACCAGCGGCCGCTTGCCATCGGCGCCCACGGTGCGCATCCAGTTCTGCACCCAGGCATCGGCAGGCTGGCGGTTGGCGTTGGAACTGGTGGCACTGCGCTCGGGTGCGGCCACGCGGTGGTTGTCGTTCAGCGGGGCAAAGGCCACGAACAGCAACAGGGGTAGCGGCGTGAGGGGCACGCGGATCAGGGCTTTGGGCAGGTAGGTCAGGCCGATGCCGCCGAACACGATCCAACTGCCCATGGCCAGCAGCACGAGTGCCGGTGCGCCGAGGGCGCGGGCGGTGGCTTCCGGCCAGGCGAGCAGGGCGCAGAAAATGGCCCATTGCAGCACCAACACCCCCGCGACGAGCACGCGCGACGGCGTGCTCATGCGGTCCTCGCGTTCCATCTGGGCGAGAGCCTGCCGCCGGCCGTCCAGGCGCAGCAGCCGGGCGATCAGCGAGTTGTCGCTCCGCCTGAGCAACCAGGCGCGGCGGTTCCAGACGAAGGCGTACAGGCCCAGCGTGACGGCCAGCAGCACAGCACCGATGGCGCGTTCGCGCGACTGCAGCAGGAAAAAGCACGCGATGGGCAGGCCGCCACCCAGCACCAGACTGCGCGGCAGCCAGCGGCGCAGTGCCCGGGCGAAGTGCGGGTGTGTGCATTCGCCCAGGGTGTCGGGCTTGAAGCGGCGGTCCAGCAGCAGCCGGCTGGTGTACCAGGCCAGCAGCAGCCACAGGCCGAAGGCGGCCACCAGCACGGCCGTCTGCACGCTGCCCACCTCCAGGGCGAGCAGGGTTTCCTGGGCCTGGTCCAGACCCAGAAGCACGGCGACGCCAGCGATGACGATGCCCACCGGGAAGGCGCACAGCGCCAGTGCCCGCAGCAGGTAGAGCGTCCGGGGCACGTCGCCCGGCAGATGGGCTGGGGGGGGCGGCTCGGCGGGGGGTGTGGGTGGGGGGGCGTCGGGCCCGGGATGTGG
>JBBIVU010000106.1:0-10810 GCA_037439585.1 Roseateles sp. | reverse complement strand
ACGCTCTGCGAATCCTGCACCAGCACCTGCGAGGCCTGCGAGATGCCCGCCAGCAGCTTGTGCGTGGACTGGGTCGCGTAGACCATGGCCTCCTTGGGCCGCGGGCGGTTCTTGCCCATCGCATGGAACTGGCCGTAGAAATCGTGGAAGGCTGCGTGCGGCAGCCAAGCCTCGTCGAAGTGCAGCGTCGGGATGTAGCCGTCGAGCTTCTTCTTGATGGTCTCGGTGTTGTAGAGCACGCCGTCGTAGGTGCTCTGCGTGAGCGTGACGATGGAGGGCCTGACGGTGTCGGGGTCCACGTGCGCCAGCAGCGGATTGGCGGCGATCTTGGCGCGGATGGCCTCCGGGCTGAACTCGCTTTCGGGGATGGGACCGATGATGCCGTAGTGATTGCGCGTCGGCGTCATGAAGACGGGGATGGCCCCACACATGATGATGGCGTGCAGGTTGCTCTTGTGGCAATTGCGGTCGATGACGACCACGTCGCCCGGCGCCACGGTGTGGTGCCACACCATCTTGTTGGACGTGGACGTGCCGTTCGTGACGAAGAAGCAGTGGTCGGCATTGAAGATGCGCGCCGCATTTTTCTCGCTGGCCGCCACCGGGCCGGTGTGGTCGAGCAGCTGGCCCAGCTCTTCCACGGCGTTGCAGACGTCGGCGCGCAGCATGTTCTCACCGAAGAACTGGTGGAACATCTGGCCCACCGGGCTCTTCAGGAAAGCCACGCCGCCAGAGTGGCCGGGGCAATGCCAGGAGTAGGAACCGTCCTGCGCGTAATCCATCAAGGCCTTGAAGAACGGCGGAGCCAGGCCATCAAGGTAGCTGCGCGACTCGCGGATGATGTGGCGGGCCACGAACTCCGGCGTGTCTTCGAACATGTGGATGAAGCCATGCAACTCACGCAACACGTCGTTGGGCAGGTGCTGGCTGGTGCGCGTCTCGCCATAGACGTAGATCGGGATGTCCGGGTTGCGGAAGCGGATCTCCTCGATGAACTTGCGCAGGTTCAGCACCGCCGGGTCCAGTTCGGGACCTGGCGTGAATTCCTCGTCATCGATGGACAGGATGAAGGCCGAGGCGCGGCTTTGCTGCTGCGCGAACTGCGACAGGTCGCCGTAGCTCGTCACGCCGAGCACTTCCATGCCCTCTTTCTGGATGGCCTCCGCGAGTGCACGGATACCCAGGCCCGACGTGTTCTCTGAACGGTAGTCCTCATCGATGATGACTATCGGGAAATGGAAACGGATCATGTGGCCTCCAGCGGGCGGGCAGCAAAAAACGAAGCGGCGAAGTGTAGGGCCGCAGGATGTCCATGCCGTGTCGTCTGCGGCCCCACCAGCCCTGGCGTGATGATGGCCGGCGCACTGCCCGCCCAGGGCCGGTCAGCAGCCCAAAAAAAAAAGGGCCGGCGCTTGCGCCGACCCGTCGAGGCCCCAGAACCCGGGATGAAGGACAGGCCTTACGTCACAGCAACGGAACTCCCGTCTTGCTTTGGGCGAACTCGCGCGTCACCCCCTCGGCGAGCTCCACAAGCTTGATGCCCCCGGGCACCACGTCGAAGACACCCAGGTCGGTGATGATGCGGTCCACCACGCCCACGCCCGTGAGCGGCAGCGTGCAGTGCGGGATGATCTTGAGGTCTTCCGTACCGTCCTTCTTGCGGGCGACGTGCTCCATCAGCACGATGACGCGCTTCACGCCAGCCACCAGGTCCATGGCACCACCCATGCCCTTGACCATCTTGCCCGGGATCATCCAATTGGCCAGGTCTCCCTGGCCGCTGACCTGCATCGCGCCCAGGATGCTCAGGTTGATCTTGCCGGCGCGGATCATGGCGAAGCTGTCGTGGCTGCCAAAGATGCTGGAGCCGGGCAACGTGGTGACGGTCTGCTTGCCGGCGTTGATGAGGTCAGCATCCACCTCGTCTTCCGTCGGGAAGGGGCCGATGCCCAGCATGCCGTTCTCGCTCTGCAGCCAGACTTCCTTCTCCGCCGGCACATGGTTGGCCACCAGCGTGGGAATGCCGATGCCAAGGTTCACGTAGAAGCCGTCTTCCAGCTCCTGGGCCGCGCGGGCGGCCATTTGGTCTTGCGTCCAGGCCATCTTCAAGCCTCCTTCTTGGGCGACAGGGTCATCTTCTCGATGCGCTTCTCGGGGTTGGCGTTCACCACGACGCGGTGCACGTAGATACCCGGCAGGTGCACATCGTCAGGGTCGATCTCACCCGTTTCGACGAGGTGCTCCACCTCGACAACAGTGAGCTTGCCCGCCATCGCCGCGGCAGGGTTGAAGTTGCGCGCCGTGCGGCGGAACACGAGATTGCCGCTCTTGTCGGCCTTGTAGGCCTTGACCAGGGCCACGTCCGGCACCAGCGCGTTTTCAAGGATGTAGGTCTCACCGTTGAACTCGCGGGTTTCCTTGCCCTCGGCGATCAACGTCCCCACGCCGGTGCGCACGAAGAACGCCGGGATGCCGGCACCGCCGGCGCGCAGCTTTTCAGCCAGCGTGCCCTGGGGCGTGAACTCCAACTCCAGCTCGCCCGCCAGGTACTGACGCTCGAACTCCTTGTTCTCGCCCACGTAGCTGGAGATCATCTTCTTGATCTGGCGCGTGGTGAGCAACTGGCCGAGGCCGAAGCCGTCGACACCGGCGTTGTTGGAGATGACCGTGAGATCCTTGACGCCGCTGTCGCGCAGCGCAGCGATCAGCGCCTCGGGAATGCCGCACAGGCCGAAGCCCCCGACGGCCAGCAACTGCCCGTCCTTCACGACGCCGCGCAGCGCTTCTTCAGCGCTCGGGTACACCTTGTTCATGCCGTCTGTCTCCTGCGGTTGGCAACGCCCGCAAGGGTACTATCGCGCCCCTCAAAAAGTCGATTACGCAAGATCGCCTAAGTGGAACCCGCCGCCCTCGACTACCGCAGCGCCTTCCTGCTCGCCCCCATCGGCCTGGTGCTCTCCGCCCAGCGCCAGATCGTGGACTGCAACGAGCGCGTGCTGGCCATGTTCGGCGCCACGCGCGAGCAGCTCGTGGGACTGAGCTTCGCGGTGATGTACCCCAGTGCCGTCGAATTCGAGCGCACCGGCGAACGCATCGTGGCCAGCCTGGACACGCAAGGTCACTACGCAGACGACCGCGTGATGCGCCGGCTGGGCAACGGCGAGCTGTTCTGGTGCCACGTGACCGGACGCGCGCTGGACCCGGCCGACCCGCACGCCCGCGGCATCTGGAGCTTCGAGGACCTGTCGGCCCGCCGCCAGATCAGCGCCGAGCTGACGCCGCGCGAACGCGAGATCGCCGCGCTGCTGGTGGAAGGCCAAACCAGCAAGCTCATCGGCCGCCGCCTGGGCGTGAGCCCGCGCACGGTGGACATCTACCGAGGCCGGCTGATGAAGAAGTACCAAGCGGGCAGCACGCCCGAGCTGATCCACAAGCTCCTCTCGGCCTGAACACCCTCCAAGGCCAACCGCCAGGGCTCACACGAACACGCCCTGGCGCAGCCACTTGGTGGCGACCCACTTCTCGCCCTCGATGACCGGCGAGCCGCCATGCAGCGTCTGCGTGGACGGATGCGGGCGGTCGTAGCTGAAGAACACGGCGTTGCCCTTCACGGGTGCGATGTCCAGCCCGATGTCCGGGAAGATGGTGGAGCCGCCAGCCGTCGGGGTGTTGAGGTAGATCACCAGCGTGCCCACGCGCTGCCCGCCGCGCTTGAGGATGCTGGGCGTGCTGACGTGTGCGGGCTCGAAATAGTCGTAGTGCGGCTGATATTCCGCGCCGGGGCGGTAGCGCAGCACCTGCAGGCCTTCGCCGTGGTCCAGCGGCCAGCGCAGCAGCGTGGCGATGCGAGCCTCCACGCGGCGGATCAGGTCGGTTTCGCAGCGCTCGAAGAACATGCCATCGCTGGTGCGTGCGGCATTCACCTCGCTGCCGTCGGCGCCCGTGGCCACGGTTTCTGAGCGGGCCAGGCGCTTGCCTGCCAGCGCCATGATGTCGTCGCATTCCCGGTCGGACAGCAGGTCGCCGAACAGCACCACGCGCGGCTGGCGCAGCGCCATCAGCACCTTCACCTGGCGGTCGCCGGCGTCGATGACGGGTGCGAAACGGTTCAGCGCCGGCTCGGGCAGGCCGAGGGTGGCCCCGGGCGGTGCCGTCAAGGTGGCCGACTGGCCCAGCGTGCGCGCCAGCGCCAGGCGGGAGATGGATTCATCCCAGCCACTGCCCAGCATGGCCGCCAGGATGCTTTCGGACGAATGGCCTGCAGCACTCTGCTCGGTGATCCACTCACACAGCTCAGGGGTGATGACTTGTTGGCTCATGGCTTGCGACGGAAGACCAGTCGATCCGGGGACGACACCTCGGGGGCCAGACGATAACCGTCCAGATCGAAGGATCTGAGACCTTCGGGCGTTTCCAGGCGGTGCTGGATGGCGTAGCGCGCCATCAAGCCGCGGGCGCGCTTGGCGAAGAAACTGATGATCTTGTAGCTGTCGTTCTTCCAGTCTTCGAACTGGCACTCAACAACCCTGGGCTTCAACACCTTGCGGTCGACCGCGCGGAAGTACTCCTGCGAGGCCAGGTTGATGATGACGGGCGCTTTCTCGCCACGCACCAGCTTGTTGAGGTGTTCGGCCAGGCGGTCGCCCCACCAGTCGTACAGGCTGGCGCCGGCGGGCGTGGCCAGCCGCGTGCCCATCTCCAGGCGGTAGGGCTGCATGCGGTCCAGCGGCCGCAGGATGCCGTACAGGCCCGACAGCATGCGCACATGCGCCTGCGCCCAGGCGAGGTCGTCGGTGCTCAGCGTGTTGGCGTCCAGGCCGTCGTACACATCGCCGTTGAAGGCCAGCACGGCGGGCTTGCTGTTGTGGTCGGTGAAGCGGGGGCGCCAGGCGGCGTAGCGGTCCACGTTGAGCTGGGCCAGCGGCTCGGAGAGGTCCATCAGCTGCCGCACCTGGGCCACGCTCTGGATGCGCAGCACATCGATCAGCGCGGCGGTGTCGTCCAGGAACTGGGGGCGCGTCAGCGCGCCGGCCAGTTCGGGCGGGGTCGGGGTGTCGTAGTCGAGGGACTTGGCAGGAGAGAGCAGGAACAGCATGGGCGCTGATTCTGGCTCAGCCCCGGACGCGCTCCAGCCACTCGAACACCCCCATGCCCATCAGCATCGCCGCCACGAAACCCAGAGCCTTCAGGTCACCGCTGCCTGCCACCACCAGGGCCGGTCCGGGGCACAAGCCAGCCAGCCCCCAGCCCACGCCGAACATCAGGCTGCCGCCCACCAGCCGGCGGTCGATCAGCGCGGAAGTGGGCAACTGCATCTGCAACCCGAGGAAGGTCTCTCGTCGGCGCGCCGCCAGCGCAAAGGCCGGCAGTCCCACCGCAATGGCCCCGCCCATCACCAGCGCAAGGGACGGGTCCCAGCTGCCCGCCAGATCCAGAAAGCCCAGCACCTTGGCAGGGCTGACCATGCCCGAGACGATCAGGCCCAGACCGAAGACCAGCCCAGCCAGCGCGCCCACCCATGTTCCCATCATCGTGCTCCTCAAAAAAGATGGCGCGCAACGAAGACCGTCACGAAGCCAGCCGCCATGAAAGACCCGGTGGCAGCGGCTGAGCGCCACGAGAGGCGCGACAGCCCGCACACGCCATGGCCGCTTGTGCAGCCAGCCCCGTACCGCGTGCCAACCCCCACCAGAAGCCCGGCAACAAGCAGCGTGCCCCAGCCGGCGTCGATCTGGGCGTGCAGTGGTGTGGCGATGGCGGCATAAAGCCAGGGCGCTGCCACCAGCCCGCCCAGGAAGGCCAGCCGCCAAGCCCGCTCTCCAGGCACGCGGCGCAGCATCCCGCCCAGGATGCCGCTGATGCCGGCGATTCGCCCGCCCAACAGCACCAGCAGCGCGGCGGCCACACCGATCAACAACCCGCCCGCAAAGGCAGGGCCTGGCGTGAAATCCGTCCAATTCAGTGTCATGTCACGTCCTTTGTGGGGCAGTAGAGCGCGTAGAGCGTCTGCAGCAGCTTCAGCAGGCGCTCGTCGCCCACGCTGTAGAAAATCTTCTTGCCGTCGCGGCGCGTGTGCACCCAACCCTCGCGGCGCAGCACGCCCAGTTGCTGGGACAGCGTGGGCTGGTGAATGGCCAGTGCCGCCTCCAGCTCGCTCACGCAGAGTTCGCCTTGCGACAGCTGGCACAGCAACAAAAGCCGCTCCGGATTGCCCAGGGCTTTCAACGCCGCCACGGCCTCACCCGCTGCCGCGCGCAGCAGCTCTGGGTTCAAGGGTTGGGATCGCGGCATGGTAGACATTATATTAAAAAACATAATGTTTGAACCACCATCCGTCGGCCCATGCTGAAGCCGCAGGCAATAAAAAACCCCGCCGAGGCGGGGTTCAGTGCAGCGGCGCAGTCGCGCTGCTTACTTCGCCAGGAGCGAGTTGACGGCGCTGAGATCCTCGGGGCGCAACTGGCCCGAAGCCTGGCGCAGCTTGAGGCTGTTCACGACCACGTCGTAGCGAGCCTTGGCCAGATCGCGCTGGGTGCTGTAGAGCTGGGTCTGGGCGTTCAGCACATCCAGGTTCACGCGCACGCCCACCTTGTAGCCCAACTGGGTGGCTTCCAGCGCCAGCTTGGTGGACGACTCGGCCGCCTCGTAGGCAGCCACCTGGGCCTTCAGCGACTGCACGCCAAAGAAAGCGCGGCGCGTGCCCTCAGACACGCTGCGACGCGCGAAGTCGAGGTCGTTGCGGGCCTTTTCTTCCAGCACCAAGGTCTCCCTGATGCGGTTCTGCGTCAGACCACCGGTGTAGATCGGGTAGACAAACGTCAGACCGATGCTGGCCGTCTTGGTGGTGCCCGCACCCGAAGCCAACGACTGCGTGCCGCTCAGGCTGTTGTGCAAGTTTTGACCACCAACGCTGGCACTGGCATCCAGCGTGGGCCGCTCACCGGCACGGGCGATCTGCGTGTCGAGCTGCGCGACCTCCAGACCCAGCCGAGCCTTGCGGATGGCAGGGTGCTGCTCGTCACCGGTCGCCACCCAGGTGTCAACGTTCTGGCTCGGCAGCGCCGGCAGCGCCACTGGCGTGGCCAGGCCCTTGGGCTCCACACCCACGCGGCCGACGAACTGGTCCAAGGTCACACGCTTGACGCGCAGATCGTTGTCGGCAGCCAGTTCCTGCGCCACGGCCAGGTCGTACTTGGCCTGGGCTTCTCGCGTGTCGGTGATGGTGGCCGTGCCAACCTCGAAATTGCGCTTGGCCGAAGCGAGCTGCTCGGCAATCGCCGCCTTGTTGGCACGGGTGGTGGACAGCGCGTCCTTGGCTGCCAGCACGTCGAAATAAGCGGTTGCCAAGCGCACGATCAAGTCCTGCTCGGCTGCTTCGAGGTCGGCCTGTGCCACGGCGTAGCCGCGACGGGCCTTGTCGATGGTGGGCGTGTTGGCGGCGTTGTAGACCGAATACTTGCCCTGCAGCCCGGCCGTCAAGGTCGTGGCATTGATGGTGCTGGTGGTGGGCGGGTCGGTGCGAGCCCGGGTGCCGGTCGCCTGCAAGCCCAGCGTGGGCCGCAGCAGCGCGTCCGCCTGGGCGGCCCGTGCCGAGGCGGCATCCGCGCTGGCGCGGGCGGCCAGGTAAGCAGCGTCATAACCGCGTGCTGCGTCGTACAGCTCTTGAAGACTCTGGGCCTGCGCCACACCGGCCAGCAGGAGACCGGCCGCGATGGCCAGCGGTTGCAGGGTCAGGCGGAACGCGGGGGCGAGGGGCATGGGATTCCTTGGCTTGTGCAATGAATTGGGCGCAGCCAGCTTTATAGGTGCAAAGCCCGCCGGTGACTGAAGCCATGCGACGACCTGCGAGCACGCAGGCAGCAACGGTCGTTTTCGGGCGACGGGCTGCATCCCGCTCAGAACGAGAAGGCCGGGGCCTCGGCGAAGCCCGGCAGGCGATCAGCCACCGTGTCGAACATCTCCACGGTGCGGAAGTCGCTGGTGCCGGTGCGGGTGACCAGCACCGCGCGCATCACCGGCCCGCCACCCACGATGGCTGCCAGGCGACCACCGACCTTGAGCTGGTTCAGCAGCACCTGCGGCACGGCCGCCACCGAACCCGACAGCAGGATGGCATCGAAGGGTTCCTCGGCAGCCACGCCAGCGGCGCCATCCTGGTTCAGCACCAGCACGTTGTGCACACCCGCTTGCCTGAGGTTGACCTGCGCTTGCGCTGCCAGAGCGGCGTCGGCCTCGACGGCGACCACACGCTGCGCCTTGTGGCCCAGCAGAGCAGCCAGATGACCCGTGGCGGCACCAATCTCCAGCACCTTCTCGTGGCGCTGCACCTTGAGCTCCTGGAACAAGCGGGCCTCGACCTTGGGCGCCAGCATGCGGCGGGTGGCGGTCAGGGGCAGTTCGATGTCGACAAAAGCCTGGTGCTTGTGCGCTGCGGGCACGAAGTCTTCCCGGTGCACGACACGCAGCAGTTCCAGCACGCTGGGGTCGAGCACATCCCAGGGGCGGATCTGCTGCTCGATCATGTTGAAGCGGGCTTGTTCGAGATTCATCTTGTTCTCCGAGGGGCGCAGTACGGCGGGCTGAAAACCAAAATTCTAGGTGCGCAGCGGCCCGGCCAGCAGGCCATGCAGCAGCAGGGCCATCTGAGCCTCCAGCAACTCCTCGGCGCTCATCGACTGGTGGCAGCCATCCAGCTCACCGAACGAATGCTCGTGCAGCAGCATGTGGAGCATGGGCGCAATCAGCATGTGCACCGTGGCCTCGACGGGCACGGTGCGGAACTCGCCGGACCGGATGCCGCGCTCGACCAGGCCGCCGATCAGGGCTTTGGACGGGGTGATGACCTCCTCCACGTAGAAGCGCGCCAGCTCCGGGAAGTTGCGCGCCTCCACCATCATGACCTTGCACACCACGCCCGCGTTGCCATGGCCCACCTTGGCCCACCAGGCGCGCATCATCTCGCGCAGCAGGTCGGCAATCGGCCCTTGGTACTGGGCGGCCTGCGCGGCGGACTCGGCGATGTGCACGGACAGGTTGTCGCGCACCATGGCCTTGAACAGCTCGTCCTTGCTGGGGTAGTAGCGATAGAGCGTGCCCTTGGCCACGCCAGCGCGGGCGGCGATCTCTTCGCTGCGCGTGGCAGCGAAGCCCTTCTCCAAAAACAGCGCCAGCGCGGCCTCCAGCAGTTCCTGCGGGCGGGCGTCCTTGCGGCGTTGGCGGGGGGGCTGGATGGCCAAGGTGAAAGCGTTAATGACCGGTGAGTCAGTAATGTATCCGCCGGGGCCAGTTGACGGCAAGGTACTGCCTTGGGCGCTGGCTACACTGCGCCGCCTTTTTGCAATCCCCTGCTGTCTGGAGCCAATACGTGGACGTCATCCTGCTGGTCAAAGCCGCCCTCATGGGCATCGTCGAGGGGCTGACGGAATTCCTGCCCATCTCGTCCACCGGCCACCTCATCCTGACCGGCAACCTGCTGGGCCTGACGGACGCCAAGTCCAAGGTGTTCGACATCGCCATCCAGACCGGCGCCATCCTGGCCGTGTTCATCGTCTACTGGGCGCGCATCCGCGAAGCGCTCGGCGGCCTGGCCAGCAGCGACAAGCAGCGCCGCTTCGTGCTGAACGTGTTCCTGGGCTTCCTGCCGGCCGCCATCGTGGGCCTGACGGTCTACAAGGCCATCAAGGCGCACCTGTTCAATGCCCCGGTCGTGGCCGGCGCCTTCATCGTGGGCGCGCTCATCATCCTGTGGGTGGAAAAGGTGGCCAAGCCGCAGCCCCGCATCCAGAGCGTGGACGACATGACGGCGCTGGACGCCGTCAAGGTGGGCCTGGTGCAGTGCCTGGGCATGATCCCCGGCACCAGCCGCTCGGGCGCCACCATCATCGGCGGCATGCTGCTGGGCCTCTCGCGCAAGGCAGCCACCGACTTCTCCTTCTTCCTCGCCATCCCGACGTTGATCTCGGCCGGCGGCTACAGCCTCTGGAAGGAGCGCCACGCGCTGTCCATGGCCGACTTCCCGATGTTCGCGGTGGGCTTCGTCGTCAGCTTCCTGGCTGCCTGGGCCTGCGTGCGCTGGCTGCTGCGCTACGTGTCCAGCCACACCTTCGTGGCCTTCGCCTGGTACCGCATCGCCTTCGGCCTGGTGGTGCTGGCCACCTGGGTGACCGGCACGGTTGTCTGGGCAGATTGACACTGCCCCTCGCCCAGCCTCGCGTCGCTGAACGCGAGCGAGTCTGGTCGGTCCCCCGTGGGGACGGCGATGCCTGCGGCATTGAGCCGCAAGCACATCGCCTCGACGGGCCGGCTTGGGAACTGGAGTCGGACACAAGCAGTCCCTGCGGACTGCTTGTGCCTACGGAAGGCCATGGGCCTCTGGCCCTTGGCAGGCCCGGCGTTCGGCCCGCCATCGCAATACCCCGCGGGCCGCACGGTGGGTGATGAAGCGACCGGATAATCGCCCCATGGCCATCACGATCAAGACCGCTGCCGACATCGAAGGCATGCGCATCGCCGGGCGCCTGGCGTCCGAAGTGCTCGACATGCTCACGCCCCATGTCCAGCCCGGTGTCACGACCAACGAACTCGACAAACTCGCCCACGACTTCATCGTCCATGTGCAGCAGGGCATCCCGGCGCCACTGAACTACTGCCCGCCGGGCTACATCCCGTACCCGAAGTCGATCTGCACCTCGATCAACCATCAGGTGTGCCACGGCATCCCGAACGACAAGCCGTTGAAGAACGGCGACATCGTGAACATCGACGTCACCGTCATCAAGGACGGCTGGCACGGTGACACCAGCCGCATGTT
>JBBIVU010000105.1:0-10861 GCA_037439585.1 Roseateles sp. | reverse complement strand
GAAGCACATCGAGCTTCCGCTGGGCGTCTCGTTCGTGGGCCTGCCCATCATGGCCGTGCTGGGTGCCTGGGTGAGCCACCATTTCTTCAACGTGCCGTGGCTGCTCGCGTTCATCTCGCTGCCGCTGATCTTCGTGCTGACCGTGATCTGCACCAACTCCATGGCGCTGACGTCGTGGACGCCCACCGGCTCGCTCGCCAAGATCACCCAGTTCAGCATGGGCGCGCTGGACCGCACCAACCCCGGCTCCAACCTGCTGCCCGCGGGCATGACGGCCGAAATCGCCTCCAACGCCGCCAACCTGCTGTCGGACATCAAGCCCGGCTACATGCTCGGCGGCAAGCCGCGCCATCAGGCCATCGGCCACATCATCGGCAACCTCGCCGGCGTGCTGGTGTGCGTGCCGCTGTTCTTCCTGCTGTTCATCAAGACCGACGCCAGCGGCGCCGTGTCGGTGGCAGGCATGGTGTCCGACCAGTTCGGCTTCCCCGCTGCGCTGCAGTGGAAGGGCGTGGCCGACATCATCGCCAAGGGCCTCAAGAGCCTGCCATCGTCCGCGCTGATCTCCATGGCCGTGGCGGCCGTGGCGGCCATCGCCATCGAGATCGCCCGCATCGTCACCAAGGGCAAGTCCGGCCTGTCGGCTGTGGCCATCGGCCTGGGCGTCACGCTGCCGCCGCAGGCCACCTTCATGATGTTCCTGGGCGCGCTGCTGTTCTGGTACAAGGCCCGCAAGCACAAGCAGGAAGGCACGACGGGCCACCGCATCTGGGTCGAAGGCATGGAGCCCATCTGCGCCGGCCTGATCTCGGGTGCCGCGCTGATGGGCATCGGCGACGCCATCATCAACGTGCTGATCTAATCCGCCTGTCTGCCCGTAGCTCAACTGGATAGAGCAGCTGCCTTCTAAGCAGCAGGTCGGGGGTTCGAGTCCCTCCGGGCAGGCCAAGACAGTCAAACGAGCGCCCAGGTTTCTTCAGGACCTGGGCGCTGTCCATGGCGCGCATTTTCCGGCCTCCAGCCGCGGGGAGCCTCGCGTCGCCCGCGCCTCTTGCCTGTGTGGGTGGCGGTTGGAGCCCGGGTGCGTCGTGACCGGGGTGGCCCTTTTTGCACAGGCGTCCTTATGCGCTCCTAACGGCGCGGTGGACACAGTGTGGGCCTCTTCACCACTGGTGCTCCGCATGGACCTCCTGCTTTTTCCGGCCGCTCATCCCTGGCTTGCTGCCCTGGCTGCTGCCGTTTTGTTGGCCTTGGTTTTCTACAAGCGCACGTTGCGCCTGTTCGGCTTCGTCATCGTGCCGGACGACTCCATCGGCACCGTCACCAAGGGCTTCGTGCTGTTCGGCAAGCACCGCGAACTTCCCCCTGGCCGCATCGTGGCGCTGTTCGGCGAGGCCGGCCTGCAGGCCGACACGCTAGCGCCCGGCCTGCACCTGGGCCTGTGGCCGTGGCAGTACCAGGTCGAGCTCGTCAAGTTCACCGTGGTGCCGGACGATGCCATCGGCATCGTCGAGGCCTGCGACGGCCTGCCACTGCCCGATGGCCGCGTGTTGGCCCGCCATGTGGACTGCGACAACTTCCAGGACGCCCGCGCCTTCCTCGCTGGCGGCGAGCGCGGCCTGCAGACCACCGTGGTGCCGCCAGGTGCCTGGCGCATCAACACGCTGCTGTTCACGGTGCACCTGGAGCGCATGACCGTCATCGAGCCGGGCCGTATCGGCATCGTGGAAGCCCGCGACGGCCGTCCTCTGGCTGGTGGCCGCGTCATCGGCCGAGCTGTCGCTTGCGACAGCTTCCAGGACGCCCGTGCCTTCATGGAGGGCGGCGGCGAGCGCGGCCCTCAAATGACCGTCATTCCGCAGGGCAAGTACCGCATCAACCCCGGGCTGTTCCGCGTGACGCAGGTGCCGGTGACGGACGTGCCGGACAACAAGGTCGGCATCGTCACCACGCGGGAAGGCGCTTCGCTCACCACGGGTGAGATCGCCGGCCCCGAGGTGCCCGGCCACAACCTGTTCCAGGACCCGCAGGCCTTCGTGAACGCCGGCGGCACCAAGGGCCTGCAGGAGCAGGTGCTGCTGGCGGGCCGCTACTTCATCAACCCGCTGTTCGCCACCGTCGAGATCATCGACATGACCGAGGTGCCCATCGCCTCGGTGGGCGTGGTGGTGGCCTTCGTCGGCAAGGCGGGGGTGGACGTCACGGGCGAGGGCTTCCGCCACGCCAACATGGTTCGCAAGGGTGAGAAGGGCGTGTGGGTGGACGTGCTGGACCCCGGCAAGTACGCCATCAACACCTACACCCACAAGGTGCGCGTGGTGCCCACGGCCAACGTCGTGCTGAACTGGGCCACGGGCAAGACCGAGGCGCACAAGCTGGACGCCAACCTCTCGACCATCACCGTGCGCTCGGCCGACGGCTTCACCTTCAACCTGGACGTGAGCCAGATCATCCACATCCCGCGCAACGACGCCCCCAAGGTCATCGCGCGCTTCGGCAGCATGGAGGCGCTGGTCACGCAGGTGCTGGAGCCCACCATTGGCAACTACTTCCGCAACGCGGCGCAGAACTCGGACGTCATCGACTTCCTGAAGAAGCGCAGCGAGCGCCAGGCCGAGGCCAAGGCCGCCATCTCGGCCGCCCTCAAGGCCTACGACGTGGGCGCGGTGGAAACGCTGATCGGCGACATCGTGCCGCCGGCCGAGCTGATGAAGACGCTGACCGACCGCAAGCTGGCCGAGCAGGAGAAGGTCACCTTCGAGACGCAGATGGAAGCGCAAGGCGTGCGCCAGCAGCTGGAGCAGGCCACGGCCCTGGCCCGCACCCAGGCCCAGGTGGTGGACGCCGAGCGCAAGGTGGCGATCGCCGAGTTCAGCGCCCAGGCGGCGGTGAAAACGGCCGACGGCGCGGCACGCTCCAAGAAGATCACCGCCGAGGCCGACGCCGAAGTCACGCGCGTCACCGGCCAGGCCGAAGCCGGCCGCACGCTGGCCATTGGCGAGGCCGAAGCGGAGGTCATCCGCCAGAAGATCGGCTCCATGGAGTCGGGCAACTACGCCATGGTGCAGGTGGCCCAGGCGCTGGCCGGCGCAGGCGTGCAGCTGGTGCCGGAGGTGCTCGTGGCTGGCGGCCAGACGGCAGGCCAGGGCGGCACCCTGGTGGACGTGCTGCTGGCGGGCCTGGTGAAAGAGCGCCTGACCCCGCCCGCGCTGCTTCAGGCAGCAGGGGCCGAGGGGTCTGCCCCCTAAACTCCGCAGCCCATGGCTCCCCGCCCCCTTGTCCAGTTCCTGCCCTGGATCGCTGTCGGCTCGTTGATGGCGCTGGCCTGGGCGGGCTGGAGGCTGCGCCAGGCGTGGGAGAGCTTGCGTGCCGCGCAGCGGGCGGCCCAGTTGGAGCGGGCCCTGCGTGAATTCGGCGACCTGATGCGCGACGCCGATCTGCCCGAGGCTCATGCGCACGAGCTGCTGCAGGCGGTCTCCCGGCTTGCAGGCCGGCCGACAGCGGCGTTGCTGCGCCCTGCGCCCGGGGCACAGGACATCGTGCTTGGTGACCCCGACGCGAATGCGTTGGCCGGCTTGCAGCTGTGCACCAACTGCGGCCGGGCCCTGGGCCCCGGCACCGACCACCATGCCGAGGAGCCCGACCTCTACCTGCCGTTGCGGGGCCGCGAGGCGGCCCTGGGCGCCGTGACGCTGCGAGGCCTGGGCATGCATGGGCTGCCGGCCGACCAGCTCGCCCATGCCCAGGCCCTGTGTGACCAGATGGGCCTGGCCCTGCAGCGCCGCCGCGTGCAGGACGAAGCCCGCCTTGCCAGCGAGCAGGCCGAAACCCAGGCCACCCGCAACGCCTTCCTGGCTGCCATCTCGCACGACTACCGCACGCCGCTGGCCACCATCATGGGGGCCGCCTCGGCGCTGCAGGCCCAGGGGGAGCGGCTGTCGACGGCCCAGCGCGACGAGCTGGCGGGCCGCATCGTGGACGAGACCACGCGGCTGGTGCGCCTGACCGACAACACCCTGCAACTGGCCCGTCTCGGGGCCCCCCGTGCGGCGCTGCGCAGCGACTGGGAGTCGGCTGAGGAGATCGTCGGCGCCGCGCTGCGCCGCGTGCGCCGCCGCCCGGACGGCGCACGCGTGAAGGCGCGTGTGGAGCCCGGCCTGCCGCTGCTGTGGTGTGATGCGGCCCTCATGTCTCAGCTGCTGGACAACCTCCTGGACAACGCCCTCAAGTACAGCCCCAGCCCGGCGCCGGTCGAACTGGTCGTGCGCCGCCTGGGCCCCGAGGTGATGTGGGCCGTGCGCGACCGCGGGCCTGGCATCGCGCCCGCCTGGCGCAGCCGCGTGTTCGACGCCTTCCAGCGCGGTGACCTGGCCGCGTTCGCCCAGCGCCCGGCTGGCGCCGGTGTGGGGCTGGCCGTGTGCCGTGCCATTGCCGAGGCGCACCAAGGCCGGCTGAGCCTGCGCCCGCGCGGCCATGGCGGCTGCAGCTTCGAATGCCGCCTGCCGCTGCGCGACCCACCGGCCATTCCGGAGGCCCTGCCATGAGCCTCAAGCTGCTGCTGGTGGAAGACGACCGCGAACTGCGCGTCACGCTGCGCGAGGCGCTGGCGGTGGAGGGCTACGACGTGCTCGCCGCTGCCAGCCTGGCCGATGCCCGCGCGCAGCTGGCCCACGCCGGCCCGCTCGATGCGGTGCTGCTGGACCTCGGTCTGCCCGACGGCGACGGCGAGGAGCTGCTGCAGGCGCTGCGCCGCGACCGCGCCACGCCGCTCATCGTCATCTCGGCCCGGCAGGTGGAGGGGCAGAAGATCCGCCTGCTGGACGCGGGCGCGGACGACTACCTCGTCAAGCCCTTCGGCATCGGTGAGCTGCTGGCCCGGCTGCGTGTGGCGCTGCGCCACCGGGGCACCGTCGCCCAGCCCGCCATCACCCTGTACCGCCGTGCCGGGTTGGAGGTGGACCTCGCCGCCCACCGCGTGCGGCTCGACGGCGCCGACGTGCGCCTCACGCCCACCGAGTTCAAGCTGCTGGCGCGGCTGGTGCGGCAGGCGGGCCAGGTGGTCACGCACCGCCGCCTGCTGGCCGACGTGTGGGGCCCCGATGCCACGGAGCAGACCCACTACCTGCGCCTCTACATGGCCCAGCTGCGCGCCAAGCTGGAAGCCGACCCCGGCGAGCCCTGTGTGCTGCTGACCGAACCCGGGGTGGGCTACCGCATTGCCGAGCCAGCCTGAGTGCGTCGGACCCGCCCTGTGTGGCCTGAGGGCATGGTGGGGTCAGCGTCATACCGAATGACACGGCGGCCCCTCAGCTGATAGGCTGCCTGCGGCCGCCGACTTTGGCGGATCAGAAGGGGCAGGCATGGCGGAATTGACGGTCAACGGCAAGCGGATGCAGTTCGAGGCGGAAGCCGAGACACCGCTGCTCTGGGTGCTGCGCGAGCAGCTCAGCCTCACGGGCACCAAGTACGGCTGCGGCGTGGCCCAGTGCGGCGCCTGCACGGTGCACATCGACGGCACGCCCGTGCGGAGTTGCGTGATGCCGGTCTCGGCGTTGCAAGCCACGCAGAAGATCACCACCATCGAGGGCCTGTCACCCAACGCGAGTCATCCGCTGCAGAAGGCCTGGGACGCGCTGGACGTGCCCCAGTGCGGCTTCTGCCAGAGCGGCATGCTGATGGCGGCTGCCGCGCTGCTGAAAGACAAGCCCAAACCGACGGACGCCGACATCGACGCCGCCATCACCAACATCTGCCGCTGCGGCACCTACAACCGCGTGCGTGCGGCCATTCACCTGGCTGCCGGCCAGGTGCAGCGCAAGCAGATTCCCATCGTCATCGAAGGGAGCCAGGCATGAGCGCGGTGCTGAATCGGCGGAGCTTCCTGCACGCCACGTCGGCCGCCGCCGGCGGCTTGATGGTGGGCTTTCACGTGCCCGGCCTGGCCGAGACCGGTGCCGCGCCCGAACTGAACGCCTGGGTGCAGGTGCTGCCGGACGACACCACCGTCATCCGCATCGCCCGCTCGGAAATGGGCCAGGGCACGCTCACTGGCCTGGCCCAGCTGGTGGCCGAGGAGCTGGAATGCGACTGGGCCAAGGTGAGGACGGAGTACCCCACGCCGGGCCAGAACCTGGCACGCAACCGCGCGTGGGGCAGCATGAGCACGGGGGGCAGCCGGGGCATCCGCGAGTCCAACGAGTACGTGCGCAAGGGCGGGGCGCTGGCGCGTGCCCTGCTCATCCAGGCGGCAGCCAACCGGTGGAAGGTGCCGGTCGTGGAATGCACGACGGCCTCGGGTTGGGTGCAGCACGCCGGCAAGCGCCTGAGTTACGGCCAGCTCGCGTCGGAGGCCGCCCAACTGGCCGCGCCGGCCGACATCCAGCTCAAGCCCGCCACGGCATGGAAGCTTGCCGGCCGCCCGCTCAAGCGGCTGGACACCAAGCCCAAGGTCGACGGCTCCCAGGTCTATGGCATGGACCTGAAGCTGCCCGGCATGCTGAACGCCGCCATCAAGGACTGTCCGGTCTTTGGCGGCACGCTCAAGAGCTTCGACGCGGCGGCCATCGAAGGCCGTCCGGGCGTGAAGAAGGTGTTGAAGGTGGGAGACACCGCCGTGGCCGTGGTGGCCGACACCTGGTGGCGTGCCAAGACGGCGCTGGAGGCCCTGCCCATCGTCTGGGACGAGGGCCCCAATGCCAAGCTCGGCAGCGCCGAGGTGTCCGCCACGTTGAAGGCCGGCCTCGATGCGAACGACGCCGCCGTGGGCAGCGCCCAGGGTGATGTGGCCGCCGCACTGGCGGGGGCAGCGAGGCGGGTGGAGGCTGTCTACAGCGCGCCTCACCAGAACCACGCCACGATGGAGGTGATGAACGCCACCGTCCTCATCACGCCCGCAAAGGCTGGGGCGCTGGAGCGCTGCGAGGTGTGGACGCCCACGCAGAACGGCGAGGCGGCGCTGGCCGCGGCGGCCGAGTCCTCGGGCCTGCCGCCGGCGCAGTGCGAGGTCTACAAGCTGCACCTGGGCGGCGGCTTCGGCCGGCGCGGTGCGGTGCATGACTGGGTGCGCCAGGCCGTCCTCATCGCCAAGGCGCTGCCGGGCACGCCCGTCAAGCTGATCTGGAGCCGTGAGGAGGACATGACCCACGGCCGCTACCACCCCGTCACCCAGTGCAAGCTCACGGCGGGCCTGGACGCGGCGGGCAAGCTCACGGCCCTGCACATGCGCATCTCGGGCCAGAGCATCATCGCGGGCCTGTTCCCGCAGAACATCAAGGACGGTAAAGACCCCGTGGTGTTCCAGGGCCTGAACGCCGGGGGCGCCGAAGGCGCGCTGGGCTACGCGGTGCCCAACCTGCTGATCGACCACGCCATGCGCAACCCGCCGGTGCCGCCAGGCTTCTGGCGCGGCGTGAACCTCAACCAGAACGCGATCTACCTGGAGTGCTTCATCGACGAAGTGGCGGTGGCCGCCAAGCGCGACCCGCTGGAGCTGCGGCGCGAGCTGCTGGCCAACTCGCCCAAGCACCTGGCCGTGCTGAACGCCGTGGCGGCCAAGGCGGGCTGGGGCAAGCCCAGGGCCAAGGGCCGCCACCTGGGGCTGGCGCAGATCATGGGTTTCGGCAGCTACGTGGCGGCCTGCGCCGAGGTGTCGGTGAGCAAAAAGGGTGAGCTGAAGATCCACCGCATCGTGGCCGCCACCGACCCCGGCCACGCCGTCAACCCGCAGCAGATCGCGGCGCAGGTGGAGGGCAGCTTCGTCTACGGCCTGTCGGCGGCGCTGTTCGGCGAGATCACGATCAAGGACGGCCGCGTGGAGCAGCAGAACTTCGACACCTACCCGGTGCTGAAGATGGCGGACATGCCGGCCGTCGAGGCCCTCGTCATGCCGTCCGGCGGTTTCTGGGGCGGCGTGGGCGAGCCCACGATTGCCGTGGCTGCGCCGGCGGTGTTGAACGCCATCTTCGCGGCCACCGGCAAGCGCGTGCGCGACCTGCCGCTGCGCAAGCACTCGCTGGCCTGATGCCGGTGATGCGTGCGCTGCTGGTGCTGCTGTGGGCAGCCAGCGCGCACGCGGGCGACGTGGAGCGCGGCCGGGCCCTGCTGGCCGACCGCACGCAGAGCCTGTGCCTGCTCTGCCACGCGCTGCACGCCGCGGGCGACCCCAACCAGGGCAACCTCGCGCCCCCGCTGGACGCCGTGGCCGCACGGCTGTCGCCCCAGGGCCTGCGCGAGCGCATTGCCGACATGCGCCGTTTCAACCCTTCCACCGTCATGCCGCCCTTCCGCGCCACCGAGGGCCTGCGCGAGGTGGCGCCCGCCTGGGCCGGCCGGGCGGCGTTGACGGAAAGCCAGCTTGACGACCTCGTGGCCTACCTCGGCACGGTGGCCAAGCCATGAAGCGGCGTGAGCTCCTCGTGGGCGCAGCGGCCCTGGCGCTGTTGCCAGTCGCCCAGGCCAGCGACGAGGCCATGCGGGCTGCCATCCGCGCCTGGGCAGGGCGTGAGCCCGAGGTGGGTGCGCTGAAGATCGACATCGCCGCCCTGGTGGAGAACGGCAACGCCGTGCCCGTGCGCGTGGCTGCGAACGAGCCCGTGGTGGGGCTGGCCCTGTTCACGCCGCTGAACCCCGAGCCGGAGGTGGTGCACGCCGCCTTCGGCGCAGCGGTGGCGACGCCGGAGTTCAGCACCCGCATGCGCCTGGCCCGCAGCCAGCGCATCGTTGCGGTGGCCAAGGCCGCAGACGGGCGCTGCTGGCAGGCGGGGGTGGACGTCATCGTCACGCTGGCCGCCTGCGTGGAGCCCTGACCGTGGCCGCCACCCGCGCCGTCATCACGCTGCCCGCCGTCGTCCGGGCGGGCCAACCCTTCGAGCTGCGTGCCACCGTGGCCCACGCGATGGAGACCGGCTACCGCAGCAGCGACGAAGGCGCACGGCTGGCGCGTGACCTCGTGCGCCGCTTCGAGTGCCGGCTGGACGGCGAACTCGTCTTCGCCGCCGACCTGTTCGCCGCTGTCTCCGCCAACCCCTACCTGGCCTTCTGGATGGCGGCGGGCAAGGCGGGCGAGCTGAGCTTCGTCTGGCGTGGCGACAACGGTTTCGAGCACCGCGAGACACGCGCACTGAACGTCGGCCCATGAACACCGCCACAGCGGCACACAGGCTCCGAGGCCAGGCGCTTGCACGCGCGCTCTGGGTCTTGGTACCTCTGTGGCTGTGCGGCTTCGTGGCCCACGCCGGCGACCGCCGCTCCGGCCGCGACACCATGAGCCCAGCCTTGCGCACGCTGCAGGCCGACGACACCCAGCACCCCGCGCAACTGGCCTTGGCCCAGGGGCAAGAGCTGTGGCGTGAAGGCCAGAAGTCTTGCGCCAGTTGCCACGGCGAGCCCGAGACGCTGCGCGGCGCGGCAGCACGCTACCCGGCATGGGATCACGGGCTGATCGACCTGCCAGGCCGCATCCAGCGCTGCCGCGTGCGCCACCAGCAGCAGCCCGCCTGGGCGCCCGAGGCCGAGCCGCTGCTGGCGCTGGCGGCCCTCGTTGCGCAGCAGTCCCGCGGCCTGCTGCTGCAGCCCCCGCGCGGCCCCGAGCTGGATGCCGCCGCCGCCCGTGGGCAGCAGCTGTTCACCACCCGAATCGGTGCGCTCAACCTCTCCTGTGCCCAGTGTCATGACGAGCGCGCCGGGCTGCGCCTGGGCGGCAGCCTCATCCCGCAGGGGCATGTGGACGACTACCCCGTCTTCCGCCTGGAATGGCAGGCCCTGGGCAGCCTGCAGCGCCGCCTGCGCGGCTGCCTGAGCGGCGTGCGCGCCACCGTGTGGGATTGGGATGGCGCCGAACTGCTGGCTCTGGAAACCTACCTCTCGCGCCGCTCGGCCGGCATGGCCGTGCAGGCGCCCGGCGTGCGGCCCTGAGGCCAACGAAGACTGCCAGGAGACGGCCATGCCCGAGTACCTTGCCCCCGGTGTGTTTGTCGAAGAGGTGTCCTTCCGGGCCCGTGCCATCGAAGGCGTCGGCACCAGCACGGCCGGCTTCGTCGGCCCCTGCCGCTACGGCCCCGTGACGGAGGTGCCGGAGCTGCTCACGAGCCTGGCCGACTTCGAGCGCCGCCATGGCGGCGGGCAAGCGCTGGCCTTCGCGCCCGCCCCGAGCGTGAACTACCTCTGGCAGGCCGCGCGCAGCTTTTTCGGCGAGGGCGGCCAGCGCTTGTACGTGAGCCGCGTGTTCCGGCCGCTGGCGGGCCGTTACCCGCCGGCAGACCTGGCCACCACGCAGCCCGGCCCCGCGCCGTATGCCGACGGCCATGCGCGCGGGGGCAGCCCGGCGCTGCGGCTGCTGGCCCGTCACCCGGGCGCGGCAGGCAACCTGCAGGTGGTGTTCACGGTGCGGCTGGGTGCCAGCGTGGCAGCCCCGGCCAGCCTGGCGGATGGGGACGTGGTGTGGATCACGTCGCCCCGCATCCAGCCGCCTGCCCCGTCGCCTCAGCCGCGCGGTGTGGCCGACCTGCCGGTGTACGTTGCACGGGTCGACGCCGGTGGCGCCTGCGTCTTCACCGCAGGCCCGCCGCCTGCCGGCATGGCCACGCAGGCCACGGCCCCGACGCTGGCGGATTTCGCGCTCGACCTGGCGCGCGACCCCAACGCCATGCGCCGGCTGGTGCTGGAGGTCGCGGTGCTGGATGCCGGCGGCCGCTCCTGGGGCGCCTGGAACGGCCTGCCGCTGAATCCTGCGCACACCTCGGCGGGTGCGCCCGATGGCGTGTTCGACCGGTTCAGCCTCGCGGGCCCGTTGCCCGTCGTGCTGCTGCCGCCGCCGGGCGGCGTTGCTCATGGCGCGGCGCTGCTGCAGGCCCTGTGCGCACCG
>JBBIVU010000104.1:0-10879 GCA_037439585.1 Roseateles sp. | reverse complement strand
CAACCCGAACTACGAGCAGGTGTGCAGCGGCAACACCGGGCATGCCGAAGCCGTGCGCATCGACTTCGACCCTGCCGTGGTTTCTTTGCGCGAGTTGCTGGAGGTGTTCTTCACCATCCATGACCCCACCACCTTGAACCGCCAGGGCGCCGACGTGGGCACCCAGTACCGCTCCGGCATCTATTGGCACTCAGAGGCGCAGCGGGAGCTGGCAGCCGAGGTGTGGAACGAGGCGAACGCCCACCACGCCGGTCATGTGGTCACGGAACTGCAGCCTGAAGTCAATTACCATCCGGCCGAGGCCTACCACCAGCACTACTACGCCCGCAACCCGGACCAGGGCTATTGCGCCTTCGTCGTGGCCGGCAAGGTGGACAAGTTCATGGCCAGCTTCAAGCAGTTGGCGAAGTGATGCTGGCCTGGAGCGGCCTTCGCCACTGCTACGCCGACGGGCCGGGGATCGCGTACGCCGACTTCGCGCTGCCCGCTGGATGCCACCTGCTGCTGCGCGGCGCCTCCGGCTCGGGCAAGTCCACGCTGCTGGCCTTGCTTGCGGGCTTGCTGCGCGTGCAGCAAGGTGAGTTGATCGTGGCGGACACCCGGCTTGGTGGCTTGGCTGCACGGGCCCTGGACGCGTGGCGTGGCAGCACCCTGGGCGTGGTGCCCCAGCGCCTGCACCTGAGCGACGCGCTGACCGTGGCCGCCAACCTCGCGCTGCCGGCACTGGCGGCCGGGCAGGGCGCCGACCCGGGCCGCGCTGCCCAACTGATGGCCGCGCTGGACATTGCCGACCTCGCCGAGCGGCGGCCGCATCAACTGAGCGTCGGCCAGGCACAGCGCGTGGCCCTGGCCCGTGCCCTGATGCGCCGGCCGCGCCTGCTGCTGGCGGATGAACCCAGCGCCAGTCTGGACGACGGGCACACGCTGCAGATGCTCGCCCTGTTGCTGGACACAGCCGAGCGGGAAAGCTGCACCCTGGTGATTGCCAGCCACGACGCCCGGGTGATTGAGGCACTGGGCGGCCGGGACGACGTGGCGCAGGTGGTGCTGGAGCGGCAGGCCGGCGAGGTGACCACATGATCCGGCTCGCGTGGCGTTACCTGTGGGCCAGTCCGTTGACGACGGCGCTCAACCTGCTGCTGCTCACGCTTGGGTTGGCCGCCGTGACCTTCGTGCTGCGCGCCAGTGCGCAGGTGGAGGCGGGCCTCAAGCGCGACCTGGCGGGCATCGACCTCGTCGTGGGCGCCAAGGGCAGCCCCATGCAGATCATGCTGGCCGGCGTCTTCCACCTCGATGCCCCCACCGGCAACATCCCCCTCTTGACGCTGGACAAGCTCCAGCGCCAGCCCCTGGTGGCCCAGGCCATCCCCTTGTCGCTGGGCGACTCCTTCCGCGGCTACCGCATCGCCGGCACCACGCCGGACTACCTGGCGTTGTACGGCGCGGGGCTCGCTCAGGGCACCATCTGGAATCAGCCCATGCAGGCCGTTTTGGGGGCCGAGGTGGCGCGCACCAGCGGGTTGAAACCCGGCGACCATTTCGCCGGCAGTCACGGCCTGGCCGAGGGCGGCGGCGCGCACGGCGAGCATCAGTTCGAGGTGGTCGGCGTGCTGGCCCCCTCCGGCACCGTGCTGGACCGGCTGGTGCTGGCAGACCTGGCCTCCGTTTGGGAGGTGCATGGCGACCATGCCGCACCGGCCGGACAAGCGCCAGCGGATGAGGCGCGTGACACGACACTCATCCTCGTGCGCTACCGAAGCCCGCTGGCCGCCGCCATGCTGCCGCGGTGGGTCAACGCCCAGGAGGGGCTGCAGTCCGCAGCGCCGGCGCTGGAAACCGCGCGGCTGATGCGTCTGGTGGGTGCCGGCACCGAAGTGCTGAAGGGGTTCGGCGTGGTGCTGCTCGCTGCGGCAGGCCTGTCCGTGTGGGTGGCCCTGCTGCACGCGGTGCGGGCACGGCAGGGCGATCTCGCCATGCTCCGCATGCTGGGTGCTCCAGCACATCGCGTGGCCGCCTTGATTGGCCTGGAGGCGCTGCTGCTGGCCGCACTGGCTTCCCTGCTCGGCCTGGTCGTTGGACACGGGCTGGTGGCTGTGCTGGAGCGGCTGCTGGCCGAGCGCCAGTCGCTGCGCCTGGGACCCCTGGGCTGGAGTGAGGCGGAATGGCTGGTGCCGTCACTGGCGGGCGGGCTGGCGGTGCTGGCGGCAGCCTGGCCTGCCTGGCGGGCCTACCGGCTGGACGTCACCCAGCTGCTGCAGGCGCCGCGCTGACCCGGTTCGCAGCGGGTGTGATGGGTGGTGGCGGCACAATGGAAGCCTGTCTGCACGCACCCGCCCCATCATGAAGTACTTCGTCGCCGCTGCTGCCTTTTTCGTTGCCACTGCCGTGTTCGCGCAGACGGCACCCACCCTGGGCCAGGGTCCGGGTTACCACGACCCCCGCAGCCCGTTCAAGCCGCTCGAGGAGCGCAGCGACATCGTGTCGTGGAAGCTGTTGTCCCAGGTCACAGCCAAGGCCGAGAAAAAGAAGATCGTCCCGACATTCCCGGCCGCTGTGCAGGCGCTGGACCGCAAGACGGTCAAGGTCCAGGGTTTCATGATGCCGCTGGAGGCGGGCGACAAGCAGCAGCACTTCCTGCTGTCTTCCGTGCCCACGACCTGCTCTTTTTGCGTGCCGGCTGGCCCGGAGGGCCTTGTCGAAGTGCGCACCAGGAAAGCGGTGCGCTACACGCTGGAACCCGTCGTCGTCGAAGGGGTGCTGGCGGTCCTGAGCGATGACCCCTACGGCCTGTACTACCGCGTGGAAGACGGCAACGCCGTCAACTGACGGCGGGTGGGGCAGCGCGCTGGCGCCGGCGTCAGGGCGCGAGACGATCGCGAGCCCACTGGGCGCCGTTCAGCGTGAAGCGCAGGCGGTCATGCAGGCGCGAGCGGCGCCCCTGCCAGAACTCATAACGGTCGGGCACGAGCCGGTAGCCGCCCCAGTGCGGCGGACGGTCTGGATTCAGGCCGTGCTGCACGGCTGCCTTCGCGGCATTGGCCACCAACACCCCGCGCCCGCTGATCACGCGGCTCTGCGGCGAGGCCCAGGCCCCCAGGCGCGAATCCAGGGGCCGGCTCTTGAAGTAGTCGTCCGACTCCTCGGCAGAGGTTTTCTCCACGTGCCCCTCGATGCGCACCACGCGCTCCATCTCCACCCAGTGGAACTGCAGCGCGGCGAAGGGGTGCAGAGCCAATTCCTCACCCTTGCGGCTTTCGTAGTTGGTGAACCACACCATGCCGCGTTCGTCGCAGCCCTTGAGCAGCACGACCCGCGTCGATGGGCGGCCATTGGCACCCACGGTGGCCACCGTCATGGCCGTGGGCTCGGACACGTCATGGGCGATGGCCTCGTCCATCCAGCGCTGGAAAAGGGCAAGGGGCCCCTCCGTCGCCTGCGCCTCGTCCAATTCACCCAGCTCGTAGCTTTTTCTGAAATCGCTCAATTTGCTCATGGGCTGAAGTATGCAGAGGTTCCCTTAAAGGGCTTCCCTTAGGTGAACGTACCAGTTTCAAGCGCGGTGTCACTGGGCATGCTTGCGGCACCGCAGCAAACGGCGCAGACCGGCGCTGGACAGCGGACTTTGGAAGGGTCTGACAGCAAATGATCAAGCGACGCCCCGCCGTCGTCGTGCTGGCAGCCGGGCGCGGGTCACGGTTCCGCGGCCCGGGTCACAAGCTCGAGCAGTGCCTGGACCCAGCGCCTGGTGGCGAGACCTTGCTGGCCCGCAGCCTGCGCAATGCCATCGCAACCCGGCTGCCAGTGGTCGTGGTCACCACGCCCGCGCTGGCTCCTGCTGCGCACCGGCTCATCGCGGCGCGCGACGTGGTGACCCTCTCCGACCGCGATGCCCAGGGCCGCCCGCAACCCATCGGCATGGGACATTCCATCGTCGCGGGCGTCGGTGCTGCAGGTGACGCCGAGGGCTGGCTCATCCTTCCGGCTGACATGCCGTTGGTGCAGCCGGCCACCATCCTTGCGGTGGCCGAAGGGCTGGAGCGTTTTCCCGTCTGTTACGCCCAGCACCGGGGCATCCAGGGCCACCCGGTCGGGTTCGGGACGGAGCTTTTTTCGGAGCTGATGGCGCTGCGTGGCGACGAGGGTGCACGCCGCATCGTGGCACGCTACGCAGCCCAGCCCATCCCGGTGGACGATCCCGGTGTGCACATCGACGTGGACACCGAAGCTGACCTGGCCAGATTGCGCGGCTGAAGCCCGGTCCTCACAGCGGTACGCACAGGCCGTGGCGTGCAGCCAGGTGCGCCTGCCGCTCCAGGTCCTTGTCACGGATACCGTGCGCCCGCAGGCCTTGCACGGTACGCAACAGGTAATCCAACGTCGTGCCATACCGGCCACTGGCGTGCCGGAAGATGTGCAGCAGTTCAGGCTCTGGCAGCGGCCCCGTCCAGTTCGGGCTTTGCCGCGACAGCGTGAAAGCCAGCGCACGATGCCGGCCTTCCGGCGTGTCGCAGCACAGCCAGCGCGGCTCGTAGACGCCGTTGGGCATCTCGCGCGCCCAGAGCCGGGGCAATACATCGTGGCCTGCCGAACGCGGGATCCGGTACACAAGCCCGCGGCAGCTTCCGCCTGACACCAGTGCCAGCACCAGGCCCGGCACCTGCGGGGAACCTCGGTTCACGCGCGACCGCATGCGCAGCACGCGATGAAAGCCCATCACCCGCGCTGGCAGGACCCGGGCGACATCGAATTCAGGGCGCCAGATCAAGGAGCCGTATGCGAAAAGCAGCAAGTCATCGCTGCTGGCCAGCCATTCATCCGTCGTGCGCCGGAGCAGCTCGGCGCTGCGCGCCGGCCCAGGGGTAGAGAAAATTTGCTGCAACCTCATGGTCACGATCTTGTCACGGGGACGGTTCGATGTGGCTGCATTCCCCGTGCGCTGGTACCCAGGCCGTAACCCCGGTCGAGGCCAGTGCAAGTAATATGGTTACCTAAATTCCCATTGGCTGGTTACGTAAACATGGCCGAGGAGACACCGCATGAACGCCACACTCAACGCCGTCACACAACGCATCCGGGACCGCAGCGCCAAACTGCGCGGCGACTACCTGGCTCGCATCGCCCAGCAGGCCCACCGCCAACGCGGCTTTGAACGCATGGGCTGCGCCAACGTGGCTCATGCGGTGGCGGCGCTGCCGGCCAATGACAAGCTGCGCATCGTGTCTGAAAAGGCGCCGCACCTGGGCGTCGTCACCGCCTACAACGACATGCTCTCGGCCCACCAGCCCTACGAGGGCTACCCGGCACAGATCCGCGCCGAAGCGCACCGCCTGGGCGCCACCGTGCAGGTGGCTGGCGGCGTGCCCGCCATGTGCGACGGCGTCACGCAAGGCCTGCCCGGCATGGAGCTGAGCCTGTTCTCGCGCGACACCATCGCGATGAGCACCGCCATCGCGCTCACGCACGACGTGTTCGACGCCGCGCTGCTGCTGGGCATCTGCGACAAGATCGTGCCGGGCCTGCTGATCGGTGCACTGCATTTCGGCCATCTGCCCTGCGTGTTCGTGCCGGCCGGCCCGATGAGCTCGGGCATCTCCAACAGCGAAAAAGCCAAGGTGCGCGAGCTGTACGCCCAGGGCAAGGTGGGCCGCGAGGAACTGCTGAAAAGCGAGTCCGCCGCCTACCACGGCGCTGGCACCTGCACGTTCTACGGCACGGCCAACAGCAACCAGATGCTGCTGGAAGCCATGGGCCTGCACGTGCCGGGCAGCGCCTTCGTGCACCCGCACGACGACCTGCGCACCGCGCTCACCCGTGAGGCCGTGGGCACGGCGCTCAAGATCAGCGGCCGCCTGCCCGGCCATGCGGCCAAACCCATCGGCCAGGTGGTGGACGAGCGCTGCATCGTCAACGCCATGGTGGCCCTGCTGGCCACCGGCGGCTCCACCAACCACCTCATCCACTGGGTGGCCGTGGCGCGCTCGGCCGGCGTCCTGATCGACTGGACCGACTTCTCCGACCTCTCGGCCGTGGTGCCGCTGCTGGCCCGCGTCTACCCCAACGGCAGCGCCGACGTGAACCAGTTCCAGGCCGCCGGCGGCCCGGGCTTCGTGATCCGCGAGCTGCTGGACGCTGGCCTGATGCACGAGGACGTGCTGTCGGTGGCTGGCGACAGCCTGCGCCCCTTCACCTTCGTGCCGCAGGCCGTGGGGCAGGGCGGCGAGGTGGTGCGCGAAGCGCTGCCGGCCGCGAGTGGCGACGACGGGGTGGTGCGCACCGCGGCCGCACCGTTCAGCGCCACCGGCGGCCTCAAGCTGCTGGCCGGCAACCTGGGCCGCGCCGTCATCAAGGTCTCGGCCGTGCCGGAAGACCGCCAC
Organism: Roseateles sp.; assembly: GCA_037439585.1. GTDB lineage: Bacteria > Pseudomonadota > Gammaproteobacteria > Burkholderiales > Burkholderiaceae_C > Pelomonas. Next base: position 4,505 of record JBBIVU010000104.1, on the reverse strand, counting down.
ACGGTGGAGGCACCTTGCCGCGTCTTCACCACGCAGGAGGCCATGCTGGCCGCCTTCAAGAACGGCGAGTTGGAACGTGACGTCGTTGTCGTCGTGCGCTTCCAGGGCCCGCACGCCAATGGCATGCCCGAGCTGCACAAGCTCACGCCGCCGCTGGCCGTGCTGCAGGGCAAGGGCTTCAAGGTGGCGCTGGTGACCGACGGCCGCATGAGCGGCGCGTCCGGCAAAGTGCCTGCCGCCATCCACGTGAGCCCCGAGGCGCTGGCCGGCGGCCCGCTGGCGCGACTGCGCGATGGCGATGTGGTGCGCCTGTGCGCCGTCACCGGTGTGCTGACTGCCCTCGTGAGCGAGGCCGACTGGGCCGCTCGCGACGTGGCCACGCTGGATCCGGCCGAAGGCGACGTCAATGCCCACGGTCTGGGCCGCGAGCTCTTCGCCGGCCTGCGCCGCAATGTCCTGAGCGCCGAGGAAGGCGCCATCACCTGGTTGTGAGATCCGAGATGCTTGAAACCCTCAGCCTGGCCAGCCACGGCCCCGTCATTCCCGTCATCGTCATCCAGCGCCTGGAAGACGCCGTGCCCCTGGCCGAGGCCCTGGTGGCCGGCGGCGTGAAGGTGCTGGAGGTGACGCTGCGCACCCCCGTGGCCCTGCAGGCGATGGAAGCGATGGCCAAGGTGCCGGGCGCCATCGTCGGTGCCGGCACCCTGCGCAGCCCGCAGGACGTGACCAACGCCAAGAACGCCGGCTGCCAGTTCGGCGTGAGCCCCGGCTACACCGATGCGCTGGCAGCAGCCTGCAAGGCGGAAGGCCTGCCGCTGCTGCCTGGCGTGTCCACGGCGTCTGAAGTGATGCAAGCCAACGCGGCCGGCTACGGCTTTCTCAAGCTCTTCCCGGCCGTGGCCGTGGGCGGTGTGAACCTGCTCAAGGCGCTCGGCGGGCCCTTCCCGGATGTCGCGTTCTGCCCGACGGGCGGTATTTCGCTGGAGACGGCGCCTCAGTTCCTGAAGCTGCCCAACGTGAAGGTCTGCGGGGGCTCCTGGCTCACCCCGCAGGACGCGGTGGACGCCAAGGACTGGACGCGCATCACCCAGCTTGCGCGGGAAGCTTCAGCCCTGCGGTAAGTCGAACACCAGGCAGGTGGTGGACGCGTGGGCGTAGAGCTTGCCGTCGTGCCCCACCAGCTCGGCTTCCGAGGTGGTGACCTGCCGGCCGCGGTGCACCACGCGGCCGATCGCGCGGACCAGCGGCACCTTGTCGCTCAGGCCCCGCACGAGGTTCACCTTGAACTCCAGCGTCGTGTAGCCGCGCCCGGCGGGCAGGGTCGTGTGCACGGCACAGCCCAGGGCTGAGTCCAGCAACGTCGCAAACCAGCCGCCATGCACGCCGCCCAGCGGGTTGTAGTGCTTGAACTGCGGGCGGCCCTGAAAGATGGCCAGACCATCTTCCACGCCGACCAGGATGAAATCCATGGTCTCGCTGATGGGCGCGCGGGGCGCGTCGCCCACCAGCAGGGCTTGCATCTGCTGCAAGCCGGTCTTGCCCGCCCAGGTGCCGGCCGAAGCGACGCCAGGATCGAGGCGTTGACGCGATCGGACGGCAGCTTCATCGGCCTGCCATTGCAAGAGAGTGTCCTCGGGAGCGGGGGAGCAGGGGGGCATCGTGAGGTGTCCGGGGGGTGTGCTGCGCATTCTGCACATCCGTCGGGCGCCGTGCTGTCGCCTGTGTTCAGACGAGCGGAGGGCCGTTCAGCCATGCGAGCATGCGAGCCATGCAAGACCGCACCATTCCACTTTCCAACTGGCCCCGCCGGGCAGCCCTCGATCATTTCCGCCACATGGCGCAGCCCGCATTCAGCGTCACCGTGCCCGTTGACGTGACAGGCCTGCGGGAGCGGGCCGCGCGCCACGGAGCCACACCCTGGCTGGCCTACCACCACGCGGCGCTCGAGGCTGCCAACGGCATCGACGGCATGCGCCAGACACTGACAGACGGTGGCGAGGGCGTGCGCGAATTCGCCGCCATCCACGCCAGCACCACCGTCTTGCGCGCGGATGGCAGCTTCGGCTTCCTCACACTGCCGCGTGATCCGTCCCTGGCCACTTTCGCCGCCCGGGCGAAACCCCGCATCGAACGGGTGAGGCAGGCCTGTGGCAACCTTTTTGCGGCCGACGAACCGGGTGAGGTGCGCGTCGAGACCCTGGTGCACATGACTGCCTTGCCGTGGTTGGCATTCACGGCCTTCACCCATGCCCGCGGGCAGGGCGACGACCGGCCCAAGGTGGCCTTCGGCCGCTTCACCACGCAGGGTGACCGCCTGCTCATGCCGGTGGCCGTGGACGTGCATCACGCCCTGTGTGATGGCGTGCATGTGGGCCAGTTCTTCGAGCGTCTGCAGGCCCACCTGGACGCGATCTGACCCTCAGTTCATTCCCGACGGGCCCGAGCGCGCGGGCCCGTCAGGCCGGCAGCCCCTGCGTGTCGAGCGTCACCACCACAGGCGTGTGGTCACTGGGGCGATCGTTCTTGCGGGGCAGCTTGTCAATCTCGCAGGCCGTCACGCGGCCTTTCAGCGCGGCGCTCACCAGGATGTGGTCGATGCGCAAGCCTTGGTTCTTGCGGAAGGCGAGGTTGCGGTAGTCCCACCAACTCCAGCTCTTCACCGGCTGCTCGAAGAGACGGAACGCGTCGGTCAGGCCCAGCGCGATGAGCTGCTGAAAATGCTCGCGCTCCTCGGGTGTGCAGTGGATTTGCCCGGCCCAGGCCACGGGGTCGTGAACATCGCGGTCTTCAGGGGCGATGTTGAAGTCCCCCATCAGCACCAGGTGCGGGTGCTGTTTCAGTTCCTCGGCCAGCCAGGCGCGCAGGCCGTTCAGCCAGGCCATTTTGTAGACGAACTTGTCGCTGTCCGGCGCCTGGCCGTTGGGGAAGTAGCCGCCCACCACGCGCACCCCACCTACCGTGCCGGCGATCACCCGCGCCTGCTCGTCGGCGAATCCGGGGATGTTCTTGACGACCCCGGTCGCTGGCTCGCGGCTGATGAGCGCCACGCCGTTGTAGGTCTTCTGGCCGAACCACTGCACCTGCCAGCCGGCGGCACCGAAGTCCGCAGTGGGGAACTTGTCGTCGGTGAGCTTGGTTTCCTGCAGCACCAACGCATCGACAGGGTTGGCAGCGAGCCAGTCCAGCACCTGGGGCAGGCGGACGGCGAGGGAATTGACGTTCCAGGTTGCGAATTTCTTCATCGCAGCATCCTAGCTTTTCGGTCGCAGGGCGGCCGCTTCGCGCACGCAAACCAGCCTTGGCCATGAGCAACTCGACCGGGCCGGTGGGCCTGCGGCTGCCGAACTTCAGCTCAGACCCAATGCCTTGAGCCGGCGGTAGAACGTGCGCTCGCTCAGCCCCAGGGCACGGGCCATGTCGAGTCGGCTGAGGCGGCCTTCCCGCACCATGTGCCTGATCTCGGCATCGACATCGCGGGCCGGCACCGCGGGCGCTGGCGGTGCCACTGCGGCAGGTGCTGCCGGAGCCAACGGCTGCGGCAAGGCATGCAGCCATTCGGGCAGGTGCTCCGGACGCACCACGCCGTCGTCGGCGAACAGCCGGGCCCGCTCCAAGACATTGCGCAGCTCGCGGATGTTGCCGGGCCAGTTGTGCGCCTGGAGCCTGGCCATGGCGACCGGTTGGATGACCACGCCCTGGGCTGGCTTGCCGCCGCGCTGCAGGAAGGAATCCACCAGCAGCGGGATGTCGCCCACGCGCTCGCGCAGGGGAGGCAGGTAGATGGGAAAGGCGGCGATGCGGTAGTAGAGGTCCTGCCGGAAGGTCCCCTCGGCCACCATCTTGTGCAGCGGCTTGTGGGTGGCCGCCACCAAGCGGAAGTCGGCCTGCTGCGTCTCGGTGGCGCCCACGCGCCGGAAGGTGCCCGATTCGATCAGCCGCAGCAGCTTGACCTGCATGGCCAGCGGCACATCGCCGATCTCGTCCAAGAACAGCGTGCCTCCGCTGGCGGTCTCCACGAGCCCGGGCTTGCGGTGCTGTGCACCGGTGAAAGCACCCTTCTCGTGGCCGAAAAGTTCGCTCTCGAACAGCGTCTCGGGCAGACCCGAGCAGTCGACCACGACGAAGGGGCCGGCCTGGCGGTCGCTGGCTTCGTGCACGGCACGCGCGAAGAGTTCCTTGCCCGTGCCGGACTCCCCCTGCAGCAGCACGGGCAAGTGGGAGCGCGCCACGCGTTGGACGGACTCCAGCGCCGCGTTGAAGGCGGGCGACCGCCCGACCAGCCCCGCCTGGCTGGCACGTGCGGAGGCATGTCGCACCGTCGTGAGCCGCTCGACATAGGCCACCACCTGCCGCTCGCCATCCAGGATGGGGCGCAGTTCCACGTCCACATGCTCGGGCCCGCGCGGCGTGTGGTGGATGTGCAGCACACGGTCGGGGCCCTTGAGCTCGAACGCGCGCTTCATGGGGCAGTGTTCACCTGCCTGATCGCAGGGCACGTCGTAGTG
>JBBIVU010000103.1:0-10913 GCA_037439585.1 Roseateles sp. | reverse complement strand
CTGGAAGCGCTTTCGAGCTCCCGGCTGACCGTACTTCTTGCGTTCCTTCATGCGTGGATCGCGTGTGAGAAAACCGGCCTTTTTCAACGCTTGCCGGAGTTCTGTGCTGTAATCACATAGTGCACGGGCAATACCATGCTGGACCGCGCCGGCCTGCCCCCGCAGGCCTTGAAGCTGCTGCCCGACACGGCCCTGGCCGGCCTGCTGGCGGCACCGCAGCTGGCAGGCGTGGCGCTGGCGTCGTCTGACGCAGCCGCTGCCCACGTGCTCTCGCTGGCCCTGGCCGCCCGGCCGGGCGCCATCCTGCCGCTGGTGACAGCCGCCGGCCATGTGCGCCAGCTCTACCGCTTCACGGCGGAGCAGACGCTGACGGTCAACACCGCGGCGGCGGGCGGCAACGCGGCGCTGCTGGCGGGCACGCACTGAACGTGCGAGAGGGCGGCGCGGCTCAGTCCAGCGCCGCCTTCGGCGCCTGGGCCTTCATGGCGGCGCGCAGGCCGGGAACTTCCTTGTCGAAGGCAGCTTCCAGCCGCCGCAGCCGCGAAACCAGCCAGTCGATCATGGCTGGCCATGCGCTGCGGTTGTGGCCGTCGAATGACGCAGCACTTGCGATGAGCGACACCTTCTTGTCGTCCATGCGGCGCCAGGTCAAGGGCTCGCCAAACGCAGCGTCCAGTTGCTCGCGGCGGTGGTGCAGGTGGTCAAACAGCATCTTGTTCACCTCCTTCGAGCCGGTATCCAGCGCGAACTCCACCCGTGCTTCGTCGCGGTTGAACACCATCGTGTAGTGCACGCCGCTCATGCCCGAGCCTGCACTCAGCCAGTGATCGCGACCCGGGCTGACGTTGGCATAGAGCGTAACCTTGGCGGCCTTCAGCGCCTCCAGCGTGCCATGCCAGAACTCGGTCCGCAGCAGGTGACGCGTGGCCTGGCCTCGCTCCGAGTTCTGCTCCTCAACCTCTTTCTCGGAGATGCCGATCATCAGCGCCTCAGCTTCAGGCAACGGAATCACCTGCTCCACCGTCAGGAACAGGTCACCGGCATCGCGGAACGGGGTGGCCCGGAAGCACTTCACGTAGACACGATGCTTCAGCAGCCACAGCACGGTGGAGGTCACTTCTTTGCGGAATTGCGCAGCCACCAGGATCAGACGCTGGTCGTTGCCGGGGTTGAGCACCACCTCGTCGAAATCTTCCTGGCCGAGAAACTCGCAGATCAAGGCCTTGGCATCTTGACCCGTGCCGGAACGGTCCAGGTACCGCTGGAAGATCTCGCCGATCTGGGTCTTGGACAGCGTGGAGCAGTACGAGGCGTACTTGAGGGCTTGCCAGACCACATCGCGGCCTGAATCGTCGAGCTTGTTCTCGATGATGACGAGGTTGCCCTGCTTGTCGATGGCAAGCAGGTCCAGCCGCTCGCGGGTGTCATCAAAGCCGTCGAATTCCTTTTGGATGATCAGCAGGTCTTCGCCGAGCGCATCAGGCTGTTTTGCCAGCCATTCTTGCAGGTGCCTGCGTTCGGTAAAGCCCAACTCGGAAAAGCTTGCCGGTAAGACCTTGGTGATGCGATTGGATTCGTGGTCGATGCGAAACATGAAGTGCCCGCGCCCTCTCATGAATTGGGAGCGGGAGCCTACCCTGAGCGCGGAGCGCATTGGGCACCCGCTCCAGCCACTGCTTCCAGTCCCGCTCCTGCATCGCCTTCTCCAGCCCGCCCGGCTTGCCGCCGTATGCCTGTCACGATGTCCGGCCACTGGCTCATGTCATGGCGTGAGCCCGTCACTACTTGATGGGCAAAGAGCCAAGAAAAGGCCCTCTGCAGGTGGCAAGCACCGGGAGAGGGCCAAATCCACCCAGGGGCGGTGGAGGAGACAAGCGGTCATTGCAGCGATGCAATGTTGCGATGCAGCATAACCCGATCCGGGCGGATTTGTGTGAAGGATCGGTGACGTTTCCTACTTCTTAGAAAAAAATCCAAGGACGTCGGCCGTTGCACGACCAAGGAGGTGGTTTTGGGGTGGATTGGCAGCGGGATTCAAAGGGGCGGCTCGGTTCACGGGTGCCCGGGTGGGCTGCCGCAGAATCCTTGGGATGACCACCGAGCCCGCCGATCCCGACCCCATGCCCCAGCCGCCCCCGCAGCCAGACCTCGAGGCCTGCTGCGGCAACGGCTGTGACCCGTGCATCTTCGACCTCTACGACCTGGCGAAGGATGAATACCGCCGGGCACTGCGCGCCTGGATGCTGCGTCACCCCGACTGAAGCCGCCCCCACGTCGCGTCAGAAGCGTTGCACGCGCGCCTTGCCGTTGCGCTTGGCCTCGTACATGGCGCCATCGGCGCGGCGCAGCAGGGCTTCGGGGGAGTCGGAGTCGGCCAGCACCTGCGTCACCCCGATGCTGGCGGAAACCTGCAGCAGCCGGCCCTGATAGGCCACGGGCTGCTGCAGCGCGGTCAGCAGCTTGTGGGCCACGGCCTCGGCGGCGTCCAGGCTGTGGGCGCTCATGAGCAGCACGACGAATTCGTCGCCGCCCAGCCGGACCACCGAATCGTTGCTGCGCACGCCGGACACGAGGCGCTGCGCGATGCAGCACAGCACGGCGTCGCCAGCGTCGTGACCATGCTGGTCGTTGACCTGCTTGAAGCCGTCCAGGTCGATGAACAGCAGGGCCGAGGTTTCGCCGGTGCGGCGGGCGTGCCTGCAGGCACCCTGCAGCCGGTCCAGCAGCAGGGTGCGGCGCGGCAGCCCCGTGAGTTCGTCGCGCAGTGAGCGTTCCAGCAGCGCCAGTTCGCTGCGTTTGCGTTGCGTGGCGAAGGCGATACTGCGGCGCAGTTGGGTGGCGTGAAGCTGCCCTTGACGAGAAAGTCCTGCGCGCCGGAGCCCACGGCATCCAGCCCGATGGGCGCGCTTTCGTCGCCGGTGAGCACGATGACGGGCAGGTGCTGGTGAGCCTGGGTCACGGCCTGCAGGCCTTGCAGGCCCTCGCTGTCGGGCAAGCCCAGGTCCAGCAGCACGGCGGCGCAGTCCGGCTCGCGTTGAAGCAGCGCCACGGCGGCCGACGCCGTCTGAACCCAGCGCATCGGTGGAAGGCCGGCTGCAGGCGGGTCGCCCAGCAGGGCCTGGGTGAGGCGGGCGTCGCCGGGGTTGTCTTCCACCAGCAGCAAGTAGCTGGTGTGCAGAGGGGTTTCCGTCATGGCGATCAGGCGGCTTGCGAGGGCAACAGCACGGCATCGCGCCAGTAGCTGCGCAGCGAGCCCACGAGGCTCAGGAAGCGTTCATAGTCGTCGGGCTTCACGACGTAGGCATTGGCGTGTGCGTCGTAGGCCGAGAGCACGTCCTTGCGCGCGGTGGACGAGCTGAGCACCACCACGGGGATCTGTCGCAGCCGGGCATCGCCCTTGATCTCGGCCAGCACTTCATGGCCGTTGAGGCCGGGAAGGTTCAGGTCCAGCAGCACCAGGTCGGGCAAGGCTCGGGCGGCGTGGTCGCCGCGGCCGTGCAGGTAGTCCAGCGCCGATTCGCCGGAGGCGGACCAGTGCAGCGCCGCCGGCATGCCGTCCTCGTGCAGTGCCTCGCGGATCAGCCGCATGTCGGCGGGGTTGTCTTCGACAAGCAGGATGTCCATGTGGTCAAGCCTCCGGGCCGGGTGGCGTGTCGGGCAGGGTGAACCAGAAGGTGGCACCCTCGCCAGGGGTGGATTGCACGCCGATGCGCCCGCCGTGGCGTTCGACGATTTTCTTGCACAGGGCCAGGCCGATGCCCGTGCCCTCGTGCTGGGAGCGCAGGTGCAGGCGCTGGAACATCACGAACACGCGCTCGAAATACTTGGCCTCGATGCCGATGCCATTGTCCTGCACGCTGATGCGCCACTGGCCCGGTTCGCGCTGTGCGCCGAGGTGGATCTGCGGGGGACTCGGGCCGGTGAACTTGAGCGCATTGCCGATCAGGTTGCCCAGCAGCTGGCGCATCTGGGCAGGGTCGGCAGCGACGACGGGCAGCGTGTCGTGCGTGATGTGGGCCCCTGTTTCCCGCACTTTCAGCCGCAGGGGTTGCAGCACGTCGGCCAGCACCTGTTCCAGCGCGACGGGCTCGGGTGGGCGGCCCTGGCTGTCCAGCCGGGCCAGGGCCAGCAGGTCGCGGATCAGCGCCTGGGCGCGCTGGCCGCCGTCCACCATGTAGTGCAGGAACTCGCGGCCCTCGGCCGTGAGCCCCTCGGCATGGCGGCGTGCCAGCAGCTGGCCGTAGCTCGTCACCATGCGCAGCGGCTCCTGCAGGTCGTGCGAGGCGACGTAGGCAAAGCGCTCCAGGTCTTCGTTGGAGCGGGCCAGGGCGAGGCGCTGGCTCGCAAGCTGCTGGTCCAGCAGGCGGCGTGCGGTGATGTCCTGCAGCGCCCCCACCAGGCGCACCGGTTTGCCGTTGGCGAACTCGACGGCACCCACGGCACGCACCCAGATGCGCCGTCCGTCGGCACGCAGCAGGGGCAGGTCCAGGTCCCACGGTGTGCCATGGACCATGCCGGTTTCGACGGCAGCCTGTATCAGCGGCCGTGCTTCAGGGGCGTAGAAATTGAGGGCTGTTTCCAGCTGTGGCTCGTAGTCATGCGGCACACCGTGGATGCGCCGGGTTTCGTCAGACCAGCGGATGCGGCCGCTGCCCACGTCCAGCGACCAGCCGCCCACGCCAGCCACCTGACCGGTGCGCTGCAACAGGTCCTCGCTGTCGCGCCGTGCGGCCTCCTGCAGCTTGCGCTCGGTCACGTCCTGCAGGCCGGCCACGATCAGCGGGGTGCGAGGGTCGGAGCCGGCGTCGGCGATGGCGCTGAGCAGCACGTCCCGCACCTTCCCATCGCGGGTGACGAACTGCAGCTCGATGTCATTGATGCGGCCTGTGGCACGGACGGTCGGCAGCCCTTCTCGCAGGGCTTTTTCTCGTGAGGCCGGGGTCAGAAAGTCCAGCGAGGGGCGCCCGATCACCTCATCGCGCTGGTAGCCCAGGGCCTCCAGCCAGCGGTCGCTGACCATCAGCAGCCGCTGGGAGGCGTCGATGACGTGCAACATCAGCGGCGTGCGCTCGTACTGCCGGCGCATCAGCTCTTCGGCGGTTCTGCTGGCGGCGAGTGCCCGCTGGTGCGGGCGGTTGTCGCGCACGAACAGCGTGGCGGTGGGCACTTGCCCCTGGTCGTCGAGCTCCGGCACCAGCGTGATGGAAACGGGCAACTCCGTGCCGTCCTTGTGCCGGCGCAGTGCGTCGTAGGTGTGGGCCTGGCCGGCCACGGCCAGGTTGCGGGCCTGCTGCTGGCTGGCCACCTGATCGGGCGGCGCCAGCAGGCTGGCCGGCTGGCCGATGATCTCGGCAGCGCTGTAGCCGAACAGCCGTTCGGCAGCGGGATTCCAGCGGCGCACGATGAGCTGGGCATCGAGACTGACGATGGCGTCCGCGCTGTGCTCCAGCACCAGGGCTGCCCAGGCGGCCTCGCGCGTGGCGGCTTCGGCACGCCGCTTGGCCACGAGGCCCTCCAGTGCACCAGCTGCGGCGGTGGCCAGGCAGCGCAGCGTGTCCACTTGCACCGCGCTCAGCTCGCGCGGTTGGCGATCGATGACGCACAGCGTGCCAATGGCGTCTCCGCTGCTCAGCCGCAAGGGTGCGCCTGCGTAGAAGCGGATGCGCGGGTCGCCCGTGACCAGTGGGCTGTCGGCGAAGCGGGCGTCCGCACGGGCATCGGGCACCACCATCACCTCGCTGCCCAGCACGGCATGGGCGCAAAAGGCCAGGTCGCGCGGCGTTTCCTGCACGCCGTCCAGGCCGACATTGGCCTTGAACCACTGGCGCTCGGCGTCCACGAGGCTGATCAGCGCAATGGGTGCGCTGCAGGCCAGCGATGCGGCCCGGGCCAGGGCCTCGAAAACCGGTTCGGACGCCGTGTCCAGCACCTGCAGCGCATGCAGTGCGGCGAGCACTCGGGCTTCTTCTGGACGGGGCTGGGCAGCTTGCATGCGGCGCCGGTTTCGGAAGATGTGACAGGGGCAAGTGTGCTCGATTGCGCCCGTGCTGGCGACGCCGCTGCCTGACGCACAATCGCTCCGCCACCAGCCATTCACGCCCTGCCATGCGCCTGAAGCTTGCCCTGTTCGTCGCCACCGTCCTGCTGCTCGTGGTTGCGTGGTTCGTTTTCGCGTGGCACTGGAGTTATTCGGAAGGCGAGCGTGCCGGCTGGGTGCAGAAGTTCTCCCGCAAGGGCTGGGTCTGCAAGACCTGGGAAGGCGAGCTGGCCCTGGTGTCGCTGCCGGGCACCAGCACGGTCGAGAAGTTCTATTTCACGGTGCACGACGAAGCCACGGCCGCCGCCATCGCCAAGGTCATGGGCAAGCGTGTCAACCTGCACTACGGCGAGAAGGTGGGCCTGCCCACTTCCTGCTTCGGCGAGACGCGCTACTTCGTCACCGGCGTCACGCCTGTGGACGAGATCTCGCTGTCGCCCGGCGTGGTGGTGCCGGTGCCGGCCGCGTCGGCGGCCAGCCGCTGAGCGAGGCTGTCACGTCCGGACAGCGTTGTCCGGCGACACTGGCCGGATGTCGCTGTTCCAGCCCCTGACCGCGCGCTTCGAGCGCCTCATCGACCCCTACCCGGAATCCCCGGACACTGTTGGTGCTGCGCCGCCCACGCGGTTCTTCCCCTTCCTGTGGCGGTGTGCCGACGGCGTGCGGCGGCACCTGTTCGCGATCACGCTGTTCACCGCCGGCATCGCGGCGGCCGAGGCGCTGCTGTTCAGCCTGATGGCCTCGCTGGTGGACTGGCTGGCGCGCCTGAACCCGGCCGAGCTGTGGAGCAAGCCCCAGCCCGTCATCGTGATGCTGTTGGCCGTGCTGGGTGGCAGCGTGGGGCTGGCAGCGGCGCAGGCGTTGCTGAAGTACCAGGGCGTGTTCGGCAACTTCCCGATGCGGCTGCGCTGGATCTTCCACCGCCGCATGCTCGACCAGAGCCTGGCCTTCTTCGGCGACGAGTTCGCCGGCCGCATCGCCACCAAGGTGATGCAGACGGCGCTGGCCGTGCGCGACACCTGGCTCATCGTGGTGGACATCCTCGTCTACGTGGCCGTGTACTTCGGCACGCTGGTGGGCATCGTGGCCAGCTTCGATGCCTGGCTGATGCTGCCCTTCGCGGGCTGGCTGGCGCTGTACCTGTGCGCGCTGCGTTTCTTCGTGCCGCGCCTGGGCAAGGTGGCGCAGGCGCAGGCCGACGCGCGCAGCCTGATGACTGGCCGCATCACCGATGCGTACACCAACATCGCCACCGTCAAGCTCTTCGCCCATGGCCGGCGCGAGGCGGGCTACGCCAAGGCGGCGATGCAGGACTTCATGCTCACCGCCTACGGCCAGATGCGGCTGGTGACCGGCTTCGAAATCGTCAACGCGCTGCTGTCGGCCCTGCTGGTGGGCAGCACGGCGCTCTTGGCGCTGTGGCTGTGGGGCGTGTCGGCCGTGGGCGTGGGGGCGGTGGCGGCGGCCACGGCCATGGCCATGCGGCTCAACGGCATCTCGCACTGGGTGATGTGGGAGATGGCCGCCCTCTTCGAGCACATCGGCACCGTGCAGGACGGCCTGGCCACCTTGAGCAAGCCGCAGGCGATTGCCGACGCGAACGGCGCGACCGAGCTGACCGTCCCGCACGGCGAAGTGCGCTTCGAGGCGCTGCGCTTTGCTTACCCCAACGGCAAGGTGGTGGTGGACGGGCTGGACCTGGCCATCAAGCCCGGCGAGAAGATCGGCCTGGTGGGCCGCAGCGGCGCGGGCAAGAGCACGCTGGTGAACCTGCTGCTGCGCCTGTACGACCTGGGCCCCGATGGCGGTCGCATCACCATCGACGGGCAGGACATTGCCCGCGTGACGCAGGACAGCCTGCGCCGCCACATCGGCATGGTCACGCAGGACACCTCCCTGCTGCACCGGTCGGTAGCCGACAACATCCTCTACGGCCGCCCCGACGCGGGTGAGGCCGACCTGCGGCTCGCAGCCGAGCAGGCCCATGCCAGCGAGTTCATCGCCACGCTTTCCGACCCCAAGGGCCGCACCGGCTTTGAAGCCCACGTGGGTGAGCGCGGCGTGAAGCTCTCCGGCGGCCAGCGCCAGCGCATCGCCATCGCCCGCGTGATGCTGAAGGACGCGCCCATCCTGCTGCTGGACGAGGCGACGAGCGCGCTGGACAGCGAGGTCGAGGCCGCCATCCAGCAAAGCCTCTACACGCTGATGGAGGGCAAGACGGTGGTGGCGATCGCGCACCGGCTGTCCACCATCGCGGCGCTGGATCGCCTCGTCGTCATGGACGCCGGCCGCATCGTCGAGCAGGGCACGCATGCCGAGCTGCTGGCGATGAACGGCATCTACGCACGCCTGTGGGCGCACCAGAGCGGCGGTTTTCTGGGCTTGGAGGACTGAGCCCGGCGTCGGGCCTGCCGGCCAGCCCGGCAGCACCAGCGCACCTGTCGGGCCGTGCGTGTCCATGAAGTCCACGAACGCGCGCCCCTTCGGCCTCGCGCTGCAGCGGATCAGCGTGCCGTGAGCAGGGGGCTGGTCGGCGGGGCCATGCCGCGCAGCTGGGCATCCAGAAACGCCGTGCTCACGCGCAGGGCTTCCGTCAGGTCGGCCTGGGCCACCTCGGTGGCGCTGCCACTGCGTGGGCCGCGTGGCACGCCGCCGGCCGGGCCGTGCTGGCCACCCTGCCCCCCGCCCCGCTGCTGCATGCCACCGCCCGGGCTGCCTTCGCGGCTGCGGTGCTGGTCCTGGGCGTGCCAGCCCTCGGGCGCGAGCGTGCCCGACAAGGCGGCGTGCGACAGGCCCGGCAGACTCAGCAGCCAGCCCGCACCGGGGCTCAACGTGTCGAACGCTCGGCGGCGCTCGGCGGGGTGCTTCACCAGGCCGAGCGCATCGCCGTCGGTGTCGCTGGTGATGAGCAGGGCCGGGGATGTGGCCGCCGTGGCGTCCATCGGCGGCGGGCTGATGGCAATGACCGCGCGGGGCTGCCAGCCTGCGTCGCGTGCAGTGCCCATGTCCAGTGCCGTCTGCGCGCCGGTTTCGTACCCCGCCACGGCGGCGTGCTGCCAGTCCAGTGCCACGCCCGCCAGCTGCGGGTGGGCCCGCAAGGTGGCGAGCAGATCGCGCAGGGCCGCCAGCCGTTGCGCACGCAGGGCCTCGCCGTAGTGCAGCTCGCCCACGGTGCGGAACTCGCCCGTGCGGGCCAGCGCCGAGCGCCAGGCCGCGGCGTCGGCTTCCAGCGGCTGCACCGTCAGCACCGTGTAGCCGGCCTGCGCCCAGGCGGCGGCCCAGCGCTGGCCGGCCTCGTGCCCCTGGCCGAGGCCGGGCAGGTAGACGACAACGGGCTGCGGCCCAGCAGTCAGGCGGCTGCGTGTGACGGCCACCTGCCGGCCCTGCAGCACCACGCTGCCCAGTGCCAGATGCAGGTCTTGCGTGGCAGTTGCTGCCCAGGGTTTGGGGGCGGGTGGCCCGCCCGCGCAGCCGGCGAGGGCCAGGGCGACCAGCAGCGCAGGAACGGCAGCGCGGGCGCGAGCGATGGCGGGGCAAGGCAGTGGCATGGCGACACGGACAGAACACAGGCGCACCACCTTAAACGCGGCGCGGCCGGCCTGGAAGGGTTGGCATGTTTCCGGGCGGAAAAGTGCAGGCGCGGCCGGCCGCCACTAGACTGCCGGTCATGGGAACCCCACTGGCATTCATCGGCGGCGGCAACATGGCCGGCGCCATCCTCGGGGGCCTGCTGCGTGCGGGCCAGGTGCAGGCGGCCGACGTCATCGTCGTCGAGCCCTACGAGCCCCAACGCGAAAAGCTCGCCGCGCAGTTCGGCGTGCAGGCGCTGGCGGCGGGCGATGCTTCGCTGGCGCGTGCCAGCACCGTGATCTGGGCCGTCAAGCCTCAGCTGTTCAGCGCCGCGGCCGAGCCGCTGCACGCCTGGCTGGGGGGGGCGCTCCAGCTGAGCGTGATGGCGGGCATCCCGTCGGCGTCCCTCGTCAAGTTCACCGGCAGCGAGCGTGTGGTGCGCAGCATGCCCAACACGCCTGCACTCATCGGCCAGGGCATCACGGGGCTGTATGCGCGGCCGGCCGTGTCGGCCGTCGAACGGGCGGCTGTGGAGGTGCTGCTGGCCCCCACCGGGCAGACGCTCTGGGTGGACCGCGAGGACGACCTCGACGCCGTGACCGCACTGTCGGGCTCCGGCCCGGCGTATTTCTTCTTCTTCGTCGAAGCTATGGTGGCCGCAGCGGTGGACATGGGCCTCACGGCCGAGCAGGGCCGGCGCCTGGCGCTGGCCACTTGCGCGGGCGCGGCCGGCCTGGGGCTGGCGTCCAGCGAGTCGCCCACCACGCTGCGCGAGCGCGTGACGAGCAAGGGCGGTACCACGCATGCAGCCATCACGTCCCTGCAGGGCGACGGGGTGGACGCTGCCATCCGCCGTGCGGTGCAGGCCGCGCAGCGGCGCGCTGCGGAACTCGGCCGAGAGTTCGGCTGAATCCAGGCATGGGCATTGCCACCCGAGACAGCCTGCGCGACTGGTTGCGGGCGCCGGGCTCGTTGAGCCGCCGGCTCGCCAAGTTGGGCCAGCGCTTCGAGGTGCAGGTGCTGCATCAGGGGGTCACGCCGTTCCGGGCGTTGGAGCGTGCGGCCCTGGGCCTGCCGCCGCGGGGGCTGACGGTTGTGCGCGAGGTCATCCTGCGGGTGGACGGCGAACCGCTCGTCTGGGCCCGCTCGGCCTTGCACCAGCGCGCCACCACCGGCCCCTGGCGGGCGCTCAAGGGCCTGGGCGCACGGCCGCTGGCCCACCTGTTGTACGACGACCACCGCATCCGCCGCAGCGAGTTGCAGCCGCGCCGGCTTTCGCGCTGCGGCCACACCCGACGCCATGCGG
>JBBIVU010000102.1:0-11080 GCA_037439585.1 Roseateles sp. | reverse complement strand
TGCGCGCGGGCCGCGGGGACTGGGTCAGCAAGATCGGCGCCGACGGCGTGCAGGTGCTGGGTAGCAAGAGCCGCGGCGAGGCTTTTGCCATCAAGATCATAGATGCCAACAAGCCAGCCCTGTTTGCCGCCAGCGTCGAAGTGCTGGACCAGCTGGGCTGGCTGGACGCCGCGCAGCGCGAAGAACTCAAGCCCTGGCGCGCGCAGGCCATCGTCAACGCGCGCGGCATGCTGGTGGGTGAACGGCTGCCCATCTTCAAGTTGCAGAAACCCGCTTCCTAAGCTTGGTAGCGGCCCAGTTTGTGTGCCAGCTCGATGGCCGAGCTGACTTCCATTTTCCTGAAGATGTTGGCGCGGTGAAACTCCACCGTGCGCGGGGTGATGCCCAGGTGATCGGCAATGGTCTTGTTGTAGTTGCCCTTGATCAGCTCGTCCAGCACTTCGCGTTCGCGCCCGCTCAGGCTGGCCAGCGCCTGGCGCACTCGCTGCGCCTGCTGCTGCTCATCGCTGATGGCGCAGGCCGCCGCCAGAGCCTGCTCCACCTTGTCCACCAGCACATTGTTCTGAAACGGTTTTTCCAGAAAATCCCAGGCCCCGTTCTTGACCGCCGCCACGGCCATGCTGACGTCGCCGTGGCCGGTCAGGAACAGGATAGGCCAGGGGCAGCCCAGGGCCTTGAGTTCCTCGAAGGTGCTCAGGCCCGACAGCGGCTCCATCCGGATGTCCAGCAGCACCACGGCCTGGCCCCAGTCCGGCAGGCGCGCGCGCATGGCTTGCAGAAAGACATCGCCACCGGCCCAGGTGGCGGCCTGGTGGCCGCGCGAATCGAACAGCCAGGCCAGGCCGTCGCGAAAATCGGCGTCGTCGTCGACAATGTGTATGGCGCAGTTCATGGCTTATTGTCCAACACCGGACCGGCCAGCGCATCCTCCACCGACAGGGGCAACCAGAGCGTGAAGCGGGCGCCGCCCAGCAGCGGGTCGCGGCCGACGTCGATGCGGCCGTGGTGCGCCTCCAGCACCGAGCGGCAAATCGCCAGCCCCATGCCCATGCCGTCGGCCGAGGCGCTGAAAAATGCGCCGAAGATCTGTTCCTTGTGGTCCTCGCCGACGCCCGGTCCGCTGTCGCCCACCACCATCCCGGCCAGGCCCTGGTCGACCTCGATGCGCACCTGCACCCGCGCCGGCCGGCCGGCCAGCGGCGCCCAATGCAAGGCGTTGCCGACCACGTTGTGCAGGGCATGTTCCAGCAGCAAGGCATCGGCCTCTATCCACACCGGCCCGGCGCCCAGCGTCAGCTCGAACACGCCTTGGCGCTGCAACTGGTAGGGGCTCAGGATGGCGCGCATGAAGGCCACCAGGTCCAGGCGCTGGCGCGACATTTCGCGCCGCCGCACAAAGGCGTTGACGCGCTTGATGATGTGGCCGGCCTTGTCGGACAGCCGTTCCATGCGCTCCACCACCGGCAGCACTTCCGGCAAAGTGATGCGGCCGCCGCGCAGGCGGTTGAGCAAGCCGTTGGCAAAACTGCTGAGCGCGCCCAGCGGCTGGTTGAGCTCGTGCGCCAGGGTCGACGCCACCTCGCCCACCACCACCAGCCGGCCCGAGGCCTGCAGCCGCTCCTGCTGGCGCGCCGCCAGACGCTGGGCGCGTTTGCGCTCGCTGATGTCCAGCACCGAACTCATCCAGCCGATCTGCTCACCGTTGGCGGTGTGCAGCGGCGCCTCATGAATCAGCACGTCCAGCAAGTGGCCATCGCGGTGCTGGAACTGCACTTCGACCCCGTCCTCATGCGTGCCTTGCGCAATGATGTCGCGGTGCACCAGTTCGAGTTCGTCGGCCTGGTCCGGCGGCCAGTAGGGCAGGGGAGTCGACTGGCCCACCAGCTCCACCGCCGAGTAACCGACCAGCTTGCAAAACGATTCATTGACGTACAGGATCCTGCCGCTGCGGTCCCAGGCCCGCAGGCCGATGGTGACCGAGTTTTCCATGGCCGTGCGCAAAGCCACCTGGGCCTGGAACAGGGCTTGCACCTGTTGCCGCTTGACGATGTCGCGGCGCAGAGCCCACAGGCTGACCAGCATGCCCGACAAGAACAGCAGCGCCACCAGAAAGAAGATGCGCGGCACGGTGGCGGCATGGACGCCCAGCGGCGTCACTTCCAGGAACAGATCGGTGCCGGCCAGGTTCATGGCGGCGCGGTAGGTTTGCCTGCCCTGCGTCTCGTCGGCCGGCAACTTCGCCTCTTCGGTCACCAGGTGCACCGCATGGTTCTGCGTAAACCAGGTCGGCACCAGGGCCGCCGTGGCCCGCTCCAGCGACAAGGCGGCCAGGTAATTGCCGACAAACTGGCCGCGGTCGAAGAAGGGCACGGCCAGCCAGACCACATCGGTCGCCTGGCCATCGGGCTGTAGCATCAAACCGGCATAGGCGGAGCGCCGCAGGCCGCGGGTGGTGTCCTGCAAGGTGGCCAGCGCCTGGACGTTGGCGGGGTGCGCCGACCAGTCCTGCTGCCAGCGCGCCAGACCGCCCCAGGCGTCGTTGCGCTGGCCCGCTGCCAGCCAGCCATGGGCCAGCAGCACACCCGGTTCACGCCACAACAGACCGCCCTGCAAGGGGACGCTGTCGCCCTGGCTGGCGCCCAGCGCGCTTTGCCGGGCCAGCAGCAGCAAATCGTCTTCCAGCCGGCGGAAATGAAACTGCACGCTCTGCTCCAGCCACTGGGCGTCGGCGGCGCGGCTGCGCGCCTCCTCGTCGGCCTCGAAGGTGTTGAGGTACAAGACCAGCGCGACCACCGAGGCCAGCAGCAGCAGCAGCAAGCCCAGCAGCCACAACAAGGCGCGCCGGTTGCGGCTGGCGTGACCGGGCATGGTCTGTTGCAGCAGGGCAAAGTCGAGCGATTGATCGGCGGCGGTGGATTCGGTTTTGGCCATTGTTGAGGCAAACAAGTCCTCGCATAATAGCCAGCATGTCAGCGCCCGACTTGTCTGCCCTTGGCCGCCGCCGTCTGTGCCTGCGCGGCCTGGCGGCATCGGCCTTGGGTTCGGCGCTGGCCTTTCCTCCGGCCGCAAGGGGCCGGACCCGACCGGTGACGCTGCGCTTTTCCCATGTGGTGGCGCAGCAGACGCCCAAAGGCCTGGCGGCCCTGCGCTTTCAGCAGTTGGTCGAGCAACGCTCCGGCGCACGCATCCGGGTGCTGCTTTACCCGGACGCTCAGCTCTATGGCGACGACGACGAGATGCAGGCCTTGCAACTGGGTGCGGTGGACATGCTGGCGCCGTCGCTGTCCAAGTTCGGCCGCATCGGATTTCCCGAGTTCGAGCTGTTCGACCTGCCGTTCCTGTTCGGCCAGGTGGCCGATGTGCGGCGCATCACGCAGGGTCCCCTGGGGCAGCGCCTTTTGGAACGCCTGGGCCGTCAGGGCTTGACCGGCCTGGGCTACTTCGACAACGGTTTCAAGCAGATGAGCGCCAACCGCCCGCTGCTGGCACCGGAGGATTTTGTCGGCTTGCGCATGCGGGTGCAGGCCTCGCGTGTGATCGCGGCGCAAATGCGCGCCCTGGGCGCGCAACCGGTGACGCTGGCGTTCAGCGAAACAAGGCGCGCGCTGGAGACGGGCGTGGTCGACGGCACCGAGAACCCGGTCTCCAATTTCTGGACCCAGGGCATGCACCAGGTGCAATCCGATCTGAGCCTGACCGAGCACGGCTATCTGGGCTACGCGGTGGTGGTGAACAGGCGTTTCTGGCTAAGCCTGGCGGGCGCCGACCGCGAACTGCTGGAGCAGGCTTTGCGCGAAGCCCTGAACTACGGCAACCAGATCGCCGACGCCCAGAACGAGAAAGCCCTGGCGGCCCTGCGCCAGGCCGGCACCACCCGCATCCATGTCCTGAACGCGGCCCAGCGCGAACGCCTGCGCCGCGCCGTCGAGCCGGTGCACAAAGCACTGGCCAATCGCATCGGCCAGCCCTGGATGGACGCCATGCGCGACGCCTTGAAACAGAGCGCCAAGGGTTAACCCTAGCTGTTGAACGCCACAGTTGGCGCACAGTGGAATGCTGTTTAAGCTTGGGCTGTTAGCTTGACCAACTTTCGTTTTGGAGACACTTCTATGAAACTGAAATTCCTGCTCGCCGGCATGTTGCTGGCGCTGGGCCTGAGCGCCGGCGCGCAAACCATCATCAAGTTCAGCCACGTCGTCGCCGCCGACACCCCCAAGGGCAAGGCGTCCGAGTTCTTCGCCAAGAAAGCGGCCGAGCTGACCAAGGGCAAGGTCAAGGTCGAGGTCTACCCCAACAGCGCCTTGTACAAGGACAAGGAAGAAATGGAAGCCCTGCAGCTGGGCTCCGTCCAGATGCTGGCCCCGTCGCTGGCCAAGTTCGGCCCCCTGGGCGCCAAGGAGTTCGAAGTTTTTGACCTGCCCTTCCTGTTCAAGGACACGGCAGCCTTCCGCGCCATCACCGACGGGCCGCTGGGCGCCGATCTGTTCAAGAAGCTGGAACCCAAGGGCATCAAGGGCCTGGCCTACTGGGACAACGGCTTCCACATCATGAGCGCCAACAAACCGCTGCACAACGTGGCGGACTTCAAGGGCATGAAGATGCGCATCCAGTCCAGCAAGGTGCTGGACGCCCAGATGCGCGCACTCGGTGCCATCCCGCAGGTGATGGCCTTCTCCGAGCTTTACCAAGCGCTGCAGACCGGTGTGGTGGACGGCACCGAGGGTGTGCCCAGCAACTTCTACACGCAGAAGATCTACGAAGTGCAGAAGCACATGACGCTGTCCAACCACGGCCACCTGGCCTACGCGGTCATCGTCAACAAGAAGTTCTGGGACGGCCTGCCGGCCGACATCCGCACCCAGCTCGAGGGTGCGATCAAGGACAGCACCGTCTACGCCAACGCCATCGCCGCCACCGAGAACGCCATGGCGCTGGAGAAGATCAAGACCAGCGGCCGTGTGACGGTCTACACGCCCACCCCGGCCGAGACCAACGAGTGGAAGAAGGCGCTGATGCCCGTCCACAAGGAAATGGAATCGCGCGTGGGCAAGAGCACTGTCGAGGCCGCCTACAAGGCCGCCGAGTTCGTCGCCCCCAAGTAAATCGCCTCACCGGGCTTCGCCATGCCAGGGCTGCCACAGCCCTCGGCAGGCGCAGCCGTTTGCCTCTACCGGAGCAACACCATGTTCAACAAAGCCTTGAACCATCTGGAGGAGTGGCTGATCTCCTTCCTCATGGCCGCAGCGACGCTGGTGATTTTCTTTGCCGTCGTCCACCGCTATCTCGCCGGCGTGCCCTACATCCAGGACGTCGCCCTCAAGATCCACATGAGCTGGGCCCAGGAGCTCTGCATCATCCTGTTCGTGTGGATGTGCAAGTTCGGCGCGGCCTACGGCGTGCGCACCGGCATCCACGTGGGGGTGGACGTCGTCATCAACCGCATGTCCCCCCAGAACCGCGGCCGCTTCGTCATCTTCGGCCTGCTGGCCGGCGCGCTGTTCACCGGCGCCATCGCCCTGATGGGCGGCACTTTCGTGTGGGACAACGGCGCGCATTACGCCTTTCTGCAGCTGATCGGCCAGCCGCGCGACGACGTGTTCGAAGGCCCGACCACCCCCGACCTGGAGTGGCCGACATGGATCGTCTACTCCGCCATCCCGCTGGGTTCGGCGCTGATGTGTTACCGCTTCCTGCAGGTCTGCTGGAACTTCGCCAAGACAGGCGAGTTGCCCAAGCATGACGAATCCCATGTCGAGGGCATCGACGAACAAACGCCCCTGGACGTGAAGGAGGCCAAGCAATGAACGCACTCATCATCTTCAGCCTGCTGCTGGCGCTGATGCTGACCGGCATGCCGATCAGCATCTCGCTGGGCCTCACCGTGATGGCCTTCATCGTCACGATGACCCAGGTGCCCATCGAATCGGTCGCCCTCAAGCTGTTCACGGGCATCGAGAAGTGGGAAATCATGGCCGTGCCCTTCTTCATCCTGGCCGGCAACTTCCTCACCCACGGCGGTGTGGCGCGGCGGATGATCCATTTCGCCACCAGCCTGGTGGGCCACTTCCACGGTGGCCTGGCGCTGGCGTCCATCCTGGCCTGCTCAATGTTCGCGCTGGTGTGCGGCTCGTCGGTTGCGACCGTGGTGGCCATCGGCTCCATCGTGCTGCCGGCCATGGTGGCCCACGGCTACCCGATGCGCTTCGGCGCCGGCGTCATCATCACCGCCGGCTCGCTCGGCATCCTGATGCTGCCGTCCATCCCGAAGGTGATCTACGCCATCTCCACCAACACCTCCATCGGTGCGCTGTTCGTGGCCGGCCTGCTGCCTGGCATCACGCTGGCGCTGATGCTGGGCGCCGTGACCTGGTGGATCGCCCGCAAGAACAACTACCCGCGCCTGGCCCGCGCCGGCTGGGGCGAGCGCTTCACGGCCTTCCGCAAGAGCTTCTGGGGCCTGCTGCTCGTCGTCATCATCGTCGGCGGCATCTGGTCGGGTGCCTTCACGGCGACCGAAGCGGCGGCGATGGCGGCGGTGTACCGTTCTTCGTGGCCATCTTCGTCTACAAGGACCTGAAGCTCAGCGATGTGCCCAAGGTGCTGAAGGACTCGGCCAACATGTCCGCGATGCTGCTCTACATCATCACGAACGCGGTGCTGTTCTCCTTCGTGCTGACCAACGAGAACCTGCCGCACCAGCTGGCCGACTGGCTGCTGTCGATGAACCTGGGCCAGAACGGCTTCCTGTTCGTGGTGAACCTCGTGCTGCTGGGTGCCGGCAACTTCATGGACCCCTCGTCCATCATCCTGATCATGGCGCCCATCTTCTTCCCGGCCGCCATGCAGCTGGGCGTGAACCCGGTGCACTTCGGCATCCTGATCGACGTGAACATGGAAGTGGGCCTGTGCCACCCGCCGGTGGGTCTGAACCTGTACGTGGCTTCGGGCATCAGCAAGCTCGGCATCACCGAGCTGACCAAGGCCGTCATGCCCTGGCTGATCACGATGATCGTCTTCCTCGTCATCGTCACCTACTGGCCGTGGCTCACACTGGTGGTGCCGCAGATGATGGGCATGCTCTGACCTGAGCGCCATCTCCGCCAGACAGCCCGGCCCTCGCCGGGCTGTCGTCCATCCACCCTGCCCTTTTCACCTCCATGAGCGCCCTCTTCTTCGCGCTGGCTTTTGCCCTGATGGCCCTGCTGGTCTACATGGGCCGCTACAGCGGCCGCGTGCGGGCCGAGGCCTCACGCTTCATCGCCGCGCCACCGGAAGCCGTCTACGCCAGCGTGGCCGACCTCGCCCGCTGGCAGGCCTGGAACCCCTGGCTGGAGCACGCCCGCGATGCCCAGGCCGAGGTGGATGGCGTCACCCTGGCCTGGAATGTGCCGCACGTCGGCCAGGGCCGCATCAGCCAAACCGGCCAGACCCCACCGCGACTGCTGCGCCAGCAGGTGCGCTTCGCTCTGCCCTTTGCCGTGCGGGGCCGGTCGGACTGGCATTTCGAACCCGAGGCAGGCGGCACGCGGGTGACCTGGCGCTTCAAGGGCCGCGTGGCCTTCACGTTGCGCGCCTTCGCCGCCACCGTGCAGGGTGCCACGACGCTGGACCTGCGCTTCGGCCTGGACCACCTCGCCGCCACGCTTGAAGCCTCTGCGCCCTCCTACAGGCTGGCGTACGAGGGCGTGCAACCGCAGCCGGTGCGGCGCCTCGCCCAGTTGCCCCACCGGGGCGCGCTGGATCAGCTCGCCGCTGACCTGCCGCCGCGCGTCCAGGAGGTGCGCAGCCGCCTGGCCGCCGCCGGCCTGGCCAACCAAGGTCCGGCCTTTGTGCATTACCTGAAAACCCAGCTCAAGCTGCGCACCGTCGAATGCCGCGTGGGCCTCGAGCTGCCTCCGCAAGCGCCGGCGCCCGAGGGCCTGTCGCTGCACGAGCAACCGGCGCACAACGCCTACGTGCTGCGCTTCGATGGCCCCCCGGAAGCGCTGGAGCTGGCCTGGTACCAGGCCATGCAACGTCTGCGCGTGGAGCAGCACCAACCCCATCCGCAGCTGCCACCGGCGGCCGTCTACCGCGGCGACGCGGAAGCCGGCCAGCGCAGCACGGTCGACCTGCATCTGCCTCTGAAGCAATCCTGAGCGAGCCTGCGGCACGCTACTTGCACTGGGCTGGGCAATGAACACGCCTCAGTCGCCCCCCCTACCGGGCCTGCGTGTGCTGCTGGCGGACGCTGGCCAGCACCGCAGCCCCGTCATCCGCCTGGAGCTGATCCGGCTGCGCTGCCAGTTGGTGGACGTGATCGACCTCGTCACCCAGCCCGAGGCACTGCCAGCCGCGCTGGACCGGCTGACGCCTGAGCTGCTGCTGATCGACTGCGAGCAACCCACGCCCGAGCTGCTGGACCAGATGGCGCAGTCGCTGCATCGCCAACCCCGCGCGGTGCTGCTGTTCGCCGAGCAGATGACGACCGAACAGATGCGCGCGGCCCTGGACGCCGGCATCAGCACGCTGCAGCTGACCGGCCTGCCGCCCCAACGCCTCGGCGCCCTGCTGCAGCTGGCCCTGGCGCGCTTCGAGCACGACCAGGCCCTGCAGCGCGACCTGCGGCAGACGCAGACCCAACTGGCTGAACGCAAGCAGGTGGAGCGCGCGCGCGGCATCCTCATGCGCGAGCAAGGGCTGGATGAGGACGCTGCCTTCCAGCGTCTGCGCCACATCGCCATGGACAGCGGGCAGACGCTGGCCGCCGTGGCGCAGCGCCTGATCGAGGCTGACCAACTGCTGCGGGCCCGCTGAACCCTGAACTGGGGCGGCATGCACCAAGGCGCACCACCAACGGGCGCACCAGTCAGGCGCAGGTCGCCCGCTGCGGCGCCAGCCATGCGTCATCGGCGTGCAAAGCACGCCTGCCAGGCAAGCCGCCGGGCTGGCACGCAAGCTGCATTGCCCGAAGCGAGGCCTGCAATGGCGCAGGCCTCTCGGGCCAGCCGCCCCTGAACCGGCTGGCACTTCGGGACAACGGCGTCCGACCTCTCCTTTCGCGCTGTCGCTGCTCCGGCGGGGCGCGGGCGACAGCGTGGCTGCGACGCCCTTGTGCCCTGCACGAACGAGGAGCCTGTGATGACCGCCCACGACCACCCGACCGCCCAGCCCCAACCGAACCGCCGCAGCCTGCTGGCAGCGGCGGCTGCCCTGCCTCTGGCCGGCATCGCTGGCCGTGCCTGGGCTCAGGGTTCCGACAAGCCCGAGAAGGAAGAAGTGCGCATCGGCTTCATCCCCCTGACCGACTGCGCCAGCGTGGTGATGGCCTCCGTGCTGGGCTTCGACAAGAAGTACGGCATCAAGATCATTCCCACCAAGGAAGCCTCGTGGGCCGGCGTGCGGGACAAGCTCGTCAACGGCGAGCTGGACATGGCCCACGTGCTCTACGGCCTGATCTACGGTGTGCACCTCGGCGTGTCCGGCCCCAAGAAGGACATGGCCGTGCTCATGACGCTGAACCGCAACGGTCAGGCCATCACGCTGTCCAAGAAACTGGCCGACGCCGGTGCGGTGGACGGCGCCTCGCTCGCCAAGGTGATGGCCAAGGACAAGCGCGATTACACCTTCGCCCAGACCTTCCCCACCGGCACCCACGCCATGTGGCTGAACTACTGGCTGGCGGCACACGGCATCAACCCGCAGAAGGACAGCAAGGTCATCACCGTGCCGCCGCCGCAGATGGTGGCCAACATGCGGGTGGGCAACATGGACGGCTACTGCGTGGGCGAGCCCTGGGGCCACCGCGCCATCATCGACGGCATCGGCATCACCGCCACCACCACGCAGGACATCTGGCCCGACCACCCCGAGAAGGTGCTCGGCACCACCGGCGAGTTCGTCAAGAAGTACCCCAACACCGCGCGCGCCGTCATCATGGCCATCCTGGAAGCCAGCCGCTGGATCGACGCCGGGCTGCTGAACAAGAACAAGATGGCCGAGACGATCGCCGACAAGGCCTACGTCAACACTGGCGTCGACGCCATCAACCAGCGCATCCTGGGCCGCTACCAGAACGGCCTGGGCAAGACCTGGGACGACCCGCGCCACATGAAGTTCTTCGACGACGGCGCGGTGAACTTCCCGTACCTGAGCGACGGCATGTGGTTCCTCACCCAGCACAAGCGCTGGGGCCTGCTGAAGGACCACCCCGACTACCTGGGCACGGCCAAGGCCATCAACCAGACCAAGCTCTACGCCGAGGCGGCTGGTGCGCTCAAGATCAGCGTGCCCAAGGACGCCCTGCGCAGCTCCAAGCTCCTCGACGGCGTGGTGTGGGACGGCAAGGACCCCGCCAAGTACGCCGACAGTTTCAAGGTGAAGGGTTAAGCCATGGTCTCCGCTGTCTTCCACTCACCCGCCGAAGCAGCCGCCGCGCCGGCTGCTCCCGCCACCGCTCCTCCACCCACCGCGGCCCATGCCACGCTGGCCCCCGAGGCGCCCAAGGCCCGCCCCCCCCGCAAGCCCTTCGACGGCCGCAGCCTGGCGCTGAAGGTGCTGCCCCCGTTGCTCAGCATGGCACTGCTGGTGGGCCTGTGGGCACTGGCCACGATGAAGGGGGGCAGCTTCCCCACCCCGGCGGCCACCTTCGACGCTGCCGTGCAGCTGTTCTCCGACCCCTTCTACCGCAAGGGCCCCAACGACCAGGGCATCGGCTGGAACATCCTGAATTCGCTCTCCCGCGTGGGCATGGGCTTTGGCCTGGCGGCGCTGGTGGGCATCCCGCTGGGCTTCATCATCGGCCGCTTCGAGTTCGCCAACCGCATGGTGTCGCCGCTGATCGCGCTGCTCAAGCCGGTGTCGCCACTGGCCTGGCTGCCCATCGGGCTGCTGGCGTTCAAGAGCGCCAACCCGGCCGCCATCTGGACCATCTTCATCTGCTCCATCTGGCCCATGGTGGTGAACACGGCGGTGGGCGTGCAGCGCGTGCCGCAGGACTACCTCAACGTGGCCCGCGTGCTGCGCCTGAGCGAATGGAAGGTCATCACCCGCATCCTGCTGCCCGCCGTGCTGCCCTACGTGCTGACGGGCGTGCGCCTGT
>JBBIVU010000101.1:0-11097 GCA_037439585.1 Roseateles sp. | reverse complement strand
GTTCCATCGTCATGACAGTCATCGAGATCTCTTTGTCCGGTTTCCAGGCGCAGTCCAAGCTGGAGATTCCGGTGGGTGCCGAGGGCTCGGTGCGCATCGAGTTGGGTGCACACGACAAGACCTCCCTGGACGTCAAGGTGATGCGGCACCACCACAGCGACACGGGTGAGTTCTACGGTTTCAAACTCGACGGGGCCGACGATGTGTGGCGGCGCGCCGTCAGTGCACTCGAGACGGAATACGTGGCGGGCGCGCTGTGAACACCGTTGGCCGTGGCCTCATTGCCGTTGTGGCTGCGCTGTGCTGTTGCGCGACGCACACCCGCGCCGAGCCCCTGCCAAACCTCATTGCGCGAGCCAAGCGTTCTGTCGTGATCGTGGGCAGCTATGGCTTGATGGACACGCCTCGATTCGGGTTCCGTGCAGCGGGTTTCGCCGTGACCGATGGGCTGCACGTGCTGACCAATGCCCATGTGGTGCCGGCCGACACGCCAGACCGGGTGGACCGCAGCCTGGCCGTGCAGGTCTGGACGCCCGAACTGCAGTGGCAGTTGCGCAGTGCGAGGCTGGTGGCCAAGGACGCAGGCCACGACCTCGCCGTGCTGGAGATCGACGGACCGCCTCTGCCCGTCCTGCGTCTGGCCGCCACAGAGGCGCCAGAGGGGACGGCCATCGCGCTGATGGGTTTCCCCATCGGCGGAGCGCTGGGATACGTCCACACCACGCACCGTGGCATGGTGTCGGCGCGCACGGCCATCGTCTCTCCAGCGGCGGGTCCGTCCGGCTTGAGCGAGCGGGCGGTCCGGCAACTGCGCGATGGTGCCTTCGAGGTGATGCAGCTCGACGCCACCGCCTACCCAGGCAACAGCGGCGGCCCGGTGCTGGACATCGAGTCGGGTGAGGTCGTTGGTGTTTTGCAGGGCGGGGTCGTGAAGGGCACCCGTGAGGCGGCACTCAGCACGCCGAGCGGCATCAGCTATGCCGTACCTGTCCGGGACGCCTCGGCCTTGCTCCGTAGCCTGGAAGGACGCTGATGCCCGCAGGCTTGCCTGCGGGGCAGGGATGCGCGGTGTCCGGCACGCGTTTCCGCCACCGAGGCGCCCTGGCTCAAGCCTTGGGCAGCGTCACGCCCACCTGGCCCTGGTACTTGCCGCCGCGGTCCTTGTAGCTGGTCTCGCAGACCTCGTCGCTCTCGAAGAACAGCACCTGGGCGCATCCTTCGCCAGCGTAGATCTTGGCCGGCAGCGGCGTGGTGTTGCTGAACTCCAGCGTCACGTAGCCTTCCCACTCGGGCTCGAACGGCGTGACGTTGACGATGATGCCGCAGCGGGCGTAGGTGCTCTTGCCCAGGCAGATGGTGAGCACGTTGCGCGGGATGCGGAAGTACTCCACCGTGCGGGCCAGCGCGAAGCTGTTGGGCGGGATGATGCAGACGTCCTTGTTGACGTCGACGAAGCTGTTCTCGTCGAAGTTCTTCGGGTCCACCACGGTGGAGTGGATGTTGGTGAAGACTTTGAACTCCGGCGCGCAGCGGATGTCGTAGCCGTAGCTGCTGGTGCCGTAGCTGACGATCTTCTGGCCCTGCGGGCTGACGCGCACCTGGCCAGGTTCGAAGGGCTCGATCATCCCGTGCTGTTCCGCCATGCGGCGGATCCACTTGTCGCTCTTGATACTCATATGGGTCCTCTTGGAAATCTGTGGTGCCTTCCCCAGCGGCTGCCATGGAACCGGCGTTGCCGGGCCGTCGGCAGCGCCCCCTCGAGGGGGCCGGCGAAGCCGGTAGGGGGCGGGCTCATCGGGGCAGAACGCCGTCGAAATACATGCTGCCGTCCAGGTCCAGGATGAAGCCCTTGACCGATGCCCGCTGCGGCACGGCGGGGCGACCGTAGGCCATGGGCGTCCAGGGCAGTTGTTCCAGCGCCAGGCGCTGGGCTTTGGCGTACAGGACCTTGCGCTCGTCCTGCTTCAGGGCCTGGCGGGCCTCGGCCAGCAGCTTGTCGTAGGCCGGGCTGCACCAGCCGCCGGTGCCGCTGGCGGCGCCGCAGGCCAGCTGGCCCAGCGTGCCGGCGGGCTCGGGGTCGCCGTTCCAGCCACTCAGGGCGGCGTCGTGCTCGCCCGCATCGACGCGCCGCAGGTACTCGCCCCACTCGTAGGTGACGATGCGTGCCGTGACACCGACCTTGGCCCAGTCGGCCTGGATCATCTGCGCCATCAGCTGGCCGTTGGGGTTGTAGACCCGCGTCACGGGCATGGCCCAGAGCGTGATGTTCAGTGGCAGCACGCCAGCCTTCTGCAGCAGCTGGCGTGCCTTGGCAGGGTCGTGGGGGGCGGGTCTCAGGGTGGCATCGTGGGCCCAGTTGGCGGCGGGCACGATGGTGGTGGCCAGCGTGCCCACATCGCCATACACGGTGCGCACGATGGCTGCCCGGTCGATGGCCATGTCCAGCGCCTGGCGCACTTCCAGCTTGGAAAGCGCCGGCCGCTTGGTGTTGTAGGCCAGCACGCCCACGTTCATGCCCGGGGCGGTGGCGAACTGCATGCCGGGGGTCTTGCCCAACTCTGCCTGCTCGGCGGGGCCCACCGGGGCAGCGATGTCGCACTCGTTGCGCTTCAGGCGTTGCGCACGCACGGTGGCGTCGGGCGTGATGGCGAACACGAGCTGGTCGGCACGTGGCTTGTCGCTCCACCAGCGCGGGTGTTTCACATAGCGGATGACGCTATCGGCCCGGAAGCTCTTGAGCTGGAAGGGGCCGGTGCCGACGGGCAGCTGCGAGATGCGCTGCGGCGTGCCGGCCTTCAGCAGCTGCTCGCCCAGCTCGGCCGATTCGATCGCCACGAAGGCCAGCGTCAGGGCATGCAGGAAGGCGGCGTCCCGCTCTGCCAGCGTGATGCTCACCTTGTGGCTGCCCAGCTTCTCGACCTGGCGGATGAGCTTGTCCCAGCCAAAGGACAGCACGTAGGGCGACACGCCCGGCAGTGCCTTGGCGAAGGCGCTGCCCGGGCCTTCCTGGCGGCTCAGCAGGCGTCCGAAGGTGAAGAGCACGTCGTCGGCATTGAATTCGCGCGTGGGCTTGAACTCGTCCGTGGTGTGCCAAGCCACGCCACGGCGCAGCTCGAAGGTGTAGCTCAGGCCGTCGGCGCTGACGTCCCATTTCGTGGCCAGCCCGGGTATGAACTCGTCCGTGCCGCGCCGCATCTCAACGAGGGTGCCGAAGATGGGCAGGTGGGCGACGTGGTCGACGCCGCTGTCCGTCATCGCCGGGTCGAAGGTCTTGGGGCTGCCGGCGGCGCAGAAGCGCAAGGTGGTGTCGGCACTGGCGAGCAGAGGCAGCGCGAGCACCAGCAGAAAGACTTGCTTCACTTCAGGATCTCCGCTGCAGGCACGAACGGCAAGATGCCCATGGACTGGTACAGCGCGGCCGGCGATAGCGCCCGCGTCTGGCTGTTCAAGCCCTGGATGACCAGCGACACGCGGCGGATGGCGCGGATGTCAGCCACCGGGTCACCATCCACCAGCAGCAGGTCGGCGCGTTTGCCCCGCTCGATGCTGCCGAGGTCGCTCAACCGGTCGCTGTACTTCGCGCCGTTCCATGTCGCGATCTTCAATGCTTGAGCGGCCGGGATGCCGGCCTGCACGTACAGCTCCAGCTCGCGTTGGAACGCGAACCCTGCCGTCGCGTCGGTGCCGGCCACCAGCGGGACGCCTGCGGCGTGCATGCGGCGCAGCAGGTCCAGCATGACCTTCCAGCTCGCACCCCAGCGGCGGGCCTTCACGTCGTCCAGGTCCGACTCGGCCGACAGCAGGCTGCGTTGCACCGTGGCCGGCAGGTTGGCCGCCACGACAGCGTAGCTGGGGTTGGGCTGGCCCTGGCGTTGCGTGTACTGGCCCTCGAAAGCCACCATCGTCGCGTCGACGACGGTGCCCTTCTTCTTCAACAGCGCGAGGAAGTCCTGTGTGCGGCGGTCGTTGAGCTTGAGGTCTGCCGCCTTGTCGCCGACAAGGTTGAAGCGCAGCAGCGTGCGCGTGTCGTCGGTCTTGCTGACCAGGAAGTTCAGCGTCACCTGGTTGATGTGGTGCAGTTCGTCATAGCCCGCCTCCACCGCCTCGCGCGCCGTCATGAACGCCGGCACATGGCCCCCGGTGCGCAGGCCCAGCGACTGCGCATGCGCCACCATCGGCTTCACCCACCCGGGGCGGATGGAGTTGTAGAGCTTGAGTTGGCGGTAACCATGGGCGGCGTACCAGTCGATGGCGGCCAGTGCGTCCTCCAGGGTGTCAGGCACGAAATCGGATTGTGACGAGAACGGGCTCTTGCCTTCGATGAATCCGTTGGCGGCGATGCGCGGGCCCAGCACCTCGCCGCGCTCGATGCGGCCGCGCAGGGCGGCCAGGTCGGCGTTGTGGTTGCCCACGTCGCGCAGGGCCGTCACGCCGGCTGCCAGGTTCAGCAGCAGGTCGCCTGGCGTCACATGTGCATGCATGTCCACGAAGCCCGGCAGCAGCGTGCGCCCCTTGCCGCTGATGCGCTGTGTCGGCGCGGCATTTTTCAGGCTGCCCGGGCTGGCGATGAGGCTGATGCGGCCGTTCTGCAGGTAGACGTCCGACGGTCCTCGAAGCTGCGCAGCCTGCGCATCGAACCAGCGCACGCCCTCGATCACGGTCAGCCCCGGCAGCGGCTGCGGCAGTTCCTTGGCGATGCGTTGCAGCCGCGCGAGCTGGGCTGCGTGCTGTGCCTCACCGAGCCTGTCCACCTCCGCTTCGAAGCCCTGCAGCACCGTTCCCCCCCAGCCAGGGTAGACCTGCGCAAACAGCGCACGGTTGTCCTCGCGCAGCCACAGGTACACGGGCTCCAGGTCCAAGCCCGTGATGGCGTACAGGCCGATCTCGTAGGCCTGCCCCGGCACGGCCAGGCGCTGTACGCGCTCGATGGACAAGCGCCCCATGGGCAGCACCTCGGTGCGCTGCGTCTGGCTTGCCAGCAGGGTCTGCGCCAGCCTCGCCGCCCAGGCCGGGCTGGCGGCCACGGGCAGGTAGACGGCATCGCGCGGCA
Organism: Roseateles sp.; assembly: GCA_037439585.1. Lineage (GTDB taxonomy): Bacteria > Pseudomonadota > Gammaproteobacteria > Burkholderiales > Burkholderiaceae_C > Pelomonas. Next base: position 6,047 of record JBBIVU010000101.1, on the reverse strand, counting down.
GGCCAGCGCGCTCGCCGCCGTCGACCGGCGAGCGCCACGTGGCCTTGTCAGCCGCGTCGCGCTCGAAGTGTTCGTCGATGCGCGCCCCAAACGTCGCCACGCCTTCGTTGCGGTAGCGCAGCCAGGCCCCGTCAGGCGCCGTCTCCAGCAATTCCTTCTGGTCCGGCCCGCGGCCGTTGTTGCGGTAGCTGTAGTCCACCTCCAGCCGGCTGGCGCTCTCGCTGGCCCTGAGGTGGCCACAGGGCGTCTTCACGCAGACGACGGTGTAAGTCGTCTGCTTCTGGGCCTGGGCCTGGGCCGCGCCGGCTGTCAGCAGCGCAACGGTCAACAAGGGGGGCAGCAGCTTCACGGGCGATTCCCTGCGGTGTTCAGGTGGGACGCACTTTACTGATCGAGGCGACCCCCTTGTTGGCCAGCATGTCGGCGCGTTCGTTGCCCGGGTCGCCGGCATGACCCTTCACCCAGCGCCACTCCACATGGTGCAGCTTGCGCAGCGCGTCCAGCCGCATCCACAGGTCGGCGTTCTTCACCGGCTTGCCATCGGCCGTCTTCCAGCCCCGGCGCTGCCAGTTGATGATCCACTCGGTGATGCCCTTGCGCACGTACTCGCTGTCCAGGTAGATGACCACGTCGCAACTGCGCTTGAGCGAGGCCAGCGCCTCGATGGGGGCGGTGAGTTCCATGCGGTTGTTGGTGGTGCCGCTCTCGCCGCCGAAGAGTTCCTTGTCGTGCCCGCCGCTGGACAGCCAGGCGCCCCAGCCGCCCGGGCCGGGGTTGCCCTTGCAGGCACCGTCGGTGTAGACGGTGACCTGCGGGCGTTTGATGGTGACGGCGGGTTGGGAAGCTTCAGTCATTCTTGTTGTGATGGTTGTTGAGTGCGACGGCGGGTGCCTTCTAGGCGGCCAGTCGCTTGTTCCTGGACAGGCCGATCATGCGCATGCCCTGCACGCGCTTGACCGCCTGGATGAAATAAACCGCGCCCAGCACCGGCCACCAGCGTGAGCCCACGGCATCTACCCAGTGCCAGCGCTGCAGCCAGGCCTCCGAACGCAGCGGTGGGCGATAGACGCCGAAACGTGCCGCTTCCACATCGAAGCTCAGCAGCTTGAGCCAGTCGCGCAGCCGCCAGTAGCCAATGAATTCGCCCTCGGTCGGCAAGTAGGGCTGGCCGCGCCCGGCCAACCGGCCGAGGTTTTGACGCAGCCCCCACAGGCTGGCGGGGTTCAGCCCGAACACGATGAGCCGCCCTTCCGGCCGCAGCACGCGCTCCACCTCGCGCAGCAGGGCGTGGGCGTCGCAGGCCAGCTCCAGCGCATGGGGCAGCAGCACCAGGTCCAGGCTGGCGCTTTCGAAGGGCAGGGCGTCGAAGTCGCAGAGCAGGTCGCGGCCCGCCAGCCAGCGGTGCGGCATGCGGTTGGCCTGCAGGCCCTCCAGCGCGGGCAGCCCGAGCTGCAGCGCATGGAAGCCGAAGCGGTCGGCCACGGCGGCGTCCACCTGCGCCTGTTCCCAGGCCAGCAGGTGGCGCCCGGGTGGGGTCTGCAGCCAGGCTGCCAAATCTATACTCGGCGCTTTCTCTGTCATGGGTTGGCGCCACATTGACGCTCAGTTTGACGCTCACGCCTGTCCCCGCTTTCGACGACAACTACCTCTGGCTGCTGGATAACGGCCGCGAGGCTGTCGTTGTCGATCCCGGTGATGCCGCGCCGGTTGTTGCAGCCCTGGATGCCCGGGGCCTGACGCTCGCAGGCATTCTATTGACCCACCACCACGGCGATCACGTCGGTGGCGTCGAGGTCCTGCGTCCGCGCCTGCAGGGCTCCGTCTACGGGCCGGCGCGCGAGAAGCTGCCCGGGACGGTGCGGCGCCTGCAGGGGGGCGACAGCGTCGACCTGCTGGGCCTGCGCTTCGTGGTGCTGGATGTGCCTGGCCATACGGCGGGCCACATCGCCTACTTCGCGGCAGATGCCGGCGAGGATGGCCCATTGCTCTTCTGTGGCGATACGCTCTTCAGCGCCGGCTGCGGCCGCCTGTTCGAGGGCACGCCGGCCCAGATGCACGCCTCGCTGCAGTCCCTTGCGGCCTTGCCGCAGCGCACGCGGGTTTGCTGCGCGCACGAGTACACGCTGTCCAACCTGCGTTTCGCCCGCGAGGTGGACCCCGACAACGCCGCCTTGGCCGCCTACGCGGGCTGGTGCGAGGCCGAACGCGCCGCTGGCCGGCCGACGCTGCCGGGCCGACTCGGCACCGAACTGCGCATCAACCCCTTTCTGCGCTGCGCCGACCCGGCCCTCCACGAGGCCGCCCGGCGCCATGCCCCCTTGAAACTTCCGGCTGCGCCCAGCACGGTCGACGTGTTCGCCACGCTGCGCGAATGGAAGAACGGATTTCGATGAACCTGATCCTGCGCCTTGCCCCGCTGGTGATGGCCACGCTGCTCGCGGCCTGTGCCACCACCCCGCCCGCCGGCACGCCGCCGGCTGTTGTCGAGCCCTCCGCACCGCTGGCCCCGCAGGCATCACGGCCCGCCGTGGCTCCGGTGGCGTCCGCCCCGCTGCGCGCGTCGGTGGTCGATCTGCTGGAGGACAACCTCCGCCCGGGCGAGCGCATCGACCTGGACGCTCCGGACGTGAATGCCGACCTCTGGGCCCGCGTGCGCCGGGGCTTCCAGTTGCAGGACCTGGACGACGACTGGGTGCGCAAGGCCGAGGCCTGGTACAGCGCCCGGCCCGACTACGTGGAGCGCATGACCACCCGCGGCAGCCGCTACCTGTTCCACATCGTCGACGAGGTCGAGAAGCGCGGCATGCCCACCGAGCTGTCGCTGCTGCCCTTCATCGAGAGCGCCTTCGTGACCCATGCCGTGTCCAGCGCCAAGGCCACGGGCATGTGGCAGTTCATGCCCGCCACCGGCCGGGATTTCGACCTCAAGCAGAACATCTTCCGCGACGACCGCCGCGACGTGCTGGCCTCCACCCGGGCCGCGCTCGATTACCTCGGTCGCCTGTACAAGCAGTTCGGGGACTGGCACCTCGCGCTGGCGGCCTACAACTGGGGCCAGGGCAACGTGCAGAAGGCCGTGGCGCGCAACCAGAAGCTCGGGCTGCCCACCGACTACGCCAGCCTGAAGATCCCCGACGAAACGCGGTACTACGTGCCCAAGCTGCAGGCCGTCAAGAACATCGTCCTCAACCCTGAGCGCTTCGCCCTTGCACTGCCGCCGGTGGAGAACCACCCGTACTTCCTGACCGTGAAGGTCGAGCGTGACATCGACGTGGCACTCGCAGCCCAGCTGGCAGGCCTGTCGCTGGAGACGTTCCAGCAGTTCAACCCGCAGATGAACAAGCCGGTCATCCTGGCCGCAGCCACGCCGCAGGTGCTGCTGCCCTACGACCAGGCCAGTGCCTTCGCCGAAAACCTGGCCCGTCACACCGGCCCCATGGCCAGCTGGACGGCCTGGGTGGTGCCCAAGACCATGAGCCCCGCCGATGCCGCGCGGCAGTCGGGCATGCCGGAGGCCCTGCTGCGCGAGATCAACAAAATCCCGCCCAAGATGCTGGTCAAGGCCGGCTCCACGCTGCTGGTGCCACGTGGCGAGCACGTGCGGGACGACGTCTCTGAACGCTTGGCCGACACCGCCAGCCTCAACCTGGCGCCTGACGCGCCGCCGCTGCGCAAGTTCACCTACAAGGCCGGCAAGGCCGACACGGTCGCCAGCGTCGCTGCCCGCTACAAGGTGAAGGCCGAGCAGGTGGCCCAGTGGAACAAGGTGGCCAGCGCCGCGCGGTTCAAGCCAGGGCAATCCGTCGTGGTCTACACGGCTGCGGTGCCCGTGGTGGCTGGCAGCCCAACGCCGGCCAAAGCGGTGGGGGCGGGCTCCGCCAAACCGGTCACCCGTGCCGCCAGCAAGCCGTCGGCACCGCCGGCCACGCTGGCCAAAGCCCCCCGGGGTGGCAAAGGTCGCAGCAACGTGGTGGCGTCAGCCGCGCCCTGACAGCCGTTCGGGGCGCTCCTCAGCGCACGAAGAACAGGGCCAGGCTGGCCGCCATGCCGGCCATCCAGGACAGCGAACGCAGCGAGGCCTGATCGGCCACGTACAACCCGATGAAGATCAGGCGCGCTGCCAGAAAGGCGGCGGCCAGCGCATCCACCGTGGCCTGGGCGGCCTGGTGCTGGTGAGCCACCACGAGGCCGGCGATGAACACCGGCAGCGCCTCCCAGCTGTTGGCCTGTGCCGCATTGGCACGCGCCTGCCAGCCATCGAGCCGGGCCAGCCATTCGCGCGGCTGGTGGTTGTCGAACCCGCCTTCCCGGCGGCGTTTGCCGAAGCCTTTGGACTTGGCCAGGCCTGCGCAGCCGATGGGCAGCAGGCAGGCGACGAGCAGGCAGATCTGGGCGAGGGTCATGGGGTCTCCGTCAACGGCGGTCGCTCAGGGCGTGGGCGATGGTGCCCAGGTCCACGTATTCCAGCTCGCTGCCCACCGGCACGCCGCGTGCAAGCCGTGTCGCCTTGATGCCGCGCGCCCGCAAGGCCTCGGTCAGCACATGGGCCGTGGCTTCGCCTTCGGCAGTGAAGCTGGTGGCGAGGATGACTTCCTCGACACCGTCTTCCGACGCCCGCGCCAGCAACTCGGCCGCGCCGATCTCGCGCGTGCCCACGCCGTCCAGCGGGCTCAGGCGCCCGAGCAGCACGAAGTAGTAGCCCCGGTAGGACGCGGTGCGCTCCAGCGCGGCCTGATCGGCGGGGGTCTCCACCACGCACAGCAGCCGCATGTCCCGGTCGGGGTCGGCACAGACGGTGCAGATGGCCGTCTCGCTGAAGGTGTGGCAGCGCTCGCAGTGCTTGATGTGCTCACCGGCCGCCGTCAGCGCGTCGGCCAGGCGCGGCATGGCCAGCCGGTCGTGCTGCAGCAGGTGGTAAGCCATGCGCTGGGCTGATTTCTGGCCCACGCCGGGCAGGCGCTTGAGCGCCTCGATGAGCGTCTCCAGCGCGTTCAAGCCGGACCCGCGCGATCAACCCACGATCGCCGCTGCAAGCGCGATCTCATCCAGCGGCAACCGTGGACTGGGCTTCGCCAGGCCACCGGCTGCACCCCCTCGAGAGGGGGGCGCGCAGCGCTTTGGGGGTGGTCCATCAAAACGGGAACTTCATGCCGGGGGGGAGGGGCATGCCGGCGGTCAGCTTGCCCATCTTCTCGGCGCTGGTGGCCTCGGCACGGCGCACGGCGTCGTTGAACGCGGCAGCCACGAGGTCTTCCAGCATGTCCTTGTCGTCGGCCAGCAGGCTGGGGTCGATGGAGACGCGGCGGACTTCGTTCTTGCAGGTCATCACGATCTTCACGAGACCGGCGCCACTCTGGCCCTCCACCTCAATGTTCGCGAGTTCTTCCTGTGCCTTCTTCAGGTTGTCCTGCATCGCCTGGGCTTGCTTCATCAAGCCGGCGAGTTGGCCTTTCATCATGGTCGTGTCCTTGTGGAATCAAGAGGGAAGCAGCGGCTGCACGGAGCCCGGCAGGATGCGTGCTGAGGGGAACTGGGCGAGCAGCGTGCGCGTCATCGGGTGCCCGGCTGCCAGGTCCTCGGCGGCACGCTGCTGGGCCTCGGCACGGGCCACCGTGCGCAGGGCGATGGAGTCTTCTGCCACGCCGGCCTCGATGACGAGCTTGGCGTTCAAGGCCGCTTCGAGTTTGCCGACCATGGCCGGCGCACGCAGCGACTCGCGCTCCACGCGCAGGCGCCACACCTCGCGGCCGTCCTGGGTGTCACAACCCAGTGCCTGGGCCTGGCGGGCGAGTTCGCCGGTCATGCCCACCAGGTTCAGCGCGGCGATGCGCTCGGCCCACCGTGCACCCTCGGCGGTCTCGCGCAGCTCGGCACGGCGAGGCGTGTCGGTTTCGCGCGCGGACGGCACAGTGGCGTTGGCGGAAGGCGCGTCGTCGGCGTCCATCCAGGGCGGTGGCGCGTCATCGGGTGGCGGGCCGTCGAAGTCCATGCCGTCGTCGTCAGCGTGTGCCTCGGGTTCGACGGGCTTGGGGCGCAGCCGGTCGCTG
>JBBIVU010000100.1:0-11330 GCA_037439585.1 Roseateles sp. | reverse complement strand
TGTCACCAGCGTCCAGTGGTTGGGAAAAGTCTTGGCCGGGAACGACGGATGCATCACCGCCGACACACCGCTGGCGGCCAGCTGCGCCAGCGTGGGGCTCACGCCGCGCCGCAGGTAGTCTTCCCGGAAGCCATCGATGGAGACGAGGATGGTCACCGGCGCACGCTGCTCGGCCCGGGGCGACGCTGCAGCAGGCTCGGGCGTGACGTTGCTGGCGGTGGGGCTGGTCGGTGGGGTGGTGCAGCCCACCACCAGCATGCCGGTGGCCACGGCGGCCGCAGCCGAAAGGCGGGCACGGCCCGCACGGGAGGCCAAGGTGGGGCGCCGGAGCCAGGAAATGCGGAAGGCGGGGCTCGTCATGCGGCGTTGCGAAAAATCGTCAGGCCGTCACTGTAGCGCCCGACAACGCATGCCCGAGCCAGCCGCCCCAGGGGCGCGGCCCGCACAACGCTGCGCCATGTTCGCTGGAGTTTCGTGGCATCAGAAACGCATCCGGACGACCGGTGGATTACTTTCCGATGCAGAAGCGCTGAATCCGTGCAGAAGCCGATGGATAAAGGCGTCGCAGCGCCAATGGCTGCGCCTTGGACTCAGGCTTGGACTCAACCAATGTCTGCTGGCCGAGCTTTCCCCAATCAAAGCGACTGGCAGAGGTACTTCGTGTGCAGGTAGTCGTCGAGCCCGTAGCGCGATCCCTCCCGGCCGTAGCCTGACTCCTTGACGCCGCCAAATGGCGCGGCCTCGGCCGCCAGTGCGCCCTCGTTGATGCCGACAATGCCTGTTTCCAGTGCCTCGGCGACGCGCCAGATGCGCTGCACGTCGCGCGAGAAGAAGTAGGCGGCCAGGCCGAACGGCGTGTCGTTCGCCGCGGCCACGACCTCGGTCTCGTCGGCGAAGCGCGTGACCGGCACGACGGGGCCGAAGGTCTCCTCGCAGCTGCAGGCCATGCCGGCGTTCACGTCGATCAGTACTGTGGGAGCGAAGTAGTTGGCGCCGAGCTCCGGGCAGCGGGCGCCACCGACGACGACGCGAGCGCCCTGGGCGACGGCGTCCTGCACATGGCGCTCGATCTTGTCGACGGCGCGGCCGTTGATCATGGGCCCGATCTGCGAGGCCGGGTCGCTGGCCGGGCCCACCTTCAGCGCGCCGACGCGGGCGGCCAGCTTCTCGACGAAGGCGTCGTGCACCTGCGCCTGCACGAACACGCGGTTGGGGCTGACGCAGGTCTGCCCGCCGTTGCGGAACTTGGCGGCCATCAGACCATCCACGGCGCGATCCAGTTCGGCGTCGTCGAAGACGATGAAGGGGGCGTTGCCTCCCAGCTCCAGCGACAGCTTCTTCAGCGTGCCAGCCGACTCGCGTGCCAGGTGCTTGCCGACCGGCGTCGAGCCGGTGAAGGTGATCTTGCGCACGCGGCCGTCGGCCAGCCATACATCCACGACCTCGGCGGCGCGTTCGCGCGACGCAACGACGAGGTTCAGCACCCCGGCTGGCACGCCGGCCTCTTCGGCGAGCCTGGCCAGCGCCAGCGAGGTCAAAGGCGTGTCCTCGGCCGGCTTGGCGACAACCGTGCAGCCCGCGGCCAGGGCCGGCGCGATCTTGCGGGCGATCATCGCGGCCGGGAAGTTCCACGGCGTGATGGCGGCGACTACGCCGACCGGCTCCTTCAGCACCATCATGCGGCGCCCGCTGACCGGGGCCGGGATGATGTCGCCATAGGCCCGCACGGCTTCTTCGGCAAACCATTCGACATAGCTGGCCGCATAGGCCACCTCGCCGCGGCCTTCGGCCAGCGGCTTGCCCTGCTCGCGCGAGATCAGGCGGCCGAGGTCCTCCTGGTGGGCGAGGATCAGCGCGTTCCAGCGCTTGAGGATCTGCGCGCGCTGCTTGGCCGGCACGGCCCGCCAGGCCGGGCCGGCGGCGAAGGCCGCGTCCACGGCGGCGCGGGCGTCGGCGGCACCGCTGTCAGGCACGCTGGCGAAGGGCGTGTCCAGGGCCGGGTCGCTGACCGGCAGCGTGCGGCCGTCCTGGCCGTCGCACCAGCGGGCGTTGATGAAGTTCTGCGTGCGCAGCAGGTCCGGGCGGTCGAGGTTCAGTGTCATGACGGTGCTCAGGCTTGGGCCACCAGGCGGGCGATGGCTTCGCCCATGTCGGTCGTGGAGGCCGTGCCGCCCAGGTCGCGGCTGCGCGGGCCCTCGCGCAGCACCGTCTCGATGGCCGCGAGGATGGCGTCGTGCGCCTCGGCCGCACCGAGGAACTGCAACATCAGCGCGGCCGACCAGATCATGGCCACCGGGTTGGCGATGTTCTGGCCGTAGATGTCGGGCGCCGAGCCGTGCACCGGCTCGAACAGCGACGGGAAGCTGCGCTCGGGGTTCAGGTTGGCCGACGGCGCCAGGCCGATGGTGCCGGTCGTCGCGGGGCCGAGGTCGGACAGGATGTCGCCGAACAAGTTGGACGCCACGACCACGTCGAAGCGCGTCGGCTGCATGACGAAGCGGGCGCTGAGGATGTCGATGTGCTGCTTGTCGACCGTGATGGCGGGGTAGTCGGCGCCGACGGCATCGGCGCGGCCGTCCCACCAGGGCATGCTGATCGCGATGCCGTTGCTCTTGGTGGCCACCGTCAGGTGCTTGCGCTCGCGCGCCTGCGCCAGCTCGAAGGCATAACGCAGCACCCGGTCGGCGCCGAAGCGCGAGTAGACCGACTCCTGGATGACGATCTCGCGGTCGGTGCCGGCGTACATGATGCCGCCGAGGTTGGTGTACTCGCCTTCGGTGTTCTCGCGCACGACGAGGTAGTCGATTTCGCCCGGCTTGCGGCCGACCAGCGGGCAGGGCACGCCCTCGAACAGGCGCACCGGGCGCAGGTTGATGTACTGGTCGAACTCGCGGCGGAACTTCAGCAGCGAGCCCCACAGCGAGATGTGGTCGGGCACGGTGGCCGGCCAGCCGACGGCCCCGAACAGGATGGCATCCTGGCCTTGCAGCTGTGCCTTCCAGTCATCCGGCATCATCTGGCCCTGGGCTGCGAAGTAGTCGCAGCTGGCCCATTCGATGTGCGTCAGTTCCAGTTCGACGCCGAACCGCCCCGCGGCGGCGCGTAGCACGCGCAGGCCCTCGGGCATCACTTCCTTGCCGATGCCGTCGCCGGGGATGACAGCGATCTTGAATGTCTGTTTGCTCATGAGGGTCTCTCGTCCAGGTCAGGCGGCTGCGGCCTGTTCGTCGAGCCAGCCCTGGCGCAGTTCAGGCACCGAACGGGCTAGCAGTTCGTAGTAAGGGTGGTGGGGGCCGCGCTCGTAGTCAGCGCGCGCCACCTGGGCCAGCTTGCGGCCGTGCTGCATGACGACGATCTCGTCGCAGACCGAGCGCACCGTGTGCAGGTCGTGGCTGATGAAGAGGTAGGACAGGCCGAGCTCGCGGCGCAGTTCGGCGATCAGGTCCAGCACGGCGGCGCCGACCACGCTGTCCAGCGCCGAGGTGATCTCGTCGCACAGAATCAGCTCGGGCTCGGCGGCCAGGGCGCGCGCGAAATTGACGCGCTGTTTCTGACCGCCCGACAGCCCGCCGGGCAGCCGCCCCGCGACGGCCGCGGGCAGCTTGACCAGGTCGAGCAGTTCGCCGATGCGACGCTGCAGGGCCTCGCCCGACAGGCCGCGGTAGAACTGCAGCGGCCGCGCCAGGATGTTGGCGATGGTCTGCGACGGGTTGAGCGCCGTGTCGGCACTCTGGAACACGATCTGCACGCGCCGCAGCGCTTCCTTGTCGCGCTGCGCGAGCAGAGGCCGCATGGGCTGACCGTCGAACAGGATCTCACCGCGGCAGGGCGAAATCAGGCCGGCAATGGCGCGCGCCAGCGTGGTCTTGCCGGAGCCGGATTCGCCGATCACGCCGATGGCCTGGCCGCGATGGAGCTTGAGGTTGATGTCCTCCAGGATCAGCACCTGGGGCTGGCCCTGCTTGTCGCGCGGGCCGTAGCCGGCGCAGAGCTGGCGCACTTCCAGCAGCGGGGTCGCCGAGGTCGTGGCACTGGCAGCGCCGGCTTCGCGCGCCTTGGGCCGGGCGGCGGCCAGCAGGCTCTGCGTGTAGTCGTGCGAGGGCGCGGCCAGGATCTGTGCGGTGGTGCCCAGCTCGCGCATCTGGCCGTCGCGCAGCACGAGGATGTGGTCGGCCATCTGCGCGACGACGGCGAGGTCGTGGCTGACGTAGACGGCCGTGGTGCGGTGCTCGCGCACCACGCGGCGGAAGGCGCGCAGCACCTCGATCTGTGTCGTCACGTCCAGAGCGGTGGTCGGCTCGTCCAGGATGACCAGCTCGGGGTCGGTGATCAGGGCCATCGCGGCCATCAGGCGCTGCAGTTGGCCGCCCGAGACCTGGTGGGGGTAGCGTGCGCCGATGGTGTCCGGGTCGGGCAGGGCCAGTTCGCGGAACAGCGCCACGGCCTTGGCCTCGGCCTCGGGCCGGGTCGAGGTGCCATGGATCAGCGCCGGCTCGACCACCTGGTCCATGAGGGTCCGCGACGGGTTGAACGAAGCCGCTGCGCTCTGTGCGATGTAGGCCACGCGGCGGCCGCGCAGCGCGCGCTGGCCGGCCGCGTCGAGTTGCAGCACCTCGGTGTCGCCGATGCGCACGCTGCCTGCCGCGATGCGGCAGCCGCTTCGGGCATAGCCCATCAGGACCAGCGCCGTCGTCGTCTTGCCCGAGCCGGACTCGCCGATCAGCGCCAGCACCTCGCCGGGCGCGATGGCGAAGCTGAGCTCGTGGACGATGGTCTGCTCGCGATCGCGCGTGCCGGCGACGATGCGCAGGCCTTGGACTCGGACCTGGGCGCCCATCAGTGGTCTCCGCGGGCGGTGCGGCCCGGCAGGTTGTCGATCAGCAGGTTGACCGCGATGGTCAAGCTGGCGATGGCCAGCGCCGGCGCGATGATGGCCGCGCCGCCGTTGGCCAGGGCGCCAATGTTCTCCCGCACAAGCGAGCCCCAGTCGGCATCCGGCGGCTGCACGCCCAGGCCGAGGAAGCTCAGCGAGGCCAGCAGCAGCACGACGTAGACGAAGCGCAGGCCCAGGTCGGCCAGCATGGGGTTGACCATGTTGGGCAGGATCTCGTGCAGCATGATGTAGAGCCGCCCCTCGCCGCGGGTGCGGGCCACGGTCACGTAGTCCATCGCGTTGATGTTGACGGCCAGAGAGCGTGCGATGCGGAAGGCGCCAGGCACGTAGATCAGGGCCGCCGTCGGGATCAGCATGGGCAGGGTTGAGCCGAAGGCGGCCACCATGATCAGCGCCAGCATCTTGGACGGGATGGAGGTCAGCGTGTCGATGCCGCGGCTGAGCACCGCATCCACCCAGGGTGCGCTGGCCGCAGCCAGCAGGGCCAGCACGGTGCCGATGCTGCTGGCCAGCAGCGTGGCCAGCAGCGCGATGCCGACCGTGTAGCGCGCGCCCTGGATGACGCGCGCCAGCATGTCGCGGCCCAGGTAGTCGGTGCCCAGCCAGTGGTGGGTGCTCATGGGGGCGAACACATCGCCATTGCCCATGTCGGCGCCGTCCTGGCCCAGCAGCATGGGGCCGAAGGCGGCCGCCAGCAGCCAGCCCAGCAGGAGGGCCGCGCCCAGCAGGCCGGGCCAGGCCATGGGCAGCCGATGGCGGCGCGGAGAGGTGGCGAAGGAAGCGGTGCTCATGAAGGTCTTCACGATCAGCGATGGCGCAGCCGCGGGTTGGCGACGATGCTGCACAGGTCGGCCAGCGTGACCAGCAGCAGGTAGACGGCGCAAAACAGCATGGCGCAGGTCTGCACCAGCGGCATGTCGCGCTGCGACACACCGTCCACCATCAGGCTGGCGATGCCGGGGTAGTTGAAGATGGTCTCGACGATGATGACGCCGCCCAGCAGGTAGGAGCAGGACAGGGCCACCGCATTGGCGATCGGGCCGATGGCATTGGGCAGCGCGTGGGCCAGCACCATGCGGGTGGGCGAGGCGCCCTTGAGCAGCACCATCTCGATGTAGGGGGCCTTGAGCTGGTCGACGACGGCGGCGCGGGTCATGCGCATCATCTGGGCGACGGTCACGCAGCACAGCGTCATCACCGGCATCGCGAACTGGCGCAGCATCTGCCCGACCGAGTCGATGCTGCTCGCCGAGGACAGGGCCGGCAGCCAGCGCAGCTGCACGGCAAAGATCAGCACGGCCAGGGTCGCCACCAGGAACTCGGGCACCGACACGACGGCCACGGCACCGGAGCTGGCCATGCGGTCGAACCAGCTGCCCCGCCACATCGCCGATGCTATGCCCAGTGCCAGCGCGAGGGGCACGGAAATCGCGGCCGTGATGCCCGCCAGCAGCAGCGAGTTGGGCAGGCGGCTGGCGATCATGTCGGCCACTGGCATGCCGCTGACGATGGACATGCCCGGCTGACCGCTCAGCAGGCCGCTCAGCCACTGCCAATAGCGCGTCAGCGCCGGGACGTCCAGGCCCATCTGGTGGCGCAGCGCGGCCAGGGATTCGGCGGTGGCTTCCTGGCCCAGCTGGGCCTCGGCCGCGTCGCCGGGCAGCACGGCCGTGATGGCGAACACCACGGCCGACACCACCAGCAGCGAGAGCAGCGCCAGCGCGACGCGGCTGGCCAGCAGGCGCAGGATGAGCAGGTTCACGACGTCAAGCTTCCAGCCAGACGTTCTCTGCGAACGAGTAGCCCATCAGCCCGCCCAGGGGAATGGGCTTCAAGCCCTTGAGCTTGGTCGAGTGGCCGTCGATGCTTTCCAGGAACATCGGGATGCCGACGCCGGCCTCCTCGTGGATCAGCACCTGCATGTCGGCAAACATCTGCTTGCGCTTGGCCGCGTCGGTCTCGGCGCGCGCGGCCAGCAGCAGCTGGTCGAACTTGTCGTTCTTCCAGCGCGAGCCGTTCCAGGCAGCGTCGGACTTGAAGAACTGGGTCAGCAGCGTGTCGGCGCTGGGGCGCGGGTTGACGTTGCCGAAGCCCACCGGGCTGTTGAGCCAGTGGTTGGACCAGTAGCCATCGGCCGGCATGCGCTTGACGTCCAGGTTCAGGCCGATGCGCGCTGCCGACTGCTGCAGCACCAGGGCCATCTCCACCGAGTAGGTCGCGGCCGGGGAGGTCACGACGGGGATGCGCGCGCTGCCCACGTTGGCCTTGGCGAGGTGGAACTTGGCCTTTTCGGGGTCGAAGGGCCGCTTGGGCAGGCCGGCGAAGAAGAAGCGATTGGTCGGGTCGATGGGCTGGTCGTTGGCGACGACGGCGTGGCCCAGCGCGATGGACTTGCGCATCTGCTCGCGGTCGAACAGGTACTTCATGGCCAGCACGAAGTCCGGGTTGGCGCCGGGGCCCATGTCCTTGCGCATGATCAGGTCGGAGTACTGGCCCGACTGCGTGCCGAAGATGGCATAGCCCGGCGTGGCGCGCACGCGCTCGACAGAGCGCGGGTTGACGGCGGCCACCAGGTCCAGGTCGCCCGACAGCAGCGCGTTGACGCGCGCGCCCTCGTCGCCGATGCCGACGAACTCGATCTCGTCCAGGTAGGGCTGGCCGGGCTTCCAGTAGGCGTCGTTGCGCACGACGATGGAGCGCACGCCGGGCTTGAACTCTTTGAGCTTGAACGGGCCGGTGCCGATCCCGGTGCTGAAGTCGGTCGTGCCGTCCTTGACGATCAGGAAGTTGAAGGTACCGAGGACGACGGGCAGGTCGGCATTGGGCTGGGTCAGCGTGATCGTGACCTCGTTGGCGCCGCTGGCCTTCACGCTGTCGATCTGGTCAGCCAGCGCCTTGGCCTTGGAGGCCGTCGCGGCGTCCTTGTGGCGCAGGATGGAGAAGACCACGTCGGCCGGCTGCAGGGCCTTGCCGTCGTGAAAGCTCACGCCCTTGCGCAGCTTGAAGATCCAGGTCTTGGCGTCCTTGGTGGTGAAGGACTCGGCCAGCGCCGGCTGCGGCGTCAGGCTGCCGTCCAGCGCGGTCAGGCCGTTGTAGAGCATGGTGCCGCGCGAGTAGTCGGTCTGGTTGGCCATCTTGGCCGGGTCCAGCGTGTCGCTGATGGCGGCTGTGGCGCCGGCCACGCGGATGCGGCCACCGCGGCGCGGCGTCTGCGCATGGGCCGACAGCGCCGTGCCGGCCACGCCGGTGGCCAGGGCCAGCTGCATGCCGCCACCGGTCAGCAGGGCCAGCAGATCGCGCCGCGTCGCACCGCGCTTGAGGGCGCCGAGGAGCTCGACGCTCTCCTGCGGGCCAACCATGTCTTGCAGTTTGCTGTGTCCGTTCATTGAAGTCTCCAGGCGCAATGCGGTGCTCAGGACAGGCTGTCCTTGAGGCGGTAGTAGAGGCCGACGGCCGGCAGGAACCACGGCGGGCCGACATGGCCCGGGATCGCCGGCCAGGGCCGGTCGCGCCAGGGGTTGGCGGCGGCGTTGCCGAGCAGGGTCTCGGCCATGCGCTGGCCCATGTGCACCGACATCTGCGTGCCATGGCCGCTGTAGCCCAGCGAATAGAACACGCCGTCGCGCTCGCCGGCGTGGGGCAGGCGGTCCCGGCTCATGTCGACCAGGCCGCCCCAGCAGTAGTCGATGCCGATGCCCTTGAGCTGCGGGAAGGTCTGCTCCAGTCCTTGGCGCAGGATGTCGCCGCTCTTGCGGTCCGACGTGGGGCTGGAGATCGCGAAGCGCGCCCGCCCGCCCCACACCAGCCGATGGTCGGGCGTCAGCCGGAAATAGTGGTGGATGTTGGCGATGGTGACGTAGGTGCGCCGGCCCGCCAGCAGGGCCTGGGCCCGCTCCGCGCCGAGAGGCTCGGTGACGATGATGAAGCTGCCGATGCCGACGATGCGCCGGCGCAGCCAACCGAAGCTGCCGTAGCCGCCGTGCAGGCTGGCGCCCGTGGCCAGCAGCACCTGGCGGGCGCGGATGGGGCCGCGCGGCGTGTGCACGAGGTGCTCCTGGCCGCGGCCTTGCCGCTGCAGCCGCTGCACCGGCGTGTTCAGGTGGATCTGCGCGCCGCGCTTCTCTGCCGCTGCTGCCAGGCCGCTGGCGAAGCGGCCCATGTGCATCTGCGCGCTCTTGCGCTGCAGCAGGCCGCCGACGAAGCGCTCGCTGCCGATCTCGTCGCGAACGGCGCGGGCGTCCAGCAGTTCGACGTCGCGGTCCACCTCGCGCACCATGCGCTCGTGGCTGCGGGCCAGCGCCTCGTAGTGGGCGGGGCGGGTGGCCAGCTTGAGCTTGCCATTGCGCTGGAAGTCGCAGTCGATGCGCTCCTGGCGCACCAGGTCCTCGACCGCGTCGACGGCCGCGTCGAACTCGTGATACCAGGCGCGGGCCTGCTCGACGCCGTACTGTGCTGCCGCGGCGACGTAGTCGACCGCCAACCCGTTGTTGACATGGCCACCGTTGCGGCCCGAGGCCTCCTTGGCCACGCGGTCGCAGGCCTCCAGCACGACGACGTTGCGCCCCCGCTGGGCCAGCGTGCGCGCCGCAGACAGGCCGGTGAAGCCGGCGCCGACGATGACCACATCGGCCTGTGCCGGCAGCTCGGCGGCTTGCGGCTGGAAGGCCTGGGCGGAGTCGGTCCAGTAGGAGTCGAGTTTCACGGCGATTTACCTGGGTCGCGAAGCGTGTCGGAAGGAATTCATTGAAGCATGTAGGGCCAACGAATATGCGGGCTTGTGAACGCCGGCCGCACATGAAACTGTCTTTTTGCCCCCCCGCTTCGGCATAGGCTGCGGCCCGCACCGCGGCGAGGCGGCGATGCACCGAAGTCCCGCGTCGAGCACCTCCAGCGGGCCTCGGACCGTGGTGGACGGGGTGCCGCCAGGGCACCTGGCCAGGATCGGCAGCTTGGCTTGCACGGGCGTTGACCGAGGGTCGTCACGACAGACTCGATGCTAGGCACGGTGCCCCGAAATTTGACTGCATTGCCGCCGCCCGGGGCGCAGAACATTGCAAGTTGGGCGGCACTCGCAGTGCAAGCTGCGGTTCTTCGCAAACAGCAAGATCGTCCTAGCGTTGGCCGCCGTGGATGGCCAGGATGATGTCGAGAATCCCGCCCCGGAGCCCATCTTGAAGACCGTGATCCCCGCCCCGACGCCGTCCACCGACGGCATTGTTCTGCGCGCGCTGCAGGAGGCCGACCTGGACGCCGCGCTGGGCCTGTCGCAGGCCGTGCACTGGCCCCACCGGCTGGCGGACTGGCAGTTCGCCTTCGGTTTCGGCAGTGGCATGGTCGCCGAGCGGGATGGCGAGGTGGTGGGCTGTGCGTTGCGCTGGCTCTGGGGGCCTGCCCACGCGACGCTGGGCCTGGTCATCGTCGATCCGAAATGCCAGGGCCGCCGCGTCGGCCTGCGGCTCATGCAGGCGCTGCTGGCCGATCTGGACGGCCGCAGCGTGCTGCTGTATGCCACGGCCGAGGGGCGGGGCCTGTACGAGCGCCTGGGCTTCGTGCGCACCGGTGAAGTGCGGCAGCACCAGGGGCCGGCACAGTCCACGCCGCTGGTGGCGCTGGAGCCCGGCTGGCGGCTGCGGCCGTCCGACCATGCCGACGCGGCGGTGCTGATCGAGCTCGACGCCGCCGCACGGGGCATGCCGCGCGAGGCGCTGATGCGCGAGCTGCTGGCGGCGTCCGACACCGTCGTGCTCGATCAGGACGGTGCGTGCCGCGGCTTCGCGATGCTGCGGCGCTTCGGCCGGGGCCTCATCATCGGCCCGGTCGTCGCGCCGGATGCCCTGGGCGCCAAGGCGCTGATCGCCCACCTCGTCGGCATCAGTGCCGGCAAGTTCGTGCGCATCGACGTCGACTTCGACAGCGGCCTGACCGAATGGCTCGAGAGCCTGGGCCTGCTGCGCGTGGGCGCCGGGACCGAGATGGTGCGCGGCGCTGTGCCCGCCGCCGTGCCGGGCGTTCGCCGTTTCGCGCTGGTCACGCAGGCCCTGGGCTGAGGCCGCCGCACGGGCTGCCGGAGCCCGCTCCAAATCAAGATTTCATCCCGCCGCGCGGGCCGACAAGCACAGATCATTCTGCGCACCGCTGCCTACACTTTTCGCAGTCCCCAGGCAACAGCAAAGGCCCACCGTGTCCATCGTCTTCCGCCCCAAGTACATCAGCTTCGACTGCTACGGCACCCTGATCTATTTTCAGATGACGCCCTGGGCACGGCGGCTGTTCGCCGACCGCATCGCGCCGGAGCAGATGGATGCCTTCTGCGCCGACTTCTCGGCTTTCCGCCTCGATGAGGTGCTGGGCGACTGGAAGCCCTACTACGACGTCGTCTACAACGCGGTGCTGCGCACGGCCAACAAGTGGCGCGTGCCCTTCCGCGAGGCCGACG
>JBBIVU010000099.1:0-11340 GCA_037439585.1 Roseateles sp. | reverse complement strand
CGCGCCACTGGCGGTTGAGGGCGGTGCGCGGGTCGGCCGCGTGCAGGCCGCAGGCGGGGAAGACACCGTCCACCGCCTCGCGTGCAGCATGGGCCAGCGCGTGGGACAAGGCTTCCAGCCGCTGCGCGTCCGCCGCCGCCACGGGCTGGCCTGACGCAGCCTGCCGCCAAGCGGCATCGAGTGCCGCGTAGAAGGCCTCGCGTGCCGCCTCAACGCGGGCCACGGCGCCCGCCCAGGTGGCCTCCCACACACCGGGCACGGCCGGCGGCCCGGCGGCATCCCGGCGTTGCAGCCGTGCGGCGACGACCGGCTCGGCCTCTGCCAGGAAGGCCCGCGCCATGCCCAGCACATTGGCCGCCAGCGTGACGGCGGCCAAAGCCCCGAACGGAAAGCGGTACAGCGGCCCCGGTGCGGTGGCGGCGCCCACGGCGATGTCGAAGGCGTGCGCCGCTGGCACGGTGGCACCGTCCAGCGAGAACGCGTCGGACCGGCTGCCGCGCAGGCCCATGCACTGCCAGGTTTCGTGCACACGCACCTGTGCAGCCGGCACGACGAAAGCGCGCACACGGGGCGTCTCGCCCTCAGGAAGCACGGCGTTGAAGGTGAAGTGCGTGGCCCAGGGCGCGCCCGTGGCGTGGCCCCAGTGACCGCGCAGCCGCCAGCCGCCCGCATGACGCTCGGCCGTGCCCGTGGCTGCTCCGCTGCCACCCAGGCACACGCCCGGCGTGGCCAGCACGCGCTGCGCCAGGGCTTCGGGCCAGAAACCCGCAAACCAGCCGGCCCCGGCGCAGAGCGTCAGCATCCAGCCGGCGCTGCCGTCGGCTTGTGCCACGGCTTCTTCCAGCCGCACCACATCCGGCAGCGGCCACTCGCCCCCGCCCAGCGCGGCTGGTGCCAGCATGGTGAGCCAGCGCTGGGTGTGGAGGAGGGCCAGCACGTCATCGTGCAGCCGGCCCGCTGTGTCGCCCCCGGTGGCGTGGTGGCTCAGCAGCGCCAAGTCCACACCGGCCAGGCGTCGGGCGTGGAAGTCGGCGTCCGCCGGGCTCATTGCCCGCGCCGGCACGCGGTGCGAGGTGCCGCAACGCGGGGTGTGAAGGCGGGGTGTGTCAGTCATGCCGACACCTTAACGCGCCGGCACCTGACCGCTCCTGGCCGCCGGGCGGGCCTCGGCTCAGGGTGCCAGCAGGAACGCCAGCGGGATCTCCACGCGCCGGGCCCAGGCGGTCTCGTTGTGGCCCGTGCCCTCGAAGGTCAGGGCCAGGAAGTTGCTGCCGTCTGCGTAGCCTCGCTCGCGCGCCAAGCTGTTGACGAGGGATTGGTAGGGCGCATAGATCGCGTCCAGTTCGGTGGTGCCGTGGTCCTGGTAGAGGCGGTGGGTGGCCGGGTCGGCCAGGTGCTCGCGCAGGAAATTGAAGGCGGCCAGCGGCAGCGCCGCGTTGGGCTGGAAGGTGCCCACCCAGTGCGTGGACAGGCCGGCCGCACCGCCGAACACCTCGGGGTGGCGGTTCATGGCGTAGACCGAGATCAGGCCGCCCATGCTGGAGCCCATGATGACCGTGTGGGCCCGGTCGGGCCGCGTGGCGTAGCGGGCATCGATGGCGGGCTTGAGCTCTTCCACCAGGAAGCGCAGGTAGGCGTCACTCTGCGGCTTGCCCTGAAGGCCGTCGCGCACCAGGCTTTCGCGGAAGTCGGCCGGCAGCCCCGGCAGGAAAGCCTGGGGCAGGTACTCGCTGTGGCGCCACTTGCCGTTGTTCCACACCCCCACCACGAGCACGTCCCGGATGCGGCCCGCCGCCCGCAGCCGCGTCAGCGCATCCTGCACGTTCCAGGCCTGCTTGTTCCACGTGGTGCTGGCGTCGTAGAGCATCTGCCCGTCGTGCATGTAGAGCACGGCGTAGCGCCGGGTGGGGGTGTAGCCGTCGGGCAGCCAGACGTCCACATGGCGCGGGTCCACGTGCCTGGAGGGCACGTTGGCCCAGCGCTCGATGCGGCCGTGCTGCACGGTTGGCAAGGGGGCATCGGCCGGCGACTGGGCCTGCGCCCCCCATGCGCCCAGGGTCAACGCAGCGGCCAGGGCCTGCAGGGCGACACGACGAAACGGCAGGAGGCGGGGCATGACAATCTCCACGGGGCAAGGCCCCACATTGTGCGAGGCGGCTGGGGGCCACTCCCGGCGAGTCCGTTGTCGACCGTCGCGCCGCCGGCGTCGTGCATTTGCCGAACCCGCTCGGCCTGCTTCCCCCCACCCTGGCCCGCACCGTCATGGTCACGCTGGGCCAGCCGGGTTGCCGACGCCACCGCCCAGCCGGTCGCTGGCCAGGCGCCCAGGGTTTTGCCGGCCCGCAGAAACACTCGGTTTCCCGCCGCTGACATCCACCGGCCATGTGGCTGTGTTCCACTCAAATGCGAGCGTGTCTGCGCTGATCCACCATGGAGATCTTGATGACCCTGACCGCCCCGTCACCGGCTGCCACGCGACAGGCGTTGCTGCGCGAGCGCCTGCTGGCCACCGTGGACCTGCTCAAGCAGCGCCGCGCCGCCGAAATTGCCGAGGGTGACATCGACGGGTACGTCGCCTTGCACTGGATGGAGTGGCGTGGCGGCTCGCTGAAGCTGACCACCACCGGCGAGAACGTCTGTAAACATCTCACCGCGCTGTTGAACCGCGGCGACGTGCGCCGCCCGCGCTGACGTCCGGGCGCAGCCGCGCAGGCCCGGGCCCACCCCGCGGCGAGCCTGTGTTCCACTTCCGGCGTGAATCCCGAAGTCCTTGCCTCCAAGCCGAGCAAGCCGGCCAAGCCGCCCGCGCCGGCGTTTCCCCTCCCCCAACCCCGCCACGCCGCCCGCCTGCCGGCAGGCCTGACGCCCGAAGACTGGGCCCGCATTCGACAGGCCGCGCACGCCTTGCCGCAGGTGCTGGTGCCTGCCGATTTCGACGGTGCCAGCGACGAGCACATGGACCGCCTGGGCTGCATCCAGATCTCCAAGGCTGCCGGCGGTGGCCGGCCCAGCCGGTGGATATTGCCGGCGCATGTCGCCGTGGCCGTGGCCCAGCTGGAGGCCACGCCACAAACCAATGCGTTGCGCCCGCAGATGCAGCAGCGCCTGCACCAGCTCGAATCGCTGGGCCTGCGCCGCGAGGGCCTGGTGTTCACGCGGTTGTGCGTGCACCCGCTGACCTTGGCCCATGAGGGCTGGCGCATCGACCTCTCGCATCGCGTGCCGGTGCCGGAGGGGCCCATCTGGGCCTTCTTCCGGGACGGCGACACCGCCGCGCTGCGCCACGCGCTGGGCCAGTCGCCCGAGTACTCGTACACCGCCGAGCTGGCCCTGCACTTGAACCACTTGGTTGCCCGTAGCGAAGCCATGGGCGACAGCGCCCAGCTTGCGTCGCTGCTGCCGCGCCTGCAGGCCGAGTGTGGCGTGCCCATGCCGTTCGACGAGCTGAAGGCGGCCCTCACCCGTGCGCAGGACCGCTGGGAACAGACGGTCGAAGAGCAGAGCACGCTGGCCAGCCTGGGCCGCGAGCTGGCCTTCCAGGGCTACCCGGACAGCTTCGATGCCGCCCGCAAGCTGGGCCGCAAGGTGACGCTGTACCTGGGCCCGCCCAACAGCGGCAAGACGTACTCGGCCTTCGAGCGGCTGGCGCAGGCGCTGGACGGCGCCTACCTTGCGCCGCTGCGGCTGCTGGCGCTGGAAGGGCGCGACCGCCTCGTGGGCCGCGGCGTGCCCTGCTCGCTGCTGACCGGCGAAGAGAACGTGCCGGCGGCCAACGCCCGCGTGGTGAGCAGCACCATCGAGATGGTGAACACGCGCGACGTGATCGACGTGGCCGTCATCGATGAAGCGCAGATGATCTTCGACGACTCGCGTGGCTGGGCCTGGACGCAGGCCATCGTCGGCGTGCCGGCGCGCGAGGTCATCATCATCGCGTCGGCCTACGCCGCGCCCGCCATCGAGCGGCTGCTGCAGCTCTGCGGCGAGAAGGCCGAGAAGCGCGTGTTCGAGCGCAAGCAACAGGTGCAGCTGATGCCGGCTCCCGTGCCCATGACACACCTGCACGCCGGCGACGCCGTGGTGGCCTTCAGCCGCCGCGACGTGCTCATGCTGCGCGACCAGATCTCGCAGAACGGCCACGCCGTCAGCGTCATCTACGGTGCGCTGCCGCCCGAGGTGCGCCGCCGCGAGGCCGAGCGCTTTGCGGTGGGCGCGAGCGACATCCTGGTGGCCACCGACGCCATCGGCATGGGCCTGAACCTGCCCATCCGGCGCGTGCTGTTCTCCACGCTGACCAAGTTCGATGGCGTGGGCGACCGCGAACTCAGCGTCAGTGAGGTGCACCAGATCGCCGGCCGCGCCGGTCGTTACGGCATGCACGACGAAGGCTTCGTCAGCGTGCTGAAGGAGGCCGAGGCCGAGGCGATGAAGATCCTGCGTCAGCAGCTGCCCAAGGAGCCCCGCGCGCCGCGCGATTTCAAGTGCCCGGTGGCCCCGAACTGGCGCCACGTGCAGACCATCTCGCAGCGCATGGGCGTCAACAAGCTGTACGCGGTGCTGAGCATCTTCATGCAGCAGCTGCGCCTGGACGACGCCCACTTCGCCGTGGCCGAGCTGGAGCAGATGCTGGAGCTGGCCGACATGCTGGACCGCAACGCGATCGCGCTGCCGCTGCAGGAACGCTTCAAGTACGCCCAGGCGCCGGTGGACGCACGCCTGCCCCTGCTGCTGGACCAGTTCCAGAGCTGGGCGACCAACCACGCCCGCACCGGCAAGGCCGGCGAGCCGCACTTCCTGGACGAGTACGACCAGCACGGGCGCCTGGACCGCATGGAGCAGGCGCTGCGCATCTGCACGCTGTGGCTGTGGCTGGACCTGCGCTTCCCGGGCGTCTACGGCCACCTCGAAGAGGTCATCGACCTGCGCGGCCGACTGAACGACGGCATCGAGCGGCAGCTGAAGGGCAAGCGGCCGCTGTGGCAACGGCGGGGGCGGTGAAGCGCCTGGCCGCAGGCCTCAGCGCCTGACGACACCCAGCGCGATCAGGTCGCGGGCCGCCTTCACGATGGCTTCGCGCGGCGGCCGCGGCACCCACCTCAGCACCTCCCGCGCGTGGCCGGCGTCCTGGTGCCTTGCCGTGCCCAGCTCGCTCGCCGCATTGCGCACCAGCGGGCTGAACTTCGCCAGCAGCCGCACGCTCCAGTCGGGCAGTGGCAGCGTGGGCACGCGGCGGGCGTCCTCCCCCAGCTCGGCGCGAAGGATGGCCGCAATCTCACGCAACCACAGAAAGCCACCGCAGGCGATGAAGCGCTCGCCCGCCATGTCCGGTGCGGTGAGCGCACGCCGGTGAAGCTCGGCCACATCGCGCACGTCGACGATGCCGAAGCCAATGCGTGGCAGGGCGGGGATGCGGCCCTGCAGCAGGCTTTGCACGATGACGACGCTGGCGGAGTAGTCGGTGCTGGCCACGGGGCCCAGCACGACGGACGGGTTCACGGTACAGAACGCCAGGCCACCGCCTTCACGCGCCACCCAGTCGCGCGCGGCGCGTTCGGCCACGGTCTTGGACTGCACGTAGGGCGGCACATCGGGCGCGTCCAGGTTCGTCCAGTCGGCTTCGGTGAAATGGTGCTCGCCGGGGCCATGGCCGTAGGAGATGGCCGCCACCGAAGACGTCATCACCACCCGTTGCACGCCGGCATGGCGTGCCGCCTTCAGCGCCCGCAAGGCCCCGTCGCGGGCGGGCACGATGAGCGCGTTCGCATCGCGCGGCACATCCGTGGGCAGCGGTGAGGCGACGTGGGCCAGGTGCGTGCAACCTGTGGCAGCCTCGCGCCAGCCGGCATCGGCCATCAGGTCGGCGGCGAAGCAGCGCAGTTGGTCCTTCTTGGTGCCACGGCCAGCGCCCAAGGCTTTGCGCAAGGCCGGCTCGCGGGCAAGGTCGCGCACGGTGGTGTGCACTTGCCAGCCGTCGGACAGCAGCTGGCGGATCAACACGCCGGCGACATAGCCGGTACCGCCGGTGACGAGGATGCGGGCAGGGGGGCTCATGCCGCGGATTGTGCGGGTCGGTCCATGACGGACGGCACCCACGGGCGAGTGCGCATTGCGGCCCCCGCCAGGCTGCAGGACAGTCGCTGCTTTTCCAGATTCGGGAATCCGACGTGACCTCCGCCCCCCAGACCGCGACCGCCGACGCCCCCAGCGACGGGTGCGCCCGCCGTGACCGTGCCTTCCTGGGCCACCCTGCCGGCCTGGGCTGGCTGTCCTTCTGCGAACTGTGGGAGCGCTTCAGCTACTACGGCATGCAGGCGCTGCTGGTGCTCTACCTCAGCAACTACCTCTTCCTGCCCGCCCACATCGGCCAGGTGGCCGGCATGGATGCGCTGCGCGATGCCATCGAGAACGTCACCGGCCCGCGCTCGCCGCAGCAGCTGGCCTCGGTGGTGTTCGGCCTCTACGTGGGCTTGGTGTACCTCACGCCCATCTTCGGCGGGCTGCTGGCCGACCGGCTGCTGGGTCGCACGCGCACGGTCGTCGTCGGCGCCTTGCTGATGGCCGCGGGCCACTTCCTGATGGCGTTCGAGGCGGCGCTGCTGCCGGCGCTCGGCTGCCTGCTGCTGGGTGTGGGTTGTTTCAAGGGCAACATCGCCGCCCAGGTGGGTGACCTGTACGCCCCGGGCGACAAGCGTCGCGCCAGCGCCTTCCAGATCTTCATGCTGGCGGTGCAGATCGCCGTCATCGCCGCCCCCATCGTTTGCGGCACGCTGGGCGAAAAGGTGGGCTGGCACTGGGGCTTCGGCTCGGCCGGCGTGGGCATGCTGATCGGGCTGGTGGTGTACCTGGCTGGCCGGCGCTGGCTGCCGCCCGAGGCACCGCGTGGCGCGGCCCGGGCTGCCGCCAACCAGGCCCGCTCTCCCGTCGGCCGCCGGGGCGTGATGCAGGTGATGCTGCTGGTGGCCATCCTGCCACTGCTGATGCTGTCCATCGTCGGCAACCAGCAATTCAACAACGCCTACCCGCTGTGGTCGCAGCAGCACATGGACATGGTGGTGGCCGGCTTCGAGGTGCCCGTGACCTGGCTTCAGGCTGTGGACGCGACGGTGAGCTTTGTCACCATGCTGGGCTCCATCGCTTTCTGGCGCTGGTGGGCCACGCGGCGCCGTGAACCCGACGAGATCACCAAGATGGCGCTGGGCTGCTTCGTGGCGGCCGGCGCACCGGCGCTGCTGCTGATCCCGGCCTTCGCCATCGAGGGCGGCGGCGGCAAGATCAGCATCCTCTGGACCTTCGCCTACACGTTGGTCAACGACGTCGGCTTCGCCAACATCATGCCGGTGGGCCTGGCGCTGTACTCACGCGCCGCGCCGCCCGGGCTGCAGGGTGTGATGGTGGGCGTCTATTACCTGCACCTGTTCTTCGGCAACACCCTGGTCGGCGGGCTGGCCGGCCTGCTGGAAATCTTGCCCGGTTCCCAGTTCTGGGGCCTGCATGCGGTGCTGGTGTCGGCGGCCGGCGTGGGCCTGCTGGCGGTGAAGCTGGTATTCGGGCGGCTGCTGGCCCCCGACGGCGGCACGGCGCCCTAGACTGCGCTGCATGATCACCGTCCACCACCTCAACAACTCCCGCTCGCAGCGTGTGCTGTGGCTGCTGGAAGAGCTGGGCCTGCCTTACGAGGTCCGGCGCTACGAGCGCGATGCCAAGACCTCGCTGGCGCCGCCCGAGCTCAAGGCGGTGCACCCGCTGGGCAAGAGTCCCGTCATCACCGACGGCGGCCTGACCGTGGCGGAGAGCGGTGCCATCATCGAGTACCTCGTCGATCGCCATGGCCAGGGGCGCCTCAAGCCCACGGACGAGCAGGACCTGCTGCACTACCGCTACTTCCTGCACTTCGCCGAGGGCTCGGCCATGCCGCCGCTGGTGATGAAGCTCGTCTTCAACAAGATCAAGCGCGCGCCGATGCCCTTCTTCGTGAAGCCGATCGCCCGCGGCATCGCCGACAAGGTGCTGTCGAGCTTCGTGCAGCCCAACATCGACAACCAGCTCCAGTTCCTGGAGGGCGAGCTGGCCCGGCGGCCATGGTTCGCCGGCGCCGGATTTTCGGCGGCCGACGTGCAGATGAGCTTCCCCGTGGAGGCGGCCGCTGCGCGCGGCGGCGACCTCGGCGCCTTCCCCCAGCTGCGCGACTTCCTGCAGCGCATCCACGCCCGGCCGGCCTACCAGCGGGCGCTGGCGCGCGGCGGGCCCTACAACCTGATGAGCTGATCGGCCTGCGGCCGCACCGTGCGCCTGACCGGCCCCGCACCGGCTGCCCGCCACCCGCTAGAGTGGGCCGCATGAAGCGTCGACAACTGCTCCAGCTGCCCCCTGTGCAGGTCTCTCTCATGGCCTGCGGGCTGGCTGGGACGCCTGCGGGCCGCGCCAGCGACGAGGGCGCACCCGGCCCTGCCAGCCTGTCGCGCGACAGCCGGCTGGCGTCGCGTGACCTGCGCGCTGACCTCGCTCTGTTGGATCGGCTCTACCGCGACCTGCACCCTGGCCTGCTGCGCTACCAGACTGCTGCGCAGTGGCAGCAGGCGGTGCGGGCGCTGGATGCCCAGTGGGCGGCCAGCGCCGAGCAGCGCCTGGATGCAGCCTACGTGGCTCTCAGCCAGCTGCTGGCGCGGGTGCGTTGCGGACACACCTATGCCAACTTTTACAACCAGCGCCCGGCGGTGGCGCAGGCCTTGTTTGCGGGGCGCGACAAACTGCCCTTCACCTTCGTCTGGTTGCACAACCGCATGGTGGTGACGGGTGGCGCGCTGCCGGCAGGCACGCAGGTGCAGGCCATCGACGGCGTGCCGGTGGCCCGTCTGTTGGCCACCCTGCTTCCCCTGGTGCGGGCCGACGGCCACAACGACGACAAGCGGCGCGCGCTGCTGTCCGTCGACGCACGCGAGGGTCACGAGACGTTCGACATCTTTCACGCGCTCACGCGCCCGGTGGGTGATCACTTCATGCTGGAGGTTCAGCGCCCCGGCGAAGCCTTGCGCCGCGTTGAGCTGCCTGCGCTCGACCTGGCCGGCCGCCGGGCCATGGCCACCCGGCCCGATGCCCCACCGAGCGACGACGCGCCGCCCTGGTCGCTGCGATTCGACGCTGCCGGCAATGCCCTGCTGTCCATGCCCGGTTGGGCGCTCTATGACAGCGCCTGGGACTGGGCGGCGTGGCTGGACCGGCAGCTGGATGAGGTGGTGGCTGCGAAGGCGCCCCGCCTCATCGTGGACTTGCGGCGCAATGAAGGCGGCCTGGACTGCGGTGACCTGATCCTGGCGCGCTGCATCACTCGGCCGCTGCCGATACGTGCCGACGAGCGCCTGGTGCGCTACCGCCAGGTGCCTGCCGGGCTGAATGCGGTGCTCGACACCTGGGACGACAGCTTCCGCGACTGGGGGGACCGGGCTGAACCGGCGCCGGGCCGCCCCGGCTTCTATCGCCTGCAGCCCGCAGCCGGCTCAGGGGAAACCGGCGGCCACGCGCTGGAGCCAAGGGGCCGCCGCTTCACCGGCGCCCTGCGCGTGCTGACCAGCAGCACCAACAGTTCGGCCACCTTCCGCTTTGCCAGCCTGGTGAGGGAGCATCGCTTGGGGCAGCTCATCGGTGGCGGCACTGGCGGCAACCAGCGCGGTGTCAACGGCGGGGCCTTCTTCTTCGTGAGGCTGCCGGGCACCGGCCTGGAGGCCGATCTGCCGCTGATCGGCTACTTTCCCCGGGGGCCGCTGCGCCCGGATGCCGGCCTCACGCCGGACCGGCTGGTGCCCCTCACCCTCGGTGACATTGCCGCCGGGCGTGACAGCGCCCTGGATGCAGCCCGCCGCAGCTGACCCCGCCGCACTCAGGCTCCGGGCCGGCGGCGGTAGAAGGTCACCGGCTCCGCCTTCATCTGCGCGTTGAGTTGCTTGAGCACGTTCTTGCGCATCGCGCCCACCACGTGCATCTCGCAGGGCTTGCAGTCGAAGCGCAGCGTGAGCGTGTCATCGCCGTGGGTCAGCGTCAGCGGCTCGGCGCGCACCGTGCCCTGCACGCCGGTCACGCCCTTGGCCTGCTTGGGGCACAGGCTCAAGCTCCAACGCACACAGTGCTTGGTGATCATCAGCGGCACCTCGCCCAGCTCTTCGTGGCTCTCGTACGCCGAGCCGACGAGCTTCACGCCATGCCGCGCATAGAACGCGGCGGCGCGGCTGTTGTAGACGTTGGCGAGGTAGCTCAGCGTGTCCTCGGGGTAGGGCACGGGCGGTGCCACCGGCGCGTGGCGCGGCAGCCGCTCGAACGCGGCCGCACGGGCCGCCTCCAGTGCCAGGATGCCGTCACGGCGCAGCGCATTGAGCCGGGCCGCTGGCAGGAACAGCGGCTCGCCGCGCGTGGCCAGCCGCACACGGCGGGCCTGGAAGATCGTGTCACCCAGCCGGGCCAGGCCTTCCTTCATCTGCGCCTGGGCCAGGCTGGCGTCGCGTGCCGGTTCGTGGACATGCGGCAGGTGCACGGCGGCCTGGGCACCGGTCTCGTCCTTCAGGTTCAGTTCAAAGCCGCCCTGTACCTGGGCCAAGGCCAGGTCCACGGCAATGCGCCGCTGTGCGCTGGGCTTGGCCAGCAGGCGCTCCCAGGCCATGTCGCGGTTGCGGTTGAGCGCGGTGCCGGGGAAGAGGTCCTTGAGGTCGCTGAACGTCTGGCCCTTGGACAGGTTGGGCGCGATGCGCCACAGCGTGCCGCCCAGCGGCGTGGCCACGTTGACGGGCACGCCCTGCAGTTCACCCTGGCGGTCCCACCAGGTCAGGGCGTCGCCGTTGTTCACCACGCGGGTGGCGTCACCCGTGTCCACATCGAAGGTGTCGGGCCCCACGCGCTTGACTTCGCCCAGCGGCATGCCCGCGTGCTTGGGGCTGTCGAACGCGCCGATGTCGATCTGGCGGCCGTTGACGAAGTAGTCGGTGCCGCCACGGTTGAAGCCCTGATCGGGCTCGGGCGTGAAGGTGAACGTGCAGCGGCCGTGGCTGGTGCGGGCCAGCTCGGGGCGGCGGTCGATGATCGCGTCCAGCAGCGTGCGGTAGTGCGCCGTCACGTTCTTGACGGTGGCCATGTCCTTGTAGCGCCCCTCGATCTTGAAGCTGCGGATGCCGGCATCGATGAGGGCTTCGAGGTTGGCGCTCTGGTCGTTGTCCTTGAGGCTCAGCACATGCTTGTCATGCGCCACTACCCGGCCTGCCGCGTCGGTCACGGTGTAGGGCAGGCGGCATTCCTGGCTGCAGTTGCCGCGGTTGGCGCTGCGGCCGGTGTGGGCGTGGCTGATGAAGCATTGGCCGCTGT
>JBBIVU010000098.1:0-11391 GCA_037439585.1 Roseateles sp. | reverse complement strand
CACACGCCACGCCGCGCGGAGCCGCGCGCGGCCGTGCCAGCGGGCAGCGTCGGCATCGGCGGCGCGCAGACCGGCATCTACCCGCTGGCCACGCCCGGCGGCTGGCGGCTGATCGGCCGCACCGCACTGCCCTTGTTCGACCCGCGTGCCGAACCGCCCACGCTGCTGGCGCCGGGCGACCGCGTGCGTTTCGTGGCGGAGCCCGCATGATCGAAGTTCTGCGAGCCGGCCCGCTGACCACGGTGCAGGACCTCGGTCGCAGCGCCTGGTGCGACCGAGGCATCAGCCGCTGCGGCGCGCTGGACGACCTGGCCCTGGCGCACGCCAACCTGCTCGTCGGCAACCCCGTGGACGCCGCTGGCCTGGAGTTCACGCTGGGGCCCGCCGCGCTGCGCTTCGAGGTCGACTGCTGCATCGCCGTCACCGGCACCGACGCCGATGCCACGCTGGATGCACAGCCCCTGCGCCCCGGCTGGCGCCAACGCACGCAGCCCGGCCAGGTGCTCAAGCTCGCCGCGCCGCGCGAGCGCATGCGCAGCTATGTGGCGGTCACAGGCGGCATCGCCACCGCGCCGGCCCTGGGCTCGCGCAGCACCGACCTGAAGGCGGGCTTCGGCGGTCTGGACGGCCGCGCGCTGCGCGATGGCGACCGGCTGCCGCTGAACCTGCCCGCCGCCCTGCTGTCACGCCGCATCGGCATCCGCCCGCCCGAATGGGACGCCAGCGTGCGCGTGCTGCCGGGGCCGGAACACCAAGACTTCTCCGTGGCTGCACGCGCCGCCTTCTGGGCCGCCGACTGGAGGCTCACGCCGCAGAGCAACCGCATGGGCTATCGCTTCGCCGGCCCCGAACTCAAGCGCGTGCGCGGCAGCGAGCTGGCCTCGCACGGCGTGCTGCCGGGCGTCATCCAGGTGCCGCCCTCGGGCCAGCCCATCGTGTTGCTGGCCGATGCACAGACCACCGGCGGCTATCCCAAGATCGGCGTCGTCGTCCGTGCCGACCTGTGGAAGCTCGCGCAACTGCGCCTGGGCGGCACGCTGCGCTTCACGCCCTGCACTCCGGACGAGGCCATCGCGGCACTGCGCGAGCGTGAGGCCACGCTCGATCAACTGAGAACTGCCCTATGCATGTCGACCTGAACGCCGACCTCGGCGAAGGCGCACCCGACGACGCCGAACTGCTGGCCCTCGTCAGCTCCGCCAACATCGCCTGCGGCTGGCACGCCGGCGATGCGCGGCTGATGCAGGCCACCGTCACCGCCGCACTGGCGCGCGGCGTGGCCCTGGGCGCCCACCCCAGCTACCCCGACCGCGAGAACTTCGGCCGCAGCGAGATGCAGCTCACGCCAGACGAAGTGCGGGCCGACCTGATCTACCAGATCGGTGCGCTGGACGCGCTGGTGCGCGCGGCAGGCGGGCGGCTGCACCACGTCAAGCCCCACGGGGCGCTCTACAACCAGGCCGCGCGCGACCCGGTGCTGGCCGACGCCGTGGCCGACGCCGTGCTGGCCGTCAGCCCGGGGCTGGCGCTGTACGGGCTGGCCGGCAGCGAGCTGCTGCGCGCGGCCGAGCGCGCTGGCCTGCGCGCCGTGGCCGAGGTGTTCGCCGACCGCGGCTACCGGGCCGACGGCAGCCTGGTGCCGCGCAGCCAGCCGGGGGCGTTCGTTCACGACACGGGCGACGCCGTGGCCCGCACGCTGACCATGGTGCGCGACGGCGTGGTGCGGGCCGTCACCGGCGAGACCGTGCCCCTGCAAGCCCAAACCATCTGCCTGCATGGCGACGGCCCGCACGCCCTCGCCTTTGCCCGCGCGCTGCGTGCCGCCCTCACCGAAGCCGGCGTGCAGCTGCGCGCCTGAAAGCCCCCATGCCCACGGATGTTTCCCTCTGGCCCCTCATCGGCATTGCCGTCGTCATCGTCGGCTTCGTGCTGCGCTTCAACCCCATCCTCGTCGTCACGGCCGCCGGCATCGCCACGGGGCTGGCGGCCAAGCTGCCGCCGGACCTCATCCTGGCCAAGCTGGGCACCGGCTTCGTGAAGACGCGCAACCTGCCCCTCACGCTGCTGCTGCCCCTGCCCGTCATCGGCCTGCTGGAGCGCCACGGCCTGCGCGAGCGGGCGCAGGCGTGGATCGCCGGCATCCGCTCGGCCACGGCCGGCCGGCTGCTCATCGTCTACCTCTTCATTCGAGAGGGCGCTGCCGCGATGGGCCTGACGCTGCTGGGCGGCCACGCCCCCATGGTGCGGCCCCTGGTGGCGCCCATGACCGAGGCCGCGGCCGAGAAAACCCACGGCCCGCTGCCCCCGGCCGTGCGCGACCGGCTGAAGGCCATGGCCTCGGCCACCGACAACGTGGGCCTGTTCTTCGGCGAAGACATCTTCGTGGCCTTCGGCTCCATCGTGCTCATGCAGACCTTCCTGGCCGAGAACGGCATCGTCACCGACCCGCTGCACATCGCGCTGTGGGGCATCCCCACGGCCATCGCTGCCTTCGTCATCCACGCGGCGCGGCTGATCCGGCTGGACCACCAGCTGCCGCGCGACATCGCCCGTGCACAGCAGGGTGAGAAGCCATGAACGCCCTGTTGCAGATCGACCAGCTCTACCTGCTGACCGGCGCCGCACTGCTGGCCGTGGCCGGCCTCACCGCCCGCGACCACAGCAACCCGCGCCGCTGGAGCAGCGCGCTGTTCTGGGCGCTGTGGGCCGTCATCTACCTGGCGGGAGACGTGCTGCCGCCCGTCATCAATGGCCTCATCGTGCTGATGCTCGCGGCGCTGGGCGGGCTGGGCGGCGTGTCGCTGGGCAAGCACGGCACGCGCGCGCCGGCCGAACGCCAGGCCAGCGCGGCGCGGCTGGGCCACCGGCTGTTCCTGCCCATCCTGGCCATCTCGGTGCTGGCGCTGGTGGGCAGCCTCACGCTGAAGGACGTGCACCTGGCCGGCCTGCTGCTGGTGGAGCCCAAGCACATCACGCTGGTGAGCGTGGGCCTGGGCGCCCTCATGGGGCTGGGCGCGGCGCTGTGGATGACGCGGGAGCGCCCGATGCAGGCGCTGCGCGAATCGCGCCGGCTGCTGGAGACCATGGGCCCGGCCGTCATCCTGCCGCAAATGCTGGCCACCCTCGGCCTGCTGTTCACCGACGCCGGCGTGGGCAAGGCCGTAGCCAGCATCGCCACCCACACGCTGCCGGTGGGCAATGCCTGGCTGGCCGTGGCGGCCTACGGTGGGGGCATGGCGCTGTTCACGCTGGTGATGGGCAATGCCTTTGCGGCCTTCCCGGTGATGACCGCCGGCATCGGCATCCCCATCCTGCTCGGGCTGCACCACGGCGACCCGGCGGTGATGGCAGCCATCGGCATGTTCTGCGGCTACTGCGGCACGCTGATGACGCCCATGGCCGCCAACTTCAACGTCATCCCGGCAGCGCTGCTGGAGCTGAAAGACAAGAACGCCATCATCCGCGCGCAGTGGCCCACGGCGCTGCTCCTGCTGGGCGTGAACCTGGGGCTGATGAAGCTCCTGATGTTCTGAGCGGCGATGCAGGACCGACTCTTCGGCGGCGACCTGCCCGCCCCGCGCCCGCGCGGCGTGCAGCCCGCGCCACCCGTGGCCGAGGACGTGGCGCTGGCGGCAGCCCTGTCGCCCCACGTGCACCTCGGCACCTCGACCTGGAGCTACCCCGGCTGGCAAGGCCTGGTGTGGGCGGGGCGGCACAGCGAGTCCACGCTCTCCAAGACCGGCCTGCCCGCCTACGCAGCCCACCCGCTGCTGCGTGCCGTGGGCATCGACCGGGGCTTCTACCGGCCGCTGGCCGCCAGCGAATTCCAGCGCCATGCCGAGCAGGTGCCGCGCGGGTTTCGCTTCACGGTGAAGGCGCCCAGCCTGGTGACCGACGCCCTGCTGCGCAGCGAGGAAGGGCGCGGCCAACAGCCCAACCCGCTGTTCCTGGACCCGGTCACGGCGCTGCAGGACTTCATTGAGCCCGCCTTCGAGGGCCTGGGGGCCGCGCTGGGTGCGCTGGTCTTCCAGCTCAGCCCGCTGCCCGCCCCGCGGCTGGCGCGCATGAACGAGCAGTTCGACCTGCTGCACGCGATGCTGCTGGCGCTGCCGAAACCTCCCACGGGTGTGATCGCTGTGGAGGTGCGCGACGCCGCGTGGCTCACGCCCGATCTCGTCGCCCTGCTGCGCGATGCCGGCGCACGCTACTGCCTGGGCCTGCACCCCAAGCTGCCGCCACTGGCCGAGCAACTGCCGCTGCTGCGCGCGTTATGGCCCGGCCCGCTGGTGGTGCGCTGGAACCTGAACCGCCTGCACGGCGCCTACGGCTACGAAGACGCGGAGAAAAAGTACGGCGAGTTCAGCGAGATGCTGGACCCCGACCCGGAGACGCGTGCTGCGCTGGCCCGCGTCATCCGCGGCACGGTGGGCGCAGGGCAGGACGCCTTCGTCACCATCTCCAACAAGGCCGAGGGCTCGGCGCCGCTGAGCGTGCGGGCGCTGGCCCAGGCGGTGGCCAACGGGTGACACCCCCGCCACGCCCTCAGTTCGTGGAGGCCGATGCTGCCTCGGCCGTGCGCCGGGCCGCCTCATCCAGGCTGCCCTGCACCTGTTGACCCACGGCACGGGGCGCCGGCAGTGCGGCGCTGGCCGCTGGCGAAGCGGGTTCGGCGGGCTTCAATGCCGCGGGCTGCCTCTTGGCCAGGGCCAGCACGATGGCCGCCACGATGACGAGGGACAGAAGGCTGAAAGCAGCACGCATGGCAAGCACTCCGTGGTTTCAGCGCAGCTTAGCGCGCGCTGACGCGCCCCGAATGCCCCGCATCGGCTGGTGCCCGCTGCCCCTCGACAGCAGCGACGTGCCGCACACCCCATGAGCAGCACACTGCTGACGGTGAAGGCCAGGTTGCCGACATGGCCGTTGTTGTCGCCGCGCTGGCGGGCGGGGTGCCGGACGCCGGGCGGAAGAACAGGCCCGTCTGGGTGCCGCGGCCCGCCGGCGTGACAGGGCCGATGCTGGCATGGCCGATGTCGTCGCCCGTCACGCTCAGGCAGGACACGCAGATCAAAGCGTTGTCGACCTGGCTGACCCAGCCGGTCAGGTCGCAGTGCAGCGACTGGCTGGCGGCAATGAGGGGTTGATCACCGTGTGACCTGCGGAAGGGCTTGAGTTGTGTTCAGGCGCGGGCCTGGTCGAGCACGGCAGGGCCGGCCATGGCGGGGTCACTGATGGACGGGGTGCCGTTCTCCAGGTGGCCCGCCAGGCGGCGGCTGAAGCCTGCCGCTTCCGGGACCTTGACGCCGTGGTCGTACCAACGGTGGGCGCCGTCCACGGCGATGCGCACGGTCTGGGTGATTCCGGCCGAAACGGTCCAGCTGCGATCCGGCACGCTGGCATAGCGGTGGGTCTGCAGCACGAAGGTGCAGGGCTGGCTGCCGTCGTTGCGCAGTTCGATCACCAGTTCCAGGTGCACGCGGTCCGCCTGCACCCGGATCTCCGGCACCGGTGCAGCGGCGCCTGCCTTGGGCAGGTTGCCGGTGAAGTGGCGGTGGAAACCGTTGGGGCCCAGCACCCACAGGTCGTAGGCCGAACCGGCGGCGCCGCTCCAGCTGCCGTCGAGCTGCTTGCCCGCCTCGACGGTGTAACGACGCGGGATCTGGTCCAGCGCCAGGCGGTTGTAGACATGGAAGACAGCGCCGGCCGTGCCGCTGTTCTCGAAGCGCAGGGTGACGCCAGTGGCGGTGGCACCGCCCTGCACCTGCAGTTCGTAGGGCAGCGCACGGGCCATGCGGATGCCGGCCTCCTGCACCGGGGCCACCAGCGGGGTGGGCACGGCGGGTGTCTTGGTGCCTTGCAGTGCCAGCGCGCGGGCGCGCAGCGCAGCGGTGGCAGGCAGGTGCTGCAGGAAGGCGCTGTCCTCAGGATGGGCGAAGTCGAAGCAGCCCGTGAGGTCGCCGCTGACGGCGCGGCGCCACGGCGTGATGAGCGGTTCCTGCACGCCGAAGCGCGACTCGATGAAGCGGATCACGGAGGTGTGGTCATGCACCTGCGAGTTCACCCAGCCGCCCTTGGTCCACGGCGACACGACGTACATGGGCACACGCGGGCCCAGGCCGTAGGGGCGGTGCTGGTAGGCGGGGTCGCTGCCGTTGAGGTGGTGGTGGTACTCACCAGTGGTGTCCACCGTGGAGGCGCCGGCCAGCACGGCCTTGGCGGGGTCGGCGTCGTAGCTGACGTAAGAAGGCACGGCGGGCGGCGGCAGGTGGTCGAAGAAGCCGTCGTTCTCGTCGAAGTTGATGAACAACACGGTCTTGGACCAAACCTCTGGATTGGCCGTCAGTGCGTCCAGCACGCGGGCGGTGTAGTCGGCACCCGACGCCGGGCTGGACGGGCCGGGATGCTCCGAGCCTTCAGCCGTGGCGACGATCCACGACACCTGGGGGAGCTTGTCGGCCAGCACGTCGGCCTTGAGCTGGCCCAGGTCGCGGGTGCTGATGCCGCGGTCACGCAGCGACGTGGAGAAGCCGGGGCGGCCGTACCAGGCATTGCGGAAGGGGCGGAAGCCCGCAAGCGGGTTGTCTGTGAAGTTGTCGCTCATGTCCTGGTAGACCTGCCAGCTGATGCCGGCGGACTGCAGGCGCTCGGGGTAGGTCGTCCAGGTGTAGTCGGTGGCAGGGTTGTCGTTGAACCATTCGCGGCTGTTGTCGGTGCAGGGGCCACCGCCCAGTGCCAGCGGGTCGTTGCCGCCGCTCCACAGGAACAGGCGGTTGGTGACAGTGCCGGTCTGCGTGGCGCAGTGGTAGTGGTCGCACAGCGTGAAGGCACGGGCCAGGGCGAACTGGAAGGGGAGATCCGCCTCCTTGAAATAACCCAACGAGTGCGCCTGCTTGGCGGCCGGCCAGTTGCTCATGCGGCCGTGGTCCCAGGCCGCCTGCGCGTCGCTCCAGGCATGCGGCGTGCCAGTCACGCGCATGACGGAGAAGTCCTGTTGCGTGTTCAGGTGGAAGGGCGCGATGGCGGTGCGCTGCTCACTCCAGTTCGGCTGGCCCGGCACCTTGGCGCCGCCGCCATGGGGCTGCACAAACACGGTCTTGCCGGTGAAGGTGCCGGGGCGGTCCAGCGTGGGCGCCGGGAAGGGGTCGGCAAAGCCGCGCACGCCGGCCAGTGTGCCGAAGTAGTGGTCGAACGCGCGGTTTTCCTGCGTCAGGATGACGATGTGCTCCACGTCGTGCAGCGTGCCAGTACGCCGGTTGGCAGGGACGGCCAGCGCACGCTGGATGACGGGCGGGAAGCTGGCGAGCGCGACCGTGGCACCGGCCGCCTGGCTGAGGCTGCGCAGGAAGCTGCGGCGATCTTGCTGGGACATGAATGCACTCCGAGGGGAAGGATCAACGAACGATCCAACTTTAGGAGAGCCCTGTTCAGCGGGCGTGACAGGTCAGTGCAGCAAACGGACGAGGGTTGGAGACCACCAGAGAGACGCAACCATTCGACAACGCGCTGCCAGTCGCCACCAACAAAAAACCCACTCGCGGCGGTGTGCCACGGGCGGGCCAAAGATCGAGCGGCGCCCCAGGAGGCCGCAGCCTCACTCCCACTCGATGGTGGCAGGGGGCTTGCTGCTCACGTCGTAGGTGACGCGGTTGATGCCGCGCACCTCGTTGATGATGCGGCCGCTCGTGCGCTTGAGCATGGCGTACGGCAGCTCGGCCCAGTCGGCGGTCATGAAGTCGCTGGTCTGCACGGCGCGCAGGGCCACGACGTAGTCGTAGGTGCGGCCGTCGCCCATCACGCCCACGCTCTTCACCGGCAGGAATACGGCAAAGGCCTGGCTGGTCAGCGCGTACCAGCTCTTGCCGGTGGCGGGGTCGATGGTGTTGCGCAGCTCTTCGATGAAGATGGCGTCCGCCCGGCGCAGCAGGTCGGCGAAGTCCTTCTTCACCTCGCCCAGGATGCGCACGCCCAGGCCCGGGCCCGGGAAGGGGTGGCGGTAGACCATGTCTTCCGGCAGGCCCAGCGCCACGCCCAGCGCGCGCACTTCGTCCTTGAACAGTTCGCGCAGCGGCTCCAGCAGCTTCAGGCCCAGTTGCTCCGGCAAGCCGCCCACGTTGTGGTGGCTCTTGATGGTGGTGGCCTTCTTGGTCTTGGTGCCGCCGCTCTCCACCACGTCGGGGTAGATGGTGCCCTGGGCCAGGAAGGTGGCACCCTTGTGGCCCTGCCCGCTCGCCTTGAGCTTGGCCGCCTCCGTCTTGAAGACGTCCACAAACAGGCGGCCGATGATCTTGCGCTTCTGCTCGGGGTCGGTCACGCCGGCCAGTTCGCCCAGGAAGAGATCGGCCGCATCGACGCGGATGACCTTGGCGTGCAGTTTGCCGGCGAACATGTCCATCACCATGTCGCCCTCGTTCAGGCGCAGCAGGCCATGGTCGACGAAGACGCAGGTGAGCTGGTCGCCGATGGCGCGGTGGATCAGCGCGGCAGCCACGGACGAATCGACGCCGCCGGACAAGCCCAGGATGACTTCCTCGTCGCCCACCTGGGCCCGGATCTTCTCGACGGCCTCGGCGATGTAGTCACCCATGATCCAGTCGCCCTTGCAGCCGGCGATGTCGCGCACGAAGCGGCGCAGCATGGCCTCGCCCTGCACGGTGTGGGTCACCTCCGGGTGGAACTGCACGGCGTAGAAGCCGCGTGCTTCGTCGGCCATGCCGGCGATGGGGCAGCTGGGCGTGGAGGCCATCAGCTTGAAGCCTGGCGGCAGCGCAGTGACCTTGTCGCCGTGGCTCATCCAGACCTTGAGCATGCCGTGGCCCTCGGCGGTGCCGAAGTCCTGGATGCCATCGAGCAACTTCGTGTGGCCGTGGGCGCGCACCTCGGCGTAGCCGAACTCGCGCGTGTCGCTCCAGCTCACCGTACCGCCCAGTTGGACCGCCATGGTCTGCATGCCGTAGCAGATGCCCAGCACGGGCACGCCGGCGTCCCACACGGCCTGGGGAGCGCGCAGCTCGTGGTCCTCGTAGGTGGAGGCGTGGCTGCCGCTCAGGATGATGGCCTTGGGCTGGTAGGCCTTGATGAAGTCGTCGGAGACGTCGTTCGGGTGGATCTCGCAGTACACCGACGCATCGCGCACGCGGCGGGCGATGAGCTGGGTGACCTGGGAGCCGAAGTCGAGGATGAGGACCTTGTCGTGTTGCATAAGGCGTCTTTCAAGCCGGCTGGACGGGCGGGGCCGGCGGCTGGGAACGGAAGAAACGGAAAGTGATGAGCAGGGCCACCGCCTGCAGCGCGGAGCAGGCGAAGAACGGCAGGCCCATCAGCAGGTCGCCCGCCGGCCGGTGCGACACCTGGGCCAGCAGCGTGAGGCCCAGCAGCGGGGCGATGACGGCCATCAGGCTGTTGAGCGAGGACACCGCGCCCATGGCCCGCCCCTGGTGGGCGCCGCCGGCGGCGTTGGAGATGACGCTCTGCAGCGCCGCTGCGCCCACGCCGCCCAGCAGGTTCAGGCCGATGACGACGTACATCATCCAGCCCTCGGTCGCCAAGCCGAAGCCCAGGTAGGCGAGCGAAGCCGACGTCATGCTGACCAGCGCCAGGCGCTGCGGGCTGAAACGCTTGAGCAGCGGCCGCAGCAGCACGCCCTGGCTGATGACGGACACGATGCCAACCACCACCAGCGATTGGCTGACGGCCAGCGGCCCCCAGCCGAAACGGAACTTGGTGTACAGCACCCAGGTGTTGTGCAGCGTGAACTGGGCCAGCGACGACAGCGCGATCACGGCCACCAGCGGCCCAATGCCCTGCAGCGCCGCCAGGCCGCGCAGCGAGCTGGCCGGGTTGGCCTTCTTCCAGTCGAAGGGGCTGCGGCGGTCCTTGGGCAGCGACTCGGGCAGCACGAAGAAGCCGTAGCACCAGTTCAGCACGGCCATGGCGCCTGCGGCGAAGAAGGGCCAGTGCACGTCGTAGTGGCCCAGCCAGCCGCCGATGACCGGCCCCAGGATGAAGCCGATGCCGAACATGGCACCCAGTTGGCCGAAACGGCGCGCCCGGTCCTCCGGGGCGGTGATGTCGGCCACGTAGGCGTTGGCGATGGCGATGTTGGCCTGCATGGCGCCCGAAAACAGGCGCACCACCACCAGCATCCACAGCGCCGTGGCCATGGCTGTGACGAAGAAGCTGAGCGCCAGGCCGGCGAAGCCGATCAGCAGCACCGGGCGGCGGCCAAAGCGGTCGGACAGCGCCCCCAGCACCGGCGAGCCGAAGAAGTTGGCCACGCCGAAGGCCATGGTGACCATGAGGAAGGCCGAGGTCTGCTCGTCGTTGCTGTGGGTGAAGGTGCCCACGATGTGCGGCAGCACCGGCACCATCAGGCCGATGGAGATCATGTCGATCAGCACGGCCGCCATGATGAAGCCCATGGCGGGCGCGCGTTTCTGGGCGTCGCTCATCTCATTCCTGAAAACAAAACGGGGCGAACCCTGGTCGCCCCGTTTGCGCTTTTGGCGCTTACTCGCTGCGGTAGTTCGGCGCTTCCTTCGTGATCTGCACGTCGTGGACATGGCTCTCGCGCATGCCTGCCGTGGTGATCTCGACGAACTCGGCCTTGTTCTGCATGTCCGCGATGGTGGCGCAGCCGCAGTAGTGCATCGAGGCCTTCAGGCCACCGGCCATCTGGAAGATGACCTGCACGACCGAGCCCTTGTAGGGCACCTGGCCCTCGATGCCCTCGGGCACCAGCTTGGACGTGTTCGGGTTGTTGGCCGACGTGTCCTGGAAGTAGCGGTCCGCGCTGCCTTTGGCCATGGCACCCATGGAGCCCATGCCACGGTAGCTCTTGAAGGTGCGGCCCTGGTACAGGATGGTTTCGCCCGGGGCTTCCTCGGTGCCTGCAAAGGCGCCGCCCATCATGATGCAGTCCGCGCCCGCGGCGATGGCCTTGGCCACGTCGCCCGAGTAGCGGATGCCGCCGTCGGCGATGACCGGCACGCCGGTCCCGCGCAGCGCGGTGGCGACGTTGTCGACCGCCGTGATCTGCGGCACGCCCACGCCCGCGACGATGCGCGTCGTGCAGATGGAACCGGGGCCGATGCCCACCTTCACGCCGTCGGCACCGGCTTCCACCAGCGCCAGTGCAGCCGCGCCGGTGGCGATGTTGCCGCCGATGACGTCCACCTGCGGGAAGTTGCGCTTCACCCAGCGCACGCGCTCCAGCACGCCGGCGCTGTGGCCGTGAGCCGTGTCCACGATGATGGCGTCCACGCCGGCCTTGACCAGCAGTTCCACGCGCAGCTCAGTGTCTTCACCAAAGCCGACCGCCGCACCCACGCGCAGGCCGCCCAGCGCGTCACGCGCGGCGTTGGGGAAGCTGGTCTGCTTGGTGATGTCCTTCACCGT
>JBBIVU010000097.1:0-11423 GCA_037439585.1 Roseateles sp. | reverse complement strand
GTTCATGTGACCTAAGAGAACTCATCTTACATGCGCAACGAATGGGCTTTAGTTCGCGTATTTACCAGCACCTAACCAGCGACGGCACACCCACCACATTGCCACGCCCGTACTGCGCTTCAAGCAAGGACTTGGCAGCAATCGTGTTCTGTGCCGTCACATGCACCCAAACCATCATGCTGCCGATGCCGCCGGACTTGGCGACACGCACATTTGCTCGGTAGGTGTTCATAGCGCCGGCGCTCACTTCTTCTTGGCAAAGCCAGCACGCAATGCACCGCTGGCCTGCTCGATCTGTGCATCAAGCTCGCCAGCATGCACTGCTTCCTTCACGGCTTCCAGTGCAGCAAGCAGTTCGTCCATGCTGCCGACTTCGATAGCGTTCTTCTTTGGTGCAATTTCTATCTGCTTGCTTCCGTAACGCAAAGCCAGATTGATCTTCCCGGTCGGGCCTTTCCACCACCATTCCTTCACGCGGGTTGCCATCTCGACCTGCTTGCGCTCGCCGGATTCATTGTCACGCACAAACTTCATGCGTTTGGCTGCGTAAACGCCGCCCTCGGTCGCTGCTTTTGCTGCAGCGATCTGATGGTCCAAATGCGCGGTCAGCTTGTGCCTGCGCGAAATCGCCGGAGACCGGCGTTCTGCTTGAACACTCACGAGCTTCAGTTTTACCAATGCACTCATTTCCAAACTCTTTCTTTGTTGAACGTGTCAGTGCAAGTGTGTGGTCATCTGTCTCAAAGGACAACCGAGCCGCGTTTGCCCCGTAAAAACCAAAGAATTTGGTAAATAGCTGCATGTATGAAGCAGCAGAAGCACTTGAACAACAACGCATTGAGACACTCAAGGCGAATGTCACTGCCTAAGTAGCAATGACGGGGCCCGAAGGGGCCCCTATTGCTTATTAATGCCGAAAGACAACTACGCCAAGTCGGCGTACTTCCGCACAAGTTGGGTCAACGCACCGGACTCATTGCCGATCAGTTCTTTGGTGTGCATTAAAGACGTTAGATGGCTGTAATGCAAATGGATCATTTCCGGGCTCGTGCCACATTGGCGTGCGATGACGTCTGGTTTCAAGCCTTCAAGCAACTTCAGCGTGATGTATGTGTGTCGCAGCGAATATAGGGTGCGTTTTCCGCCAGGACCGTTTTCCATCTTTAAGTGCTTCAGCAGCGCAGTGAAGGTACGACCGAGTTGATCAGTAGTTTCACCGTTGGGGAGCCGAAACAACACAGGGTCGTAATCGTTTGGCACGCCTTCTTTCGTGTCTTCTCCATCGTGTGACGATGCGTGCATATCAAGGATCATGTCCATGATGCCTTCATATGCCACGACATGCCTCGTTCCGGTGTGCAACGTCGTCTTGCCTTTGCGAACGGTGATGACGATGTGGGGGAACTCCGCCTTGTCTTCGATCTTCAGATCGCTCCACCGCAAGTTGTCCATTTCAGTACCAGGCCGAAGGCCGGTGTACACCGCGAACTGGAAGTAGAAGTACAAAAGCTCGCGGATTTCGCGGCTCTTCTGGGTGCGACCTTCTGGAATCCAGCTGTTGAAACTATTGGTGATCCTTGCGACCTCATCTGCAGTGAAATAGTCACGCCGAGTTGCCGCTACACCGCCTGACGACGTAAGCGCCGGGACCTGAACTGGCATCATCCACTTTCTGATGACTGCTTCGTCAAAGACCTTGTTGAAGGCAGCGTTATGCGTTTTCAGCG
The DNA here is from genome assembly GCA_037439585.1 of Roseateles sp. Taxonomy (GTDB): domain Bacteria; phylum Pseudomonadota; class Gammaproteobacteria; order Burkholderiales; family Burkholderiaceae_C; genus Pelomonas. The sequence continues at coordinate 9,696 of JBBIVU010000097.1, read as the reverse complement.
TTGACTGCGCCGGCGTATGGCCCATCTCCTCTACACGCCATGCATCAAATTCGGCAAGCTTCTCGCGGTCAATGCTCGTGATGTACGTGCGATCGAAGAACGGGATGTGATATCTGAGCAGCACGTACTCATGATCTTTAAGCGTGCTCGCGCCTCTCGTGTCTTTCGGTTGCTGGTGCATCCGTTCGATGGCCAGCTTGGCTACATCCCGAAATGCCCGCGTCTGTATAGCGATGCCGTGCTGATGTTTGATTTCGAACTCGGCTTTGACGCGGATTGCGGCGATTGACGCCTTGGACTTCTCGCGCTGCTTTGTCGTTCGAGAAATCCACTTCCCGGCAATTTTGAACCGTGCAAGCCAGACCTTGCTGTTGCGCTGCAGATAGATGTACAACCCATCATCTACGTCGTGCTTCTCAAGCAGTTCGTTCATGTCGCATTATAGCTGAGCATGAGCCGGTTAAATTGCAAAGAATTTGCAAAGTTTATAAAAACATTTATATCTATATGTTTTTAAATAACATTTTCAAATGTATTGCCCTTGAAAACCGTCGGCCGGTTAAACGGCCCGTGAGTTCGAATCTCACCGCTTCCGCCAAGACTCCAATGAACACGGGCCTTTCGGCCCGTTTTTGTTTTCCACCCCACAAAGAACCCACGCACCCGGCGCACTCGCGACGCTGGACTTGGGGCGTCTCTGTCGGGGCCAACATGCTCAACCGCAGGGGTGGCGCCAAGGCGCGCGCCCGAGCTCACCTGCCCGCGAGGGTGAACAGGCGCTGGCCGGGCTCAGCCGTTCCGTTCGTCATCCTCCACCCTCATGCCCTGGGGCTGACTGTGCGGGTCCAACTCGGGCGGCACGTGCGGCTGTGGCTCCACCGGCGCAGCGCCGCGGCCCTTGAGAGCGGCGCGCAGCTGGTAGACGTAGGCCAGCACCTGGGCCACGGCGCTGAACAGGGCCGCAGGAATCTCCTGGTCCACCTTGGCATGTGCATACAGCGCGCGGGCCAGCACCGGTTGCTGCAGCACGGGCACCTTGTTCTCCTTGGCCAGATCGCGGATCTTCATGGCCAGCAGGTCGGCGCCCTTGGCCACGACCTTGGGGGCGGCCATCTTGCCCTCCTCGTACTTCAACGCCACGGCATAGTGGGTGGGGTTCATCACCACGAGGTCGGCCTGCGGCACTGCCGCCAGCATGCGGCGCTTGGCCATCTCACGCATCCGGGCCCGCATCTTGGCCTTCATCTCAAGGTTGCCTTCGACCTCCTTCATCTCTTGCTTCGCTTCCTCGCGGCTCATGCGCATGCGGCGCAGCCAGAGTTGGCGCTGCAGCGGCACGTCGATCGCGGCGAATACCGCCAGCGCGATGCCCAGCAGGCTCAAGCCCCCCATCAGTTGCTGCCCCGCGTAAGCCAGCGCCGAGGGCAGCGGCACAGACATGATGCCGATGTAGGCAGCCAGTCGGTCCTTCAGCACCAGCGCACCGACGACGCCCAGCACCAGGGCCAGCAACACCGCCTTGAGCGCTGTGCCGAAGCCCTGGCCGGTGAAGAGTCGGCCCAGGCCTTCCAGCGGATTGAGGTGGGAGAACCTGGGCGTCAGCGGCTTCAGCGTCCAATTCCAACCACCACTGGCCACATGGCTGGCCACTCCGGCGAGCACAAACAGGGCGGCCATCGGGCCCATGACGGCACCGAAAGCCAGCGTCATCTGCACCAGGTGATCGGCCATGAAACCGGGCCGCGCCAGCAGTCGGGCATCGAAGTGCAGCCCGCTCACCAGCATCTGGCGCAGCCTGTCGACGATCTGTGGCCCGCCTGCGGTCAACACAGCCCCCCCTGCCACCATCATCACGAAGTGAGGCAGGTCACGCGACCGCGGCAACTGGCCTTCAGCCCGGGATCGTTTGATCTTCTTGGGCGAGGCAGGTAGGTTGCGGTCCTGTGCGTCTTGGTCGGCCATGGTGGGTGTGCAGCGCTGACCTCGATTGTTCGAGGCCTGTTCACAAACTTGAGCGGGAAAAGCGGCGCCCCAGCACGGCTGTTTGACCTGCCGCGGCACGTCACGCGCGTCTGGATGTGCAGGATTGCCGCTGCCACGGTGGCAATCGACGCAAAGCCCGGGCTAACCTCCGACCATGCCCTTCCCCCACCGGCTTTTCGCAGCGCTGGCTGCCTGCTGCACAGGCGCGGCGCTGGCACAGGCAACGCTGACCGTGGAGTACCGCGACAAACCGCCCTACTCCTACACCGAGGGCGGCAAGCCTGCAGGCTTCCTGATGGAGCGGACCGCCCGGGTGCTCAGGCGGGCCGGGCTGGACGCACGCTACGTCGAGGTGCCCGTCCGCCGCACCCTGCTGAATCTGCAGGCCAATCAGGCGCCCCTGTGCTCACCAGGGCTGTACAAGCTGCCTGAGCGTGCGGCATTCGCTCGGTTTTCGATGCCCATCCATCGCGACAAGCCGCACGTGGTGCTGGCGCACGCCGAGGTGGCCGCGCGCATACGGGCCATGCCCAAACTGGCCCAGCTGTTTGCCGACCCGACACTGCAGCCGGGCCTGGTGGAGGGCGTCTCGTATGGCAGACAGCTCGACCAATTCCTCTCGACAGTGGCGAAGCCGGCGATCCGGGCACAGCTCAGCCCCCTGCAACTGGCGCGCATGGTGGGCGTGAGGCGGATGGACTACATGCTGATCGACGAGGAGGACCTGAACTGGCTGCGGCGAGACCCGGAGTTCACACCGCTGCCGTTGGTACGGGTGGAGTTCGCCGACATGCCGCGTGGCGAGCTGCGCTACATCGCCTGCTCTCAGCAGGTGCCACAGTCCACGCTGGAACGCATCAACCAGGCGATCCGGGAATTGCACCCCGACGCACAAGCCGACTGAGCGGACCTGAAAGCAACAAGGCCGGCGCAGTGGCCGGCCTTGGGGAGGGTCAAGGTCGCGAAATCAGAACCCGAGGCTGGCCAGCAGATCGTCCACCTCACCCTGGTTGGCCACCACATCGGTGCGGCCTTCGTGGTTCACCACAGGGCCTTGCAGGATGTTCGGATCCACCTTCTCACGCTGTTCGGGCGGCACCACCTGGACAAGCAGCTTGACCAAGCTGTCTTCGAGATCGTTCGCCAGATTCACCACCTTGGCCACCACCTGCCCGGTGAGGTCGTGGAAGTCCTGGGCCAGCATGATGTCGGTCAGGTGCGCATCGATGTTGCCCGTGCGGGCCTCGACATCCTTGACGAAGTTCATCACCGCCCCGCTGGCGACAGCACGCACCGGATCGGCAACCAGGGCGGCTGCCAATTCCTTCGTGGCCTGGCTGATGCCGGCATGCTCGGCCTTGGCCTGATCCACCGAGTTCAGCACCTTTTCGGCTGCAGCAGCCGTCTTGGTGGCGATGTAGCTCAGGCGACTGCGTGCATCGGGCAGGCCATCGGTGGCCACCTGAAGCTTGGGCATGACACCCAGCCGTTGCATGGTGTCATGCAGTGTGCGCGTGATGGTGCCAAGCTGCTGGAAGACCTCGGGCGAGACAAGCAGGGGTTCCTGGGCCTTGGCCAACTGGTCCAATTGATCCATCGACATGGCAGCTCCTCCCGGGCTCAGGCCGCAGCGGCCAGCTTCTGCATGATCTTCTGGACTTTTTCTTCCAGTGTGGCCTTCGTGAACGGCTTGACGATATAACCGGCAGCGCCCGACTGGGCTGCCAGCACGATGTCTTCCTTGCGCGCCTCGGCGGTGACCATGAGCACGGGCAGGTGCTTGAGATTCGGGTCTTCCTTGATGGCCTTGAGCAACTCGAAGCCCGTCATGTTGGGCATGTTGATGTCGCTCACGACGAAGTCGAACTTGGAGCCCTTGAGCATGTTCAGCGCTTCGACGCCGTCTTCAGCTTCTTCGCAGTTGTTGTAGCCGATTTCCTTGAGCAGACCGCGGACGATGCGGCGCATGGTGGAGAAATCGTCGACAACCAGGAATTTCATGTCAGCGCTCATGGCGGTCCTCTCTCGGGAACTGGCAGGGATCAGGGGTTAGCCGGCAGTCTAGTTCTACCGTGAAGTCGCCGGAGATGGAGTTTGCGGCATTTTCCCGTTACGCGGCACTTCCGTGCCGCTCGGCGCCGCCGGTGTGGCGGCGGTGTCGTCTTCAGGCCCGTCCGGCACGTTCTTGAGCACTGCGTCCTCGGCATCCCGGTTCATCACGATGATGCTGATGCGCCGGTTCATCGCCCCGTTGGGGTCCTTTGAATCCAGCAGCTTGCTGGCAGCCAGTCCCTGCACCCGCAGCATGCGGGCCTCGGAAAGCCCGCCAGCCACCAACTCCCGCCGCGAGGCATTCGCACGGTCGGCCGACAACTCCCAGTTGCTGTAACCCTTGCTCCCGCCCGGGAAGGGCTGGGCATCGGTGTGGCCCTCCACGGTCAGGCGGTTGGGCACCTCGGTCAGCACGCTGCCCAACTCCTGCAGCAGCTCACGCATGTAGGGCTTCACCACGGCACTGCCGCTGTCAAACATGGGCCGGTTGCCCTCGTCGACGATCTGGATGCGCAAACCTTCCTTGGTCATGTCCAGCTTGATCTGGCCCCCCAGCGCGGCCAGCTTGGGGCTCTCGGCCAGCATTTCCTCGACCTTGGTCTTGAGCTGCTCCAGGCGCGACTTCTCCGCCTTGCGCTGCTCCTCTTTCAGGGCGCGCAGCGTGTAGTTGGCCTTCTTCGCCTCGCTCTGCCCGTCCTTCACCTGGCCGGTCTCGCGCGAGAGGTCTTTGCCCCCACCCCGCACGATGCTGGAGGAATCACCGGAGCCCGAGCCGCCCAGCATGGCCACTTTCAGCGGCGACTGGAAGTAGTCGGCGATGCCCTTCTTGTCGCCTTCAGTCGTGGAACCCAACAGCCACATCAGCAGGAAGAACGCCATCATGGCCGTGACGAAGTCGGCGTAGGCGATCTTCCAGGCGCCACCGTGGGCGGCATGGCCGCCCTTCTTCACCTTCTTGATGATGATGGGCTGAAGCTTCTTGGCGTCACCAGCCATGGCCGGCCTCCATCACTTCTTCTTCACGTGGCCTTCGAGCTCGCTGAAGCTCGGGCGGTCCCCCGAGAACAGGACCTTGCGGCCGAACTCGATCGCCACCTGGGGCGCATAACCCTGCATGCTGGCCAGCAGGGTGGTCTTGATGCACTGGAATTCCTTGCCCGCGTCCTCCACCTTTTGCTCCAGCAGGCCTCCCAGCGGCTCGACAAAGCCGTAGGCCAGCAGAATCCCCAGGAAAGTGCCCACCAGCGCGGAGCCGATCATGCCGCCCAGCACCGCCGGCGGCTGCCCCACCGAGCCCATGGTGTTCACCACACCCAGCACCGCAGCCACGATGCCGAAGGCCGGCAGGCCGCCCGCCAACCGCCCAATGGCCGCCACGGCCGCATGTTCTTCCTGGTGGTGCGTCTCGATCTCGCTGTCCATCAGCGACTCGATCTCGTGCGCATTCAAATTGCCCGACACCATCATCCGGAGGTAGTCGGTGATGAACTCGGTGACATGGTGGTCGTTGCCCACCGTGGGGTATTTCTGGAACAGCGGCGAGCTGTGCGGGTCTTCCACGTCCTTCTCGATGGACATCAAGCCCTCCTTGCGGGCTTTCTGCAGGATGTCGTACATGAGCGCGAGCAACTCCATGTAGCGGGCCTTGCTGAACTTGCTGCCCTTGAAGCACTGCCCCAGCCCCTTCAACGAGGCCTTGACCACCTTCATCTGGTTGTTGGCCAGAAAGGCGCCCAGCGCAGCGCCGAAGATGGTGATCATCTCGAACGGCAAGGCATGCAGGATGACGCCGATATTGCCGCCGTGGGCGATGTAGACGCCGAAGATGCAGCCCAGAGCGAGGAGCCAGCCGACGATGACGAACATGGTGGGTCGAGTTGGGGGTGTTCAGGCCATATCGGCCGGGTGCCAGGAGGCTTGAGCGAGTATGCCGCGCCGGGCTGACCGGTAACGGCTCATGTGGCCGGGTTTGCTTCGGCTTTCCGCCCCGGGCGGTAAAGCCACACGAACTGGCCGCCAGGCAGTTGCCAGCTCGCGACAGGCGGCACGCCTGGCACGGCGAAATCCAGGCTGACCAGCCAAGCGTCGGCTGCCATCTCGGCATGGGCCTTGGCCCACACACGCGGCATGGACTCGGGTCGCTGGAACACGTAGACCACTGCGAACGGTGCCCAAGCGTCGGCCCACATGTCACCTTGGCGCACACTGGCGCGGCGCACCCGCCAGCGGGCCAGCAGCGCCAGCGGGCGGCTCCACTCCACGCCCTCGACATGGGCTTTCGGGTAAGCGCGGCACAGCTCGCGCAGGCCGTCGCCCGCGCCGCAGCCGGCGTCCAGCACCCGGGCACCTGCCACCAGTGGCGCGTGCTCGGGCAAGGGGTCCAGCGCGCCACGCGGGGTGGGAAAGACCGGGGCGTCGCCCCAGCTGCGGCGCGGGTAGAGCCACCACAGCAGGGCCAGCGGCAGCAGCCACAGCAGCCCGGGCGCCTGCCCCTGCCAGCCCAGCACCAGCGCCGACACCGGGAAGCCGAGTGCCGCCATCAGCCGGCGCCAGCGCGCCGCGTACAGCATCGCCAGCGTGCCGCCCAGCAGGGCACCACCCACCACGGCCATCTCGCGCCCCCAGGGCAGCAGCACGGCCTGCAGCGCCCATGCCGCCAGCCACACCAGCAGTGCGGACAGCGGCCAGGCCATCACCCAGCGCACCAGCAACCTCAGCACGGCCACGGGTGGGCAGCGCGCAGGGTGGCGCCTTCGGCGGTGCGGCCCGTGCCCTCCAGCACCACGGCCAGGTTGTGGGCCGCCAGGTAGCTGCCCCGCCCGGCCACGGCGCCGGCCTGCTCGGGGTGCTCGCCCAGCGCCAGGCAGCGGCCCCAGGCGGCCTCGATCATTGGCAGCAACTCGCCCGCCTGAGCGGGCTGGCTGGCGGCCAGGTCCAGCAACAGGTCCCCGATGGCGAAGAAGAAGTCGGGCGAATCGGCGCCGGCCACCATTTGCGTGTTGGCGAAGTCCATCGCATCCGCGTGGCGGCCCAGGCTCTTGAGGGCAAACAAGCGGCGCGCGACCAGGTCCAGCCACCAAGGCGCCGCAGCCGCGCCGGGCAGCGCCGCGCTGCGGTCGAAGGCTGCTTCGGCCGCTTCGTGCTCGTCGTAGACCGCGCAATCCTTGCCCAGCTGGAACCAGAGGTAAGCGTCGTTCGGCGATTCGGCCAGTGCCTGCTCCAGCAGCCGCCGGTTGCGCCCACGCTTGGCCGCGAGCCGATCAGCTTCGTAACCGTCATGCCCCACCACCAAAGGCAGACGGCGCACGGGCAGGCCATGCAGCGGCTGTTCGTGCACGCGACCCGCGTAGCGCACCGGGCCGGGCAGCACGCGGCTGAGCCAGGCCACCGCCTCGCCCGCCTGGCCTCCCCCCTGATCGAAGCGGTCGCGCAGCTGCAGCACCCCGACAAAACCTGGCTCCGTGCCGCGCAGCGCCAGCAGAGCGTCGCCGCCCGAGATCAGCCATTCGTCGGCATCCATCACCAGGTGCCAGTCCGCGCCCGCCCGCCCCAGCGCGTGGTTTCGCGCGGCGGCAAAGTCATCGCACCAGGTGAAGCGCTCGACACGCGCGCCATGCGCGGCGGCCACCACCGCCGTGGCGTCGGTAGAGCCGGTGTCCAGCACCAGCATCTCGTCCACCCAGGGGCGCACGCTGGCCAGCAACCGGCCAATGCGCGGCGCCTCGTCGCGAGCAATCACGACCAGGGCCAGGCGACGGGCTGGAACAGCAGTCATTCAGCCATTGTCGGCAGGTGGCCCGCCCCACCACGGCAATTCAAGGCCGAATTTCCCCCACTCCACGGCCCATCAAACCCGCCCGACCCGGCCTAGAGTGAGGCCCTCTCCACAGCCCGCGAGGCTCATCCCATGATCCCCCGCACCTTGCATGTGATCTGGGTCGGCGACGAATCCAAGCGCCCCGACAACTGCATCGCCACCTGGCGCCAGCTCAACCCCGACTGGACGGTGAAGGTCTGGGGGAACGATGAACTTGCCAACTACGGCTGGGTCAATGCCCGCCACATGCGCGAGATGGCGGGCCGAGAGCTCAACGGCGTGGCCGACCTGATGCGCTGGGAGATCCTGTACCACGAGGGTGGCTTCGTGGTGGATGCCGACAGCATCTGCAAGCGCCCGCTGGAGCCCTGGCTGTTCGAGGGCGAGGCCTGCGCCTGCTGGGAGAACGAGCTGATCCGCCCCGGCCTGGTGGCTGCAGGTTACGTGGCGTCCATCCCCGAGAACCCCTTCTTCGGCCAGATCATCCTGGACCTGCAGAAGGAACCCACGGTGGTGGACCGCATGGCCTGGCAGAGCGTCGGCCCGCTGTTCCTGACCGAGCAGGTGCGCATGCAGCGCTACGGCGGCCTGACCATCTGGCCCAGCCATTTCTTCATCCCGCGCCACTTCACCGGCTTTGAGTACACCGGCGGCGGCCCCGTGTTTGCGGCCCAGGAATGGGGCAGCACGCTGGGCAAGTACGACGAACTGCACAAGAGGAAAGTGGCATGAGCGCAGCACTCGCGACCGAACGCAAGACCGCAGACGACCTGCCCGTCTCGCCACTGGAATACGCCCACCAGAAGTACTTCGTGCAGAAGGTGAAGGTGGGCGAGGATTTCGTCGGCCTGCCCCGGCTGGACGTGTTCGCGGCCCTGTGCGCCGACAAGCGCGTGCTGCACGTGGGCTGTGTCGACTGGCCGATCACTGACCTGAAACGCTCCCTGCACCTGCAGCTGGACGAACACTGCGAGCTGGACGGTTTCGACATCCATGGCGACGCCTTCGAGCTGATGCGCCCGCACCTCAAGGGCCAGCTCTACAGCGACTGGGCCGACGTGACCGGCGCCTACGACACCGTGCTGGTGCCCGAGGTGATGGAGCACGTGCCCGACGTGGAAGGCTTCCTCAAGCAGCTCGACGCCGTGGGTGCGCAGCAGTACATCATCACCGTGCCAGACGCGTTCTCGTGCTTCCGCCGGCATTTCGACTACAACAGCGGCGCTCAGACCTTTGTGGAGGTGGTGCACCCCGACCACAACTGCTGGTACACGCCCTACACGCTGGCCAACGTGATCCGCAAGTACACGCCCTGGGCACTGGAGGCGATGTTCTTCTTCAACGGCATGTCGCTGCTGGCCGTGGCCAACCGCATCGCGCCCGAAGTCTCGCCCGAGGCCACCCCCGCGTGACACCGGCCGCGCTGCGCGAGCAGGCCGAAGCCCTGCGCCACGCCGGCCGCGCCGCCGAGGCGGTGGACGTGCTGCTGCAAGCCCTGGCGCTGGCGCCTACCGACACCGACACCTACCTGCAACTCGGCTTCGCGCTGCAGGCCCTGGGGCTGGACAGCCAAGCGGCGGAAGCCCTGCGCACCCCCGCCCTGCTCAACCCGGGCAGCGTGATGGCCCAAGGCTATCTGGTGCACGCCACGCAGAAGGCGGCGGACTGGACGCAGCTCGACGCCGACCTCGCCGCCCTGCGCGCCGCGCTGGCCGCCAAGCCGGCGGGGGCTGACGACGAGTTCGGCATGCCCTTCGCGCTGGTGGGCCTGCCGCACACCCGGGCCGAGCTGAAGCGCGCGGGCGAACTGGCCAGCCGCTACCTGGCCCGGGGGCTGCACCCCC
>JBBIVU010000096.1:0-11432 GCA_037439585.1 Roseateles sp. | reverse complement strand
TGAATTCATCCCACGCGGAGTGGTAGTTCAGTTGGTTAGAATACCGGCCTGTCACGCCGGGGGTCGCGGGTTCGAGCCCCGTCCACTCCGCCAAAATCAACAACGCGCCGAAATTCGTAGAATTTCGGCGCGTTTTCTTTTGGTCATCGACGTTTCAGCTGATCTCTCGATACTTAGGAAACGCCACGTTGCGGTGTGGGTGCAGTGCCCACGGCATCGGTGCCACCGCCACCGCCTGGAATGTGTGTGCTTCCGCCCGCGGGCTGTACCGGGGTCGCCGCCGCGCGTGCCAATTCATTCCCGCTCCGTTTGCCACTGACCACCAACCGAGCCAGTTTCACCACTTCACTGGCCTGGGCTGGCACGCCGCCCGCTATCAGCCCCACAGCAAGGCATCCGCTCATCCAGCCGGTCTGCATTCTTTTCACATCAAGCTCCCTCAGCATGCCCGTGATGACACGGATGCGCAGTGTTGGGCAAGCCAGGCTGGTGAACCAGTGCCAGGCGACGAAATGCCTGATTCGCAGGATGAACTGTCGACAGTTGATCCGTCTTGCACTTTATTGGCGCGCTGAGCCACATGAGCCAATTGGGGGTTCCGGTGCTTGGCGCTGACTTGCTGCCGATGAATTCCGCCGACGGGCGGTACTCAGTTGAAACCCTGCCCTCGAATCAAGCCCACGGCCAAACCTTCGATGCTGAAGGGCTCCCCGGTTGCTTCGACGCGGATGGGCTGGAAGTCCGGGTTCTCGGCTTGCAACTCGATGCCACGCGGCCCCCGCATGAAACGCTTCACGGTGACTTCGTCACCGATGCGAGCGACGACGATCTGGCCATTTCTGGCTTCCCGGGCTGACTGTACAGCCAGCAGATCACCGTCGAGGATGCCGATGTCTTTCATGCTCATGCCCTTGACCTTGAGCAGGTAGTCCGGCTTTCTCGCGAACAGGCCAGGCTCGACAGTGTAGGTTTGCTCCACATGCGCTTGCGCCAGGATAGGTGCGCCCGCTGCAACGCGGCCGATCAGCGGCAGCGTGAGCTGGGCAAGGCTGGGTAAGGGCAGGCTGAATTGACGAGCCCGGTTCACGGCGCTGAGCGTGTCGGCTTTCAGCCGAATGCCTCGCGATGTACCTCCCACCAGTTCCAGCATGCCCTTGCGTGCCAGCGCCTGGAGATGCTCTTCAGCGGCGTTGGCCGACTTGAAGCCCAGTTCCGCTGCAATTTCGGCCCGCGTAGGTGGTGCGCCGGTGCTTTCGATGGTGTCGCGTACCAGATCAAAGATTTGCTGCTGGCGGGCGGTAAGCTTGGGAAGATCTTGCACGGGTTGCCTTTTTCACGGCTGGCAATTTGTCCAGCAGCTGTATTTTCATCCAGGAATCTACGAAATTGCAAACGCCAACTGATCTGATCGTCATTTTGGGCACCGGAGGCACGATTGCCGGTACTGCAAAAACTGCGAATGACGGTGTGGGCTACACCGCGGCACAACTCACCGTGGGAGATTTGCTGGCTGCCGTGCCTGCCTTGTCAGCGTGGCACTTGGAGGCGTACCAGGTGGCCCAGTTGGACAGCAAGGACATGGATTTCTCCACCTGGCAGGCGCTCGCCATGGCGGTGCAGGAGCATCTGGCGCGGCCGGAGGTGCGTGGGATCGTCATCACGCATGGCACGGACACGCTGGAGGAGACGGCGTACTTTCTCCACCGTGTTTGCGCGCCAATCAAGCCGGTGGTGCTGACGGCCGCGATGCGCCCCGCCACAGCCTTGGCACCCGACGGCCCACAAAACCTGTTCGATGCCGTTCAGGTGGCCGCAACAGCGGGGGCGACAGGCGTGGTTGTGGCCGTGGCGGGCCGAGTGCATGACGCCATCCAGGTCCGCAAGACGCACAGCTACCGGGTCGATGCCTTCGAGTCAGCGGACGGCGGCTTGGTGGCTCGGGTGGAGGAGGGCGTGGTTCGCCTGGTGGGCAGTTGGCCTGGCGGGCATGACGCTCCCTGTGGGGTGGCACGTGTGCACCGTCCTCCGGAGTGCTGGCCCCGGGTGGAGATCGTGCACAACCATGCGGGGGCGGATGGAGCGCTGGTGCGCGCACTGCTGGCTTCGGGGGTGGAGGGCCTGGTGGCTGCCGGTACCGGCAACGGCACGCTGAGCACCCGGCTCGAGTCTGCCCTGCGTGACGCACAGGCAGCAGGCGTGCGGGTGGTGCGCAGCACGCGCTGCGATGCCGGCCCCGTGATGGCTTTGCCGGGGCTGTTGCCAAGCGCGGGCGCGTTGAGCCCGGTCAAGGCAAGGATCGAATTGATGCTCGCCTTGTTGGAGGATTGATCGCGCCGGCGCAGTGCACGGCGCCGCCCGGGAACCGCTTCAGGCGATGGTGAGCGTCACGTCGATGTTGCCACGCGTCGCGTTGGAGTACGGGCAGACCTCGTGCGCCGTGGCCACCAGGGCTTCCAGCTGGGCACGGTCCATGCCGGGCACGGAGATGGTCATGGCGACCTGGATGCCGAAGGCGCCCGGCTTGTTCGCGTGGGGGCCGATGCCAACTTCGCTGGTGATGCTCACTTCGGCCGGCAGGGCGATCTTCTGGCGGGCCGACACGGCCTTCATGGCACCGATGAAGCAGGCCGAGTAACCAGCGGCAAACAGCTGCTCAGGGTTTGTGCCTGCACCGCCCGCGCCGCCCAGTTCCTTGGGAGTGGACAGCGTCACGTCCAGCGCGCCGTCAGACGACTTGGCGGTGCCGGCGCGGCCTCCGGTGGCGGTGGCAGAGGCGGTGTAGAGGGCTTTTTCAATGGCCATGGTGGGCTCTTTCAGAGGGGCAGGTGGGTGGAAAAATCAGGCGTCGAGCGCCTGGGAAAACTGTGCGCGCAACTCGTGCAGGCGGCGCGTGAGGGCCACAAGCTCGTCAAGCTCGCAGGCGCTGGCGCACGCCAGTTGCGCGGGGATGTCCAGCGCCTGAGCGCGCAGGGCGAGCCCGGCGGGCGTGAGGAAGACATCCACGCGCCGTTCGTCGTCGCTGGCGCGGCGGCGCTCCAGCAGGCCCTGTTGTTCCAGCCGCTTGAGCAGTGGCGTGAGCGTGCCGGAGTCCAGCGACAGGCGCTGGCCGACCTGGGACACGCTCAGGCCCTGCGCCTCCCACAACACCAGCATGACCAGGTACTGCGGGTAGGTCAGGCCCAGCGGGGCCAGCAGCGGCTTGTAGAGCTTGGTCATGGCCAGCGAGCTGCTGTAGAGGGCGAAGCACAGCTGCTGGTCCAGTTTCAGCCACGGGTCGCGCGGGTCGGCAGCCGGCGGGCTGGGGTGGGTGGCTGTGGGCTTGCGGCGCGGCATGCCGGTAATTTAGTCGGCAATTCAATTGCGCACAATCTATATGGTCTTTTGGGTGACACGGGCCCCCTCGGCCATCTGCGAGGATGCCCTCCCCAAGACAGACAGACAGACAGACGGACGAGGAGAGAGACCGTGGAAATGGCCGCAATCACCCTGGCTGCCCTGGTGGCGCTGCTGCACCTGTACTTCCTGGTGCTGGAGATGTTTTTCTGGACCAAGCCTTTGGGCCGCAAGGCGTTCGGGCTGGACAAGGACTTTGCGGAGAAGAGCAAGGCGCTGGCTGCCAACCAGGGGCTCTACAACGGCTTTCTGGTGGCCGGCCTCGTCTACGGGCTGATGCGGGGCGCCGGCGGCGCTGGCAAGCCTTGGCTGGTGTTCTTCCTGGGTTGTGTCGTCGTGGCCGGCGTGTTCGGCGCGGCCACGGCTTCTCGCAAGATCCTGTTCGTGCAGGCACTGCCCGGCGCCGTGGCGCTGGCAGCGGTTCTCGCGCTCTGACCCGCCTCAGGAGGCGTTCATCGCCTCGATCTGTTCGCCCAGCTCCAGCCAGCGCAATTCGTCGGCTTCGAGCTGGTCGGCGATGGCCTTCAGCCGCTTGCCCATCTCGGCAATGGCCGAGCCCGCCGCGCCGTCGGCGAGCTGCGCCTCGATGTCCGTGCGCTCGGCGGCCAGCGCGTGCAGACGCTTGTCGATGGCCTCCATCTCCTTGCGCAAGGGCCGTGTCTGCTCCGCCAGCTTGGCGCGCGCCTGGCCCGAGGCTTTGCGGTCTTCCCTCGTGGCCGGCGGTGGTGCGGCGACGACATCGGCCACCACAGGTGCAGGAGTCGCTGCGGGCTGCTTCTTGGCGGCGCGGGCGGCCTCCTTGCTCTGGTCCAGCAGCCAGCGCTGGTAGTCGTCCAGGTCGCCGTCGAAGGGCTTCACAGCGCCGTCCGCCACCAGCCAGAACTCGTCACAGACCTCGCGCAGCAGCGCGCGGTCGTGGCTGACCAGCATGACCGTGCCCTCGAACTCGTTGAGCGCCATGGACAGCGCCTCGCGGGTGTTCAGGTCCAGGTGGTTGGTGGGCTCGTCCATCAGCAGCAGGTTGGGCCGCTGCCACACCAGCATCGCCAGCACCAGGCGTGCCTTCTCGCCGCCGCTCAGGCTGCCCACTTGCTGGTTGACCATGTCGCCGGTGAAGCGGAACTGGCCGAGGAAGTCGCGCAGCTCCTGCTCGCGGCCTGGCGGGCCGACCTCGCGGGCCAGGCGCACCATGTGCTCCAGCGGGCCCTCGTCCAGGCGCAGCACGTCCAGCTCCTGCTGGGCGAAGTAGCCGATGGACAGGCCCTTGCCCTCGGTCAGCTTGCCTGCCATGGGCGCCTGGGCACGTGCGATCGTCTTGACCAGCGTGGACTTGCCCTGGCCGTTGGCGCCCAGGATGCCGATGCGCTGGCCGGCCAGCACGGAGCGGTCCACGCCGCGCACGATGATCTTGTCGCCCTCGTCGGTGCGGTAGCCGGCTGACAGTTCGTCGAACATCAGCATTGGGTTGGGCAGGTTCAGCGGCTCGCGGAACTCGAAGTTGAAATCGGCCGAGGCCAGCACCGGTGCCAGACGTTCCATGCGCTCCAGCGCCTTCACGCGGCTTTGTGCCTGCTTGGCCTTGCTGGCCTTGGCCTTGAAGCGGTCGATGAATTTCTGAAGGTGCGCCACGCGTTCCTGTTGCTTGGCGAAGGCTTGCTGTTGCAGCACCATGCGCTCGGCGCGCTGGCTCTCGAAGCTGGTGTAGTTGCCGCCGTAGCGCACCAGCTTGCCTTCATCCAGGTGCAGCGTGACCTTGGTGATCGCGTCGAGAAACTCGCGGTCGTGGCTGATGACGATCAGCGTGCCGTCGTAGCGCTGCAGCCAGGCTTCCAGCCAGACGAGAGCGTCCAGGTCCAGGTGGTTGGTAGGCTCGTCCAGCAGCATCAGCTCGGCCGGGCACATCAGTGCGCGGGCCAGTTGCAGGCGCATGCGCCAGCCGCCGGAGAAGCTGTTGACAGGCGCGTCCAGCTGCTCCGTCTTGAAGCCCAGGCCCATCAGCAGCGCCTGGGCGCGCGAGCGGGCATCGAAGGCGCCCACGTCGGCCAGCAGCGCGTGGGCGTCGGCCATGGCGTGGCCGTCATTGGCAGCCTCGGCGGCTTCCAGCGCGGCGCGGGCTTCCATCAGCGGCAGGTCACCTTCCAGCACGTAGTCGGTCGCACCGTCCTCGGTTTCCGGCATGTTCTGCGCCACCTCGGAGCGGCGCCAGTGCTTGGGCACTTCCACTTCACCGCGGTCGTTGCCCAGGCGCTGCGTCAGCAGTGCAAAGAGGCTGGATTTGCCCGCCCCGTTGCGGCCCACGAGGCCAATTTTTTCGCCCGGTTGCAGGGTGGCGGAGGCGCCGTCCAGCACCACCTTGACGCCGCGTCGCAGCGTGATGTCGCGCAGCGTGATCACAGCAGTTTGTCCTTGGTCACCAGCAGCACCTGGTCGGCGCCTGAGGAGGTTTCCATCCACACCACTTCGAGCTGTGGGAAGGCCGTCTCGAAATGTTCGCGCTCGTTGCCGATTTCCAGCACCAGCACCCCGGTGTCGGTCAGCGCGGCTGGGGCGGCGCGCAGCAGTTCGCGGATGAAATCCATGCCGTCCGTGCCGCCGGCCAGGGCCAGTTCGGGCTCGGCCCGGTACTCGGCGGGCAGGGCGGCCATGCTCTGGCTGTTCACGTAGGGTGGGTTGCAGAGGATCAGGTCATACGGCCCCTGGGCGCCGCGCAGCCCGTCACCCTGCAGCAGGCGGATGCGCGCACCCAGCGCGTGGCGGGCAACGTTGAGCTGGGCGACCTCCAGCGCGTCGGGGCTGAGGTCCAGCGCGTCCACCTCGACCTCTGGCCAGGCCATGGCGGCCAGAACAGCCAGGCTGCCGTTGCCGGTGCACAGGTCCAGCACGCGGCGGCTGTCCGGGTGCAGCCAGGGGTCGATGCTGGCGTCGGCGATCAACTCGGCGATGAAACTGCGCGGCACGATGGCGCGCTCGTCGATGGTGAAGGGCACGCCCTGCAGCCAGGCCTCGCCGGTGAGATAGGCGGCAGGCTTGCGGGTGGTGATGCGCTGCTCGGTCAGGGCCTCGATGGCCGCCACTTCGGCCGTGCTCAGGTCGCGTTCTTCGTGTTCATCCAGTGCGTCCAGAGGCAGGCCCAGGCGCCACAGCGCCAGCCACGCGGCCTCGTCGAAGGCGTTCGCCGTGCCATGGCCAAAAAACAAGCCCGCCTGGGCAAGGCGGGCAGCTTGGGTTTCGATGCAGGAGATCAGTTTCAAGAGCCGCGGACGTCCAGGGTGATTTCGGTGAAGCTGGCCTCGTCGCCAGCCTTTTCTTCTTTGCGTGGTGCGGGAGGCAGGCGCGATCCCGCGCCGTCGTTCTGCAGCCGCCACAGCAGGTTGGTGGGCGAGTCGGCGAAGGCCAAGCCTTCCTCACGCGTGATGGTGCCTTCAGTGATGAGCTTGGCGAAGTGCTCTTCATAGGTCTGCGAGCCTTCGGCGATGGATTTCTCCATCGCGTCCTTCACACCGGTGAAGTCGCCCTGCTCAATCAGCTCGGCAACAAGCTTGGTGTTGAGCAGAATTTCCACCACCGGCACACGCCCGCCCGCCGTCGCGCGCACCAGGCGCTGTGACACGATGGCCTTCAGGCCGGCGGCCAGGTCGTTCAGCAGCGCTGCGCGGGACTCTGGCGTGTAGAACGACAGGATGCGGTTCAGCGCGTGGTAGGTGTTGTTGCCGTGCAGCGTCGCAAGCACGAGGTGCCCAGACAGCGCGTAGCTGATGGCTGCCGTCATGGTCTCGCGGTCACGGATTTCGCCGATGAGGATGCAGTCTGGCGCTTGCCGCAGCGCGTTCTTGAGTGCGATCTGCAGCGAGGCCGTGTCGCGCCCGATCTCGCGCTGGTTGACCACCGAGCGCTTGTTGCTGAACAGGTACTCGATCGGGTCCTCGATGGTGAGGATGTGCCCGGTCATGGTCTGGTTGCGCAACTCCAGCATGGAGGCGAGCGTGGTGCTCTTGCCTGTGCCGGTGGCGCCCACCATCAGGATGAGGCCGCGCTTCTCCTTGACCATGCTGCCCAACAGCGGTGGAAGCCTGAGCGACTCCATCGTCGGGATGTCGTGCGGGATGTGCCGGAACACACCGGCGATGGAGCCGCGCTGCCGGAAGCCTGACAGCCGGAAGCTGCCTACACCGCGCACGCCGACAGCCATGTTCAGCTCGCCGGTGTTGTCCAGCTCGGCCAGCGAGGCCGGGTCGATGACCTCGGCAATGAGCTGGCGCGGCTGCGGCGGTGTGAGCAACTGGTCGGACAACTGCACGGTCTGCCCGTTGATGCGGATCAGCACCGGCATGTTGGCCGACAGATAGCAGTCCGACGCCCCCTTGTCGGCCATCAGCCGCAGGATGCGCTCCATATTGCCGCCGCCAGCCGTCATGCCAGCCCCTCGGCCGGTGAGTACATCGGCCGATCCCCCGAGGGGATGCGGGCCGGCTTGGGATCGGCCCGGCGCTCGGCCCGCTGGGTGCTGATCTGGCGACGCACGGTCAAATCCTCAGGCGCGCAGCAGTTCGTTGATGCTGGTCTTGGAGCGCGTCTGGGCGTCCACGCGCTTGACGATGATGGCGGCGTACAGGCTGTACTTGCCGTCGTCCTTGGGCAGCGAGCCAGAGATGACCACCGAGCCGGCCGGGATGCGGCCATAGCTCACCGTGCCCGTGGCGCGGTCGTAGATGGGGGTGCTCTGGCCGATGTAGACGCCCATGGAGATCACCGAGTTCTCCTCGACGATCACGCCTTCCACCACCTCGGAGCGGGCGCCGATGAAGCAGTTGTCTTCGATGATGGTGGGGTTGGCCTGCAGTGGCTCCAGCACGCCGCCAATGCCCACGCCGCCGCTCAGGTGCACGTTCTTGCCGATCTGGGCGCAGGAGCCGACGGTGGCCCAGGTGTCCACCATGGCGCCTTCGTCCACGTAGGCGCCGATGTTCACGTAGCTGGGCATCAGGATCACGTTCTTGGCCTGGAAGCTGCCACGGCGGGCCACGGCCGGCGGCACCACGCGCACGCCGGTGGCGCGCAGCTCGGCTTCGCTCATGCCGGCGAACTTGGTGGGCACCTTGTCGAAGAAGGTCAGGTCCTTGTCGCCCATGATGCGGTTGTCGTTCAGGCGGAAGGACAGCAGCACGGCCTTCTTGATCCACTGGTGGACCGTCCACTGGCCCACGCCCTCGCGGGTGGCCACGCGCAGGCGGCCGGCATCCAGCTCGGCGATGACCTGGTCCACGGCTTGGCGCACCTCGGGTGCGTTGACGGGGTCGAGCGAGGCGCGGTTGTCCCAGGCGAGGTCGATCAGGCTTTGCAGTTCAGCGGTGTTCATGGGCGGGATTTCGTGAAGGAGACGATGCGGTGGGCGGCTTCGAGGCATTCGGCCTCGTCGGCCACCAGGGCCAGGCGGATGCGCCCGGCGCCGGGGTTGTTGCCGTGGGCTTCGCGGGCCAGCAGGCTGCCCGGCAGAACGGCGAGATTGTATTGAGCGAGCAGGTCCAGGGCGAAGGCGACGTCGTTACCGCCTGGAACAGCCGCCCAGAGGTAGAAACCGGCGTCGGGCAGGGCCACGTCCAGCACCTCGGCGAGCAGGGGCGTCACCTCGGCGAACTTCTGGCGGTAGCGGGCGCGGTTCTCCACCACGTGGGCCTCGTCGCCCCAGGCCGCGATGCTGGCCGCCTGCACGATGGGGCTCATGGCGCTGCCGTGGTAGGTGCGGTAGAGCAGGAACTTCTTCAGCAGCGCCGCGTCGCCCGCCACGAAGCCCGAGCGCAGGCCGGGCACGTTGGAGCGCTTGGACAGCGACGTGAAGGTGATGAGGTTCTTGAAGTCGCTGCGGCCGAGTTGGGCCGCAGCTTCCAGGCCGCCCAGGGGGGGCTCGTCGCGGAAGTAGATCTCCGAGTAGCACTCGTCCGACGCGATGACGAAGCCGTGGCGGTCGCTCAGCTCGAACAGCGCCTGCCACTCGGCCAGTGGCATCACCGCGCCGCTGGGGTTGCCCGGCGAGCAGACGTAGAGCAGCTGCGTGCGGGCCCAGGTGGCATCGTCGATCTGGCGCCAGTCCACGGCAAAGTTACGCGTCGGGTCGGAATTGGCGTAGGCCACCTCGGCACCGGCCAGCAGCGCGGCGCCCTCGTAGATTTGATAGAACGGGTTGGGGCAGACGACCGTGGCGCCGGGGCGGCTGGGGTCGATCACCGTCTGCGCGATGGCGAACAGCGCCTCGCGCGAACCGTTGACCGGCAGCACCTGGGTGGCCGGGTTGAGCGTCAGGCCGTAGCGACGGGCGATCCAGCCCGTGATGGCTTCGCGCAGGGCCGGCGTGCCGGCGGTGGCCGGGTAGGCGGCCAGGCTTTTCATCGAGCCGTTGATGGCCTCCGCGATCAGCGCCGGTGCGGCGTGGCGGGGCTCGCCAATGCCCAGCGAGATGGGCGCCAGGTCGGGGTTGGGCGTGATGCCGGCGGTGAGTTCGCGCAGGCGCTCGAACGGGTAGGGGTGCAGCCGGGCCAGCCGCGGATTGGACGGGAAACTCATGCGGGAATGATAGGGCGCAGGCCGGCCGAGCCGGTGGCGGCCAGCGTTCTGAAGCGGTGAACCGGCCCTAGCCGGCGGCGGGCTCGCGCACCACGGTGACGGTGCAGTCCGACTCCGCCACCACCTGGCCCGACACGCTGCCCAGGTAGCGCCGCAGTGCCGAGGAACCGCGCGCGCCCATCACGATGTGGTCCACGCCGTTGCGGTGGGCGAAGTCGATGATGGCGCCGGCCGCGTCGGGCGCCTCCAGCACGTGGAAGGTCAGCCGCCCGTCTTCCAGGTTCAGCGCCTTGCTGATGGGCCGCGCCCAGTGCTTGAGGGCGATGAGCTGCTTCACGTGCAGGCTCTGGCCGTGCTGGTCGGTCAGCTCGTCGATGCCGATGCGGTTGACCTTCATGATGCTCACGCAGGCCAGGCGGGCGCCGGCCTCGGTCTGCACGATGCGGCGCACGGTTTCGCACAGTTGCTTGAGCAGTTCGGGCGTGGCGTTGTCCACGTCCACGGCAGCCATGACGATGGGGCTGCGGGCGAGTTGCTGGCCGGCGGGCGGCGGTGGTGGGGCTTCGGCGCCCAGCGCGAAGAACCAGCGCTTGAGCCGGCGCATGGCGCCGCTGACCTGCAGCTTCTCGGCCCGGGCGGTGAGGGCCACGCCGCCGGGTTCGCGCAGGTCCAGCGCCAGCTGCGCGGCACTTTGGTAGCGGCGCTCGGGCTTCACCTCCAGGCAGCGCAGGATGACTTCCTGCAGCCAGGGCGGCAGATCGGGCCGGATGGCGCGTGGCGGCACGGGCTCCACGTAGAGCCGCCGGCGCAGGCCGCGCACGGAGTTGGGCTGGCCGAAGGGCCGCTCGCCGGTGGCGAGGTGGTAGAGCATCACGCCGAGCGCGAACAGGTCGCTGCGCGGGTCGTTGCGTACGAACTGCACCTGCTCCGGGCTCATGTAGGGGCCCGTGCCCATGGGCAGCGTGAATTCCTCTTCCAGCAGGTCCGGCAATTGCTCGTGGCGGCTGAGGCCGAAGTCCACCAGCACGGCCGTGCCGTCGGGGCGGAACATGATGTTGCTGGGCTTGATGTCCAGGTGCACCACGTGCTGGCGGTGCAGGGCCGCCAGCGCGGTGGCCACGCGGGCGCCGATGTCGGCCACTTCCTCGGGCGGCAGCGGCGCGTCGTCCAGCCGGGGGCGCAGGGTGTCGCCCGGGATGCGCTCCATGACGATGAAGGCCTGGCGCGTCCAGTCCCCGCGCGCCACGAAGCGGGGCACGTGCGGGCCGCTGAGCTGGGGCATCAGCATCTGCTCGACCTCGAAGCCGACGATGGTGGCCGGGTCTTCGCCGCCCTTGATGCGCGGCACCTTCATCAGCAGCTCGTGGGCATCGCCCGTCCCATCGGCGCGCGTGACGCGCCAGAGGTTGGCCATGCCGCCTTGGTGCAGGCGTTCTTCCAGTTTGAAACCGTCGAGCACCTGGCCGGGTTCCAGCGCAGCG